>JAIQFL010000371.1 GCA_020073365.1 Terriglobia bacterium | reverse complement strand
GAGGGTGCGGTCGCAGTTGTGGAAGGCTTGGCCGAGAGGGGCGTGGGGGTCGAGATTGTAGGCGTGCTCCATTTGGTAGATCCAGACCTGGGCTTCGGCGGCGGCGAGGCGACGGAGGGTCCAGGTGGAGCGGACCAGCATATCCACCTGGTCGCGCTGCTCGGTCTGATCCACTGGGGTTTGTTAGCGCGCCGAAGCCGCTCTGAGGGCGTTAGTGCACGAATCTTCGCTCCAGGCGCTGCGTCTCCTGAATTCGTTTCTTAAGCTGGTCTGCCGGGAACCCGACCTCGCGGAGAAGAATGATCTCGCAAAGTACCTGGAAGCGGACCGCCAGATTGTGCATGGCCAATGGCTGCCTTTTCAACTCTGGCAACTTGCTACCGAGCTTTGGGTCGTAGTGCGTGTAGAAGTTTCGAAAGTTGCCCGCGAGTTCAATCTCTTTGGGAGCATCCTCAAAGATCCAGGACGCGTCATATTTCTCGACAAGCCTTTTGAGCCGCTCCGTCGCTGACGGCTCGTGACTGTAGCGAAGCTTTCCTTCAAGCCAATCGCGATCCTTCTTTATTTGAACCGCATCGAGAATCCGGTTCTTTCTCTGACTATGCTTCTCAATCGCTTCGCTCGTGGGCTGGAAATCCCGACGATCGAACGATTCGAGCGCTTGGAACATGTTTAAGAACCGGTGTTCAACGTACATGCTCGCGCTTCGAAGCGTGCCGAAGTAAAGACTGTAGAGTGGCCTGATCTTCTCTTGCTGGATACACCATGCCTCGAGAATCTTCGCGAAGTTCTCGCGAATGTCGTTCAGGGTGAAAAGCATCCGCCACGGGTCGATGTCTTCGCGAAGAGGAGCGATAGGCTCCGAATTGTGATGAAGCCGAAAGTAGATCGTTCTTTGCGGACGCTCCGTGCTTTCCGAGTCCATAGCCCCTGCTTGGATTTCGCCTAAGCGAACCGCCTGCCCAATACCAAGAGAGACGAAGTCGGCAACCATCGTGAGCCATCGAAGGAGTTCTTCGTAAGAGCGCTCGTCTGAAGAACGGACACCGAGCCAAGCCTGCTGTTGGATCTGGACCTCCCTCCGATTTCCAATGTCTGGCCCAGTCACCGAGAAGTCCACGTCGACCGAGATTCCATTCGAGAGTGTCGCCTTCACCTCTGCGGGTTTCGCGTACGTGATCGAGATTGGATACAGATTCCCCGAGGGGAACGCATACGAAACGCCGGACGCCTCGACCCACTGGTCGAGATTCGAATAGCGGCCAGATAACGACGTCAGTCGGAATTCGTCTGCGCTCGCGAAATGAACGTCGTAGGCGATGATCGTTGGCCGAAATACCTGGAAGGTTTTCGTCAATCCGGGGAGCCCGCTCCCTTTGACCGTACGGCAATCGATGAGGCTCAGGAGCTTTCCGTCTGCCGTGGTCCCGAGGAGGAGGGGCACATCGTCGAGCGGAGGTCTAACCGCCCGCGGTACGCCGTCGGCCGCAGGTTCGGCATCCGCTTGAGCGAAATGGCCGTCGATGAGCAGTCGCAGGCCGCCATGATCGCCGTCCTCGAAGAGTGTACCGGGTAGTCTCTCAGTTGGTGCCTCCGGTCGCCACCATTGTGCGAGCTTGTTTTCGGCCATGTTGCTTTTGTATCACGGCGTCGCAGCCGAAGCTGCGCTTCTATCACGTGTGTCGCTGCGAATCTCAACGCTAGTCAGATGCTCCCCATAAGAGTGCTAATCTGCTGCCGGCGATAGCGGTGATCGTCGCTGCTTGAGGTCGTGATCCGTACTCTGAAGGCGCGCACGATTGCTCCCGATGAACGCGCTGCGACCCCGATTGCGTGCCTCCGGACGTAACGTCGGGTCTGTGCAGGCAGTGCTTCCCAAAACGTTTAAGCCGTTGATCGGAGTGATAAAGCGAGTGCGCGTGCGATGGCGTGAGACGAGTATTTGGACTGGGATATATGAATGGCGCGAAGCCGGACGGCCCTACGTAATAATATGGTTCTGGTATCGAGACGCCTCAAGGCTGCGCGGGAGGATTACGAGGAACGATATGGCGAGAGTCAAGAGCAAGCCGAGGGAAGCCGTCATTCAGAGCTCCGGTAATGTATTTGCCGATCTCGGGTTTGCGGATGCAGAGGAACGGCAGACAGAGGTCAAGCTCGCGGTCGCCATCCATGAATTGCTTCAGCGTCACCGTGTGTCCCAGAGCGAAGCGGGTCGCCAGTTGGGCATCAATCAGCCAAAGGTCTCGGCACTCCTGAACTATAGGTTGGAAGGATTCTTCGTGGAACGGTTGATGCATTTCTGACCGCGCTCGATCGCGACATCGAGATCGTGATTCGTAGAAAGCCGCGGTCGCGGCCGGGCAGAATTGTAGTCACCGCAGCCTGACGCCCGGACCGGCAGAGACGCCACGTCACCTCGGCTGGGCCTTCGAGTCGCGGGCTGTCATAGGCAATCGGCCGACCGTCGTGCGATGGCGCCGTCCGTTTCCCCCCAAAATCTTGCACAAGCCTGACAATTTCGTGACAATCTCCGCCACGGAAGCCATAAAATAACCTCAGTCTTGTCTATGCGTATGGGCGGTTACAAGCGTCAGATTTTGCTTTTCGTCCTCGCCATCCTGCTTCCCGCGGCCGTCGTGATCGGACTGGCGGCCCGCCTCATCCACCAGGAAGGCGAACTTGTTAGCAAACGGACTGCCGACGAGCGCCACCAGGCGACGGAGCAACTGCGGCGGGAGTTCACCGCCCGTCTCGAGGCCATCCGGCTTCAGGAGATCAACCGGCTGATCCGATCGCCCCGCCCGCGCTGGACGGAAGCGCCCGAGAACCCTGCCATCGTACTGATCGCCAGGGTGGAAGGGGACCGCGTGGTGCTGCCCTGGGAATCCGGCGCTCAACCGCCACAGCCGTCATCCTCGCAGTATGCCCGGTATCGCCAGGAAGGGGAACTCCGCGAGTTCCTCAAAAAGGACTATCCGGCTGCGGTGGCCGCTTACCGGCAGGCACTCGCCTCAGCCCGCGACCAGACTGAGAGCGCCGACGCCCGTCTACTGCTGGCGCGAACGCTGGCCAAGGCCGGAGACGCCGCGGAAGCCGTTCGCAATTTCCTCACCCTTCTGAAAGAAGGCGGGGATGCCCGAGACGAACAGGGTGTTGCGTACCGCCTCTACGCCGCCGAGTGCCTGGAGGAAATGAAGCGCGAGCCGGAGGCCGTTCTCAGCTTTCTCCTCGACCAGGTGAATCCGGGACGCTGGCTCACCCTGCCCGAAATAGTCACGATTCGTTCGCTGCTCGCATCCATTCCCGGAAGCCAAGACGAGCAGGCTCGGGCGAGTCTCTCCCGGCGCGCCGCTGAAATGGAGCAAGCTACGGCCCTGGCGGCGGGTTTCCCGCGCGTGCGGGCGCAGATTGAATCGGCGCCCTCGTCCGGCCCGGTCTGGATACCCTATGGTGAGGAAACATGGCTGATCGCCGTCACTCCTCCCGCGCCGCCTCTGCCGGCTCTGATGATGGCGGTGTCGTCGGCCAAGGCCGCTCCGCCCGGCGCCAAACTGGGTGGACGGAGGCTGCAGGGCGACGCCTTGGGAGAGAATTTTCCAGGCCTCCGTGTGGAGTGGCCGGCCAATCGCTTCGCCGCCGGCGGCGGCCGGGGTTCGCCCGTGGCGCTCTATGTGGCCGGCTTCGGGCTCGTGCTGGGCCTCACCCTGCTCGGCGGCTATCTCCTGCTGCGCGACGTCAACCGCGATGTCCGGGTGGCGCAGGTGCGCTCGCAATTCGTAGCCAGCGTATCGCATGAGCTCAAAACGCCGCTCACATCCATTCGCATGTTCGCCGAGACTCTATCGCTGGGACGATGCAGGGACGAACGCGCCCAAGCCGAGTATCTGGAGACCATCGTGAACGAGAGTGAACGGCTGGCGAGGCTGGTGGATAACGTGCTTGACTTCTCGAAGATCGAGCAGGGGAAGAAGATCTACCGGCTGCGCCCGACCAGCCTGGCGGCCGTGGCGGACTCGGCGGCCCGCACCATGCAATACCCGCTGGCGCAGCAGGGATTCACTCTGCGGCTCTCCATCGACCAGAACCTTCCTTCACTGCGCGCCGACCCGGACGCCCTGGAGCAGGCTATCCTGAACCTTCTGACCAACGCCATGAAGTATTCCGGCGACTCCCGCGAGATCGATTTGCTGCTGGCCTCCCGCAACGGCGACGCCGTCATCGAAGTCACGGACCGCGGGCTGGGGATCGCGCTCGACGAGCAGAAACACGTTTTCGAGAAGTTCTACCGCGCGCGTTCGCACGAGAGCCACCTGATCGCCGGCACGGGATTGGGCCTGACGCTGGTGGCGCACATCGCCAAGGCGCACGGTGGACGCGTGGAAGTGCGCAGCGCGCCCGGCGCGGGCAGCACGTTTTCCATTCTCATACCCGTGGAGGTCCAGGGATGACCACGATTCTCGCGATCGAGGACGATCCCGCCATCCTGCGCGGCCTCTCCGACAATCTGGTCTTTGAGGGCTACACCGTACTGACCGCTACCGACGGGGAAACCGGTTATCAGATGCAGCGAGAGCGGAAGCCCGACCTGATCGTCCTCGACCTGATGCTGCCCCGCATGAGCGGATACGAGCTTTGCCGCAAGCTGCGCGGGGAAGGGGTGGCTACGCCGATCCTGATGCTCACCGCGCGCAGCGAGGAGCCGGACCGGGTGCTGGGGCTCGATCTCGGAGCGGACGATTACGTCACGAAGCCGTTTTCCGTGCGCGAGCTGATGGCGCGCATTCGCGCGTTGCTCCGGCGCAGCCAGGCGCGCAGCGATCTGCCGGGAGATCTTCGATTCGGCAATGTCGAGATCGATTTCCGCAGCTACGAGGCGCGCCGCAATGGGGAATCGATCGAGATGACGCGCAAGGAATTTGCGATCCTGCGCTTTCTGGCGTCGCGCGCGGGCGAGGTGGTGACGCGCGACGATCTCCTGAACGAGGTATGGGGATACGAGTCGTATCCGACGAGCCGCACCGTGGATAACCACGTCGCGGGACTTCGGGCCAAGCTGGAGCGCGATGCGTCCCAGCCGGAGCACCTCAAGACCGTGCACGGCGTGGGTTACAAATTTGTGCCATGAGACAATTTCATGACAAAAACCTTGCAAGCTTTTTGCGCCACGCGCAAATCCTCATGACGACTTTCGCCGCCCGAGGCCGCATTCTGGAAAGCGAAGGAGAACTCAGATGAAGCCGAAATTCCTGTTCCTGGCCCTGACCCTGACCATCGCGTTTGCCGCCGAAACCGGAGCGGAGTTGTTCCAGAAGGCCGTCGTGCAGGAGCGCGCCGCGGGCAACCTCGAAGAGGCCATCAAGCTTTACCAGCGAGTGGCCAAAGAGTTCGTGTCGGACCGCGCGCTCGCGGCAAAAGCGCTGGTGCAGGCGGCGCGATGCTACGAGAAGCTCGGGCAGGGAAAGGCCATTAAGCTTTATGAAGAGGTGACTCGCGATTTCGCCGACCAGCGCGACTCGGTGGCCATGGCTCGGGAGCGGCTCGCAGCGATGGCGGGCGGCGCGAAGACGAAGAACGAGTCGGGGTTAGTGACGCGCCAGATCGCCATTTCGCCGGCTGCGACTGAGGCGCAGTCGGACGGCCGGCACTTGTTCCAGAAGTATCACGGTAATTTGGTAGTGTCCGGCTTGGATGGCCGTGGAGAGCGAGTTGCCTTTACGTCGCCCGGATGGAACATCCCTTCGTTCTCGGTGTCCCCGGATGGAAAGCAAATCGCCTTTGAAACGTTTTCAGACCCGCGCGGGCCCGTTCCCGGCAACGGCCTGCCCGAGAAGGCGATAGTCTGCGTGGTCGGGATTGACGGCTCCGGCTTCCGTGAAGTCTACCGAAAGAGGACAGTCGCACTGAATCAGCCAGTGCGGGATTGGTCCCCCGACGGCAGCCGCCTGCTGGCCTCGGTTGTCGAGCCCGACGGATCCAACTCTCTGATCAGCATCTCGGTGACGGATGGCTCTGCGAGGACTCTGAAGAATCTCGGCCCTGGCCCACAGTATCCCTTGACGGCGAAGTTCTCACCCGATGGAAAGTATGTGGCTTACACCCTCGGAACGAATCCGGCGAGCCTCGGACCCTCGGAAAACGTCAGTGTCCTTTCGGTGGATGGGAAGTATGAGGGCAAGCTGGTTGAACATCCCTCCGGCGACCGATTCCTCAATTGGAGTGCCGATGGCCGGTACATCCTTTTTCTCAGCGACAGCGCCGGGACACCCTCCATTTACCTGCTCGCCGTCACCGATGGCAAGCCGCAGGGCCAGCCCCTACTCGTCAAGCGAAACGCCGGACCGATGCAGATTACCTCAATGACAAAGGATGGAACGCTGTTCTACTCGGTGTGGACAGACTGGGGAAGCGAAGTCTTCACGGTGGATATGGATCCCGTCCGAGGCGCCATAACTAGCGAGCCGCAGCCCTTGTCAGGGCGGTTCGGTCCCAGGCGTGAATTCGCAGCTTGGTCCCCCGATGGGCGGCGCCTGGCCTATATCAGCAGGCAGGACAACGCAGGGCGTACCGCCGTGACGATCCGGACGCTCGATTCGGGACTGGAACGGGAGTTTGCCCTGCCGGAATCGTACAATCAGGGCCCGGATTACCAGCTCTCGTGGGCACCGGACGGAAGCGCGTTATACGCGGTATTGCGCCGCCTGGAGTCTCGCCAAGACGTGTTTGAGGTGTACTCGGTGTCGACGTCGACCGGCGCCGTGAAACGAATCGCGGGCCTGGGCAACAAGGTCGTACTTGTGACGCCATCACAGGATGGAAGGGCACTGCTGATCAGCGTCACCGATGTTGCCGCGCGTCGATGCGCCCTAATCCGCTACGATTTGGCCTCCGGCCAGGAAACTGAGCTGCTGTCGCAGCCGGAAGCCATAATCCCCAGCTTGTCTCCCGACGGTACAAAGGTAGCAGCCGCCCTGGTCGCACCGGACGGTCATTTCACAGTGAGCATGAAGCCGATAGAAGGCGGCGACTGGAAGGCGCTAACCACGTTCCCAGCAGGCACACATGGCAGCATGGAGTGGACCGCCGATGGCGCCTACCTGCGAATGCTCCGCCTGGGTCCTCCCAACCCGGTTCTGTTGCGCGTACCCGCTTCCGGCGGAAACCTGGAAAAGCTCGGAGACCTTCCCGCCAACGTGGTAGGGGGAACCTGGGCATTCCGCGTGCATCCGGATGGACGCCGAGGCTTGTTCACCAGCAATGTCGTGCGCACCGAGCTTTGGTCGCTCGAAAATTTCTTGCCCAAACCGCAGGCAAGTAAATGAAGCACGGCTCACAAGGGAGCGGAAAGGGGAACGATGAGCCGCATTCTGATTATCGAAGACGATCCGGCCATCCTGTGCGGCCTCAGGGACAACCTGACATCTGAATCGCACCAGGTCTTCACGGCCACCGACGGCGAGGGCGGATATCGCTCGCTCCGCGAGAACTCGCCGGAGCTTGTGATTCTCGACCTGATGCTCCCCAAGCTGAACGGATACGATCTTTGCAAGCGGGCGCGCGGCGAAGGCTTCAACGCGCCCATTCTGATGCTGTCGGCCCGGTCGGTAGAGGCCGACCGCGTGCTCGGCCTGGATCTCGGCGCCAACGACTATGTGACCAAGCCCTTTTCCCTGCGCGAGCTGCTGGCGCGGGTCCGCGCCCTGTTGCGCCACGAGCAGGAACACCACCTCGACCAAGAACGTCTGGACTACGACCTCAAAATGGCGTCCAAGGTGCAGAAGGAGCTGTTCCCGCGCTTCCTGCCTGCTGTGGCGGGAATCGACTACGCCGGCATCTGCCGGCCCGCGCGCGGCGTGAGCGGAGACTACTACGACTTCTTTCCGCTGGCAGGGGGGAAGTTGGGGCTGCTTCTGGCGGATGTCTCCGGGAAGGGAATCTCGGCGGCGCTGTTGGGGGCCTCTTTGCACGCGGCCGTCCGCGCGCACGTTTCCGCCGCCGGCGACCGTTCGGGTGAAGTGATCGCGCAGGTCAACGGCTGGCTCTTCGATACCACAACCCCGGACCGGTATGCCACGGTCTTTTACGGAGTCTACGACGCCGCCACGCGGATGCTGACCTATGCCAATGCCGGGCACTATCCGCCCATGCTCGTCCGCTGCGGGCCGGAGCCGGCCTGCACTCGCCTCGACAGCATGACGGCGCCCGCCGGTCTGCTGCCCGTTTTGACGGCGGTTCAAGACAGCGTGCAACTTCTCCCCGGAGACTGGCTGCTGATCTTCAGCGATGGCATTCCCGAGGCCACCAACGAGCGCGATGACGAGTTCGGAGATAGCAGGCTACTCGACGCCCTCAACCGCGCGCGCGGCGGGACGGCTGCGGAAGTGTGCGAGACCATCATCCACGAAGTCCGGGATCATGCTCGTGGCCATCGCCAGGCGGATGACCTCACCTTGATCGCCGCGAAGATTCTGTAAGCCCGCGGCTCGCATACTTCTTCCAGATCTCCGGGTCCCGCAGCATCTTGACGAAGTGTCCACCGGCTCGGCGAATCGTTGGCAAACGCGCCTCTAACGGCGACAGTCTTCGCTGTCCCGGCAGGATCGTGGTCACCGCAGCCTCAAGCGTCCTGGAGTTCCTACATGGGGTGTGGAGGCGACATTTCTCCGGGCCTTCGGCCAGACCAACCACCGCCGTTAACGGCGCGCTCTTCAATTGTGTTAGCGTGCTGGTTCGGGAGAGCCGGGACGTGTTTCTCCGTGCGGTAGTTGTGTGGTGCGCGTTGCTGGCCTCGGCCGTCGGGAACGGGGCGGCGCGTGAAATCTGGATTACGCCGAAACTCGGTGACCGGGTGGGACATGCGCTCAGCACGATCGGCTTGTGCACGCTGATTCTGGTGGTTTCGTGGCTCACCATTGGGTGGGTCGGTCCGGCAGGCCGGGCGGATGCCTTGATGATTGGCGGTCTCTGGCTGTTTCTCACGCTGGGCTTTGAGTTTCTGGCCGGGCATTATCTTTTCGGCAAGCCCTGGGGCGACCTGACGGCGGATTACAATCTGCTGCGCGGGCGAATCTGGGTGCTGGTGCTGGTGACTACGGCTGTGGCGCCGGTGGTTACGGGGTGTGGGCGACGGCTGTGGGGGGCGGCTTAGGGGCGGCTGACAGACGACGAAACCCGATCGTCTGTACCACCGGGCTGGCAGAATATGAGGACAGCGATGAGCGTGAATTGTCTGAAGCGAACTTTCCGGACGGCGGCCTTGCTGGCGGCGTTCCCGTTGGCGGGGGCTGGGCAGACGCCGGGGGCGTTTCGGCCGCCGGCCGCGCCGCTGGTGGCGCACGATCCCTATTTCAGCATCTGGTCCCTGACGGACCGGCTGAGCGAGAGCGTGACGGCGCACTGGACGGGGAAGCCGAACAGCCTTAACGCGCTGGCTCGAATCGACGGCAAGACCTATCGGCTCATGGGGCGCGAGCGGCAGGTATCCGCGGTTCTCGATCAGACCCGGCTCCAGGTGCTGCCTACGCGCACCATCTACGAGTTTTCGGGCGCGGGGATCGGCCTGACCCTGACCTTCTTCACCCCGGCATTGCCGGACGATCTGGAGGTGCTTTCCAGGCCGCTGACGTATATCGAGTGGAGCGTCGCAGCGACGGACGGCGTGGAACATGCGATCGCGGTCTTCGTCGACGCGGGCGCCGAGTTGGTCACCAATACGGCGGACCAGCCTGTGACGTGGTCGCGGTTCCTGTTGGACGGACAGCCGGTGTTGCGGATGGGGTCGCGGGAACAGCCAGTGCTGGCCAAGCGCGGCGACGACCTGCGAATCGATTGGGGCCATCTGTACCTGGCGGCGGACCGTCCGGACGGAGTTTCCGCGGCGGCGACTTTGCACCAGGATGCCCGCAGCGCATTCGAGACCAGCGGCCGGCTCCCGGATTCGGACGATCTCGCGGAGTACCCTTCCGGGCGCCGGCCGGCGGACGTGCTGGCATTCAGCGTGGACATGGGCAAGGTGGGGCCGCGCCCGCTATCGCGCTACCTCATGCTGGCTTATGACGATCTGTACTCGATCGAGTACTTCCAGCGCCGCGAGCGGCCGTGGTGGAGGCGCAAAGGCGCCGAAGCCAACGACCTGTTGCGCAGCGCTCGCCGGGACCACGATGCGCTGCGGGAGCGGAGCGTGGCGTTCGACACGGAACTGATGGCAGATATGCGAAAGGTGGGAGGCGAGAAGTATGCGCGCCTAGCGGCGCTGGCTTATCGCCAGACCCTGGCGGCGCACAAGCTGGTGGCGGATGTGGATGGCACGGCCCTGTACTTCCCCAAGGAGAACTTCAGCAACGGCTGCATCGCCACGGTGGATGTGATCTATCCAAGCTCGCCCTTCACGCTACTCTTCAATCCCCTGCTGTTGAAGGCGCAACTCGAGCCGGTGATGGATTACGCGCGGATGGACCGATGGCGCTGGCCCTTCGCGCCGCACGATCTGGGGACGTATCCGCATGCCAACGGGCAGGTTTATGGAGGAGGCGAAAGGACCGAGGAGAACCAGATGCCGGTGGAGGAGAGCGGCAACATGCTCCTCATGGTGGCGGCGCTGACGCGCGTGGAGGGCAACCCGGCGTTTGCCGGGAAGTACTGGCCCCAACTCACCAGGTGGGCGGAGTATCTGAAGGAGAAGGGACTCGATCCCGAGAACCAGCTTTCCACAGACGACTTCGCGGGACACCTGGCGCACAACGCGAACCTCTCGATCAAGGCGATTCTGGCGCTGGGCGCATACGGCGCGCTCTGTGAGATGACGGGGCGCCGGCCCGAAGCGGCGCTCTACCGCAAGACGGCGCAGGAGTTTGCCGGCAAGTGGGTGGCGCTGGCAAATGACGGGGACCACTACCGGCTGGCGTTCGACAAGCCGGGGACGTGGAGCCAGAAGTACAACCTGGTGTGGGACAA
>JAIQFL010000370.1 GCA_020073365.1 Terriglobia bacterium | reverse complement strand
TCAACGGATCAAGCTTCAAAACCAAAGATCAGCTGCGCGAGGCCATTGAAGCCTTCATCCGAAAACACAACGAGCACGCCAAACCGTTCCGCTGGCG
The DNA here is from genome assembly GCA_020073365.1 of Terriglobia bacterium. Classification (GTDB taxonomy): domain Bacteria; phylum Acidobacteriota; class Terriglobia; order Bryobacterales; family Bryobacteraceae; genus JAIQFL01. The sequence goes on along the minus strand of JAIQFL010000370.1, from coordinate 10,887 downwards.
AAAACGCGAGGTCAAGGGCAGTCAACTTCAAAATACAATTATTAATTTACGCAATTAAGCGCTAGTTTCTGTCGCAAAACCCGTAAGCCACTGTTAAATAGAGCTTTATCGCGGGCCTGAGGTCAAAGAACCGCAGTTTGGAGCGGCGCTTGTACGGGAAGCCAATGGCCGCGCATGCGAGCTACCCGTGACTGCTGCGGCTCTGAAGGCTCACAGGCGAACGGCGAGTTCCATTTTTCCCCCGCCAACATCACCGGGCAGTCGAACAAATCTTTGTAGAAATGTTTGTGAAGGGGTTGACAGACTTTTTGAAATGTGTTTCATGTATATAAGTGAAGCAGATAAAAGCCATCGAGGCCCGCTCCAAACTAGCCGCCCATCTCCCTTCTACTACCGAGATCCTCCGCGGCTCCTTGCTCCATCGCCACATCCGCCATCGCTCCGGCTGCGCTGTCTGTGCCAACGGCGAAGGTCATTCCGTTTGGGTGTTGACCGTCAGCTATCCCGGCGGCCGCACCAAACAGTTCAGTCTCCGCCCCCAGATCGTCCCCACCGTCCAGCAGTGGCTCGCCAATTATCAGAAACTGAAAGCCACCCTGGAGCGTATCTGCGAACTCAACCACCAACTGCTGCGTCCCGAGTAGAACTCTCATGAGCAGAATTCTTCCTCCGCAAATCAGCTTCGCCGACCTCGAGTTGTACCGCCTGGGCATCCCACTGGACCCCACGCTCCAAGCCGTCGCCAACTTCCTCGATGAACAGCAGAGCGTGGTCGAGCAAGTCCGTAAGGATCTGGAGCGCGGCTTGAAGAATCCCCGCGCCGGGCGCGATGGCATGGCGCCGTCGCAAGTTCTGCGCTCACTGGTGCTCATGCGCATCAAGAACTGGGACTACCGCGAGTTGCGCGAACGCATTGACGATGGGCTGTCCCTGCGCAGTTTTACGCAATTCGACAGCCGTCCCGTCCCCAAGCACGATGCCTTCAACCGGGCCTTTTGCCGGATCACGCCGCAGACTTTGCAGGAAATCAACCAGAAAGTGATTCAGGCCGCCGTGGAACTGGATCTGGAGGACGGCAAAACGCTGCGCGTCGACACCACGGTGGTGGAGACCAACGTCCATTACCCCACCGATGCCTCGCTGCTGTGGGACTGTGTGCGCACCATCACCCGTCTGATCGAAGACCTGCATGAGATGCTTCCCCAGGGAGTGAAGGGCTTTACAAATCGGACCCGCAGCGCGCGCCGCCGCATGCAGGAGATTGAACGGATGACCCCGCAGGAGCGGGTCCACCAGCAAGTGCCCAAGTATCGGGAACTCCTGTCGATCACCCAACAGGTCGTGCAAAAGGCGTCAGGCGCTGAAGAAGAAATACAAAAAGGTGGCCAGTCTCATGGATAGCCTGAAGATGGACGCACTCCGCAAGGAGATTGGCGAGTATTGCGGGCTGGCCGACCGAGTCATCCACCAGACCCGCCGCCGCGTCCTCAATGGGGAGCAGGTCCCCACGGACGATAAACTCTACTCCATCTTCGAACCCCATACGGATCTGATCAAACGGGGCAAGGCGCGCAAGCCGGTGGAGTTTGGGCGCAAGGTCTTCCTCGCCGAGAGTGCCCAAGGCTTGATCACCGAATATAAGGTACTGGAGGGCAATCCTTCCGACACCAACCAGGTGCAATCCTCTTTGGAGAGTCATCAGCAAACCTTCGCGCACCCTCCCGAAATCTACGCAGGGGACAGGGGTTTCTTCAGCGCGGAGAATGAGGCTATCTGTGAGAAGGCCGGCGTGGCCCAAGTCTGCATTCCGCAACGCGGTGGCATCAAGACGGCGGAACGAGAGACTCGGGAGCGTAGCCGGGCGTTCAAGCAAGGTCAAAAATTTCGAGCGGGCATCGAGGGCCGCATCTCGGTGCTGTTTCGCGGTCGCGGGATGAAACGGTGTCTAGCCAAAGGTCGCCAGCGGAAACAGTTCCCGCGACTGCTGGATCAGCGAATCACGCCTGCAACAGGCAGCACTATGCCTATATAGGCCCTATTATCTGTAATTCAATCGATTAACTCACGACTAAGAATCAATCAACCCTAATCTGAGAGGAGAAGTGACATCCTCGCAATGGTGTGTGCTCCCTCCATATAGGGGAATTCTGGCTTTTGAGTGATTGTAAGGGGTTAGGCGCGGGGCTCTTCGCGGGATGGACCAAGTTGGGTGGCGACGATTCAATTCGGAAGAAGAGCTTGGTTGAAATTGGGGGCTCTGCCCCCAAGCCCCCGGAATTTAACGCTTTAGGGCCAAGCAGAATGGTTCCTTTGGTCTCCGGCTACAATGGAAGTACTTGAGCGGAGGGTAGGGCTCCGCAGGAATGCGACCCGAGCGCCGGCTCAAGCGCCGGAATGGCGGGGGCGGCTGGGGCCGCCCCGGAGAATCCGCACTCCGCACCCCGAAGGTCGGCAGATCATCCAATCGGTATGGAAGATCGCGACCTTTACGGGAGCATCTTGGGCCTGGAAAGCCCTTGGTATGTGGCCTCCGTGGATTTGCAGTTGGATCCTCGCGAGGTTCATATCCATTTGGCCCACCAACGCGGTGACGAGTTGGCCTTGCGCGGAATGCGGAGTGGCCAGCAAGCCATACGACCATCAGCGCGAACGGCAGTGGCGCCACCTGGATACCTGCCAATACCGCACCATCTTGCACGCCGAACCGCCGCGCAGCCAATGCCCCACCCACGGGGTGCGCGTGGTGAAACTGCCTTGGGCAGAACCTTCCAGCCGATTTACAGCACTGTTTGAAGGTCTGGCCATCTCCTGGCTGAAAACCGCCAGCCAGAAGGCGGTGGCTGAGCAGTTGGGGCTGAGCTGGGATGAGATCCACGCCATCATGGACCGCGCCGTTCAGCGCGGGCTCAAGCGGCGTCAAGCTGAGCCGATTCCCCGTTTGGGGGTGGACGAGAAGGCTTTCCGTAAGGGGCAGAAATACCTGACGATCGTGAACGATCTGACCCGCAAGCGGGTGTTATACGTGGCCGAGGACCGCAAACAGGCGAGCCTGGACAGTTTCTGGCAGACCCTGACGGAGCCCCAGTTGAAAGGGATTGAGGCGGTGGCCATGGACATGTGGGACCCCTATGTGGATTCGGTGCGCGCACACGTGAAGGACGCCGACGAGAAGATCGTCTTCGACAAATTCCATGTAGCGCAGCATTTGAGTCAGGCGGTAGATGGTGTGCGACGGAAGGAGAACAAAGAGCTGCGCGCCAAAGGCGACGACCGGCTGGTAGGCACCCGTTACGACTGGCTGCAAAACCCGACCAACATGGACGCCGAGGACCGGCGGGAGTTTGCCGCCTTACGCGACAGCGAGTTGAAGACGGCCCGCGCCTGGGCCCTGAAGGAGACGGCCATGGGATTGTACAGCTACACCTATGAAGGTCCGGCGCGCAAGTACTTCCAGCGGTGGCACAACTGGGCCGTGCGCAGTCGGCTGGCTCCTATGAAGGAGGTGGCGGGCATGCTCAAACGGCGCTTCGACAACATCATCACCTACCTGAAGCACCGCATCACCAACGCGGCCAGCGAATCGATCAACTCCAAGATCCAATGGGTGAAGTACACCGCTAGGGGCTTCCGCACCAAACAGAACTTCATCAACGCGATCTACTTCCATTGCGGTGGCCTGGACCTCGCCCCGGCCGCCACTAAATAGCCGGAAGAGCCAATTTTTGGGCAGTTCGGGAAGGAGGGGAGGCCCCGAAAATCATCCGCTATTCGGTCAGCTCATGGCGGAGCGGCACAGTCACAGTCGACGGGATTGAGGCTCTTGTGGCGGTCATGGATTCGGACAACGATGCCGTTTTTGAGCGAGTCGTTGACCCCGCTCGGGCCTCACACGGCCATCTTGACGAGAGGATTCAGACTGGCAGGAATCCCGCAGTCACACCCGGAATTCTGAGAATCGTGGGCCCTATCGCACGCTCCGCGAGGGCCGAAATCTCGGAGCCTCCGCACTTGCCCATGCTCATTGAGGTGCCACGACCTTTGCCGGAGTCGTCACCCAAGTCAGCGACCTTGCAGTTGCCAGACAATTCCGACAACGTTGGCACCCTAGTCGTGTGCGCCGCAGCGGATCAATTCCGGAGTCTTTGCCTCCGCTCGCTAGAGTCCTTCGGGCCAGCCAGGGGGTGTCGCCAGGAATACCGAGAGTTCTGGCTCCCGGTCGGTCCTTACTGGTCGGAAAGGGCACTCGAGTCGGCGCATGGTTTAGGCCCCACGACACGATGGGAAATTCCGAGAATTGTTGCCAAATTCCCTTAAAACCTGAGCACGCCGGATATTGGGAAAGCTTTGGCTAGTGGCCCCAGGCGATGCCGTTCGACGCCATCCTTAGGTGCTACAGTAGCTGCTACAGTTTATTTGGGGGCATTTCGTGTCGGTTGATGTCGCATGACGTCGCGAGCCGTATCGCGGCATATAGCGGCAAATATTTGAAAAGGCTGGGAAAACGTTGAAGAGGAATGGCGGGGACGACGGGGCTCGAACCCGCGACCTCCGACGTGACAGGCCGGGGGCCTGCTCGGAAGGAAGTTGGCGCAACCCCGCTAGCGGTTCTACTGATACAATTCCATCATCATGGCAGCACCCCGCCTCGGCCGCCTACTGCTCCGTGCCCTCGCAACCCTGCTGGTGGTCTGGGGCGTGCTGTGCGCCGGATTCTACTGGGCCATGACGCAGCCCCCCGACGTCTTCGGCCGCATCGTGGCCCGCACACCGCTGCCCTTCATGATGGCCCTGCCGTTCGAGACGATGTGGATGCACGCCCGGGCCGGCGCGGTGAGCCCGGGCAGTCCGGCGCCGGATTTTCGTCTGCCGACCCTCGACCACAAGGATACCGTCCAGCTCTCTTCTTTCCGCAGTTCGCGACCCGTCGTCCTGGTCTTCGGGAGCTACACTTGACCGCCCTTTCGCCGGGAGGTTCCCGCGCTCAACAAGCTGTTCGACACCTACCGCGACCGGGTAGCCTTCTACGCCGTGTACATTCAGGAAGCGCACCCCAGCGACATCTGGCAGATGCGCAGCAACGTCCGCGAGGGCGTCGTCTTTCGTAATCCACGCACCGACGGCGAACGGTTCCAGGTGGCCGAGAGCTGCGTGCGCACCTTGGGAATCCACTTCCCCGCGTTGATCGACGGCATCGACAACACCGTCGAGCGGCTCTACACAGGTTGGCCCGACCGGCTGTTCCTGATCGATCGCGACGGCCGCGTGGTCTATAAGAGCGCGCCCGGCCCGTTCGGCTTCCACCCCGCGAACCTCGAAGCGGCTTTGCTCACCACCCTGGATTAGGCCCCCGATTCGCAGGATACCCGCGCTACAGCCGCACCAGCACCTTCCCGAACTGCTCTTTCCGCTCCACCCGCTCATGCGCCGCGCGAATCTCGGACAGCGGATAGACCCGGTCGACCACCGCTTTCAGTTGCCCGCGAAACACAAATTTGAGCACCTGGTGCAGTTCCCCCATCGTCCCCATGAACGACCCCAGCAGGCTCCACTGCTTGCTGAACAGATACCGCAAATCCACTCGCGCGTCGAACCCCGTTGTGGCGCCGCAGGTCACCAGCCTTCCCGAGGGCGCGAGCGATTCCAGGCTCTTCGGCCAGGTGGCCGCGCCGACGTGCTCCACCACGACGTCCACGCCGCGTTTGCCAGTGATCCGCTTCACCTCGGCGGAAATATCCTGCCGGTAATGGTCGATCGCGTGGTCGGCCCCCAGCCCGCGAGCCTTACCCAGCTTCTCGTCGCCACCGGCCGTTGCGATCACGCGGCACTGGAACATTTTGGCAATCTGGATGGCGGCCGATCCCACGCCACTGGAAGCCGCCAGCACCAGCACATCCTCGCCGGGCTGAAGCCGCGCGCGGGTCAGGAGCATGTGCCAGGCCGTGAGGAATACCAGCGGCACGGCGGCGGCCTCTTCGAAACTCAATTCGTCCGGAATGGGGATCGCGCCGTATTCGGGCGCGGCCAGCAGTTCGGCGTTGCCGCCATCCACGCCGTAGCCGAACAGGGTGTAGCGGCGGCACAGATTGTCGTTGCCGGAGAGGCACTGCTCGCATTGCCGGCAGCTCAACCCCGGGGAAAGCAGTACGCGCCAGCCTGGCTTCACGCGCTCGCAGAGGTCGCCCACTTCCACGATCTCACCCGCGATATCGCTGCCCAGCACGTGCGGCATGGCGAATTTCATTCCGGGGATGCCCGTGCGGACAAACAGGTCCAGATGATTCAGTGCGCAGGCGCGCACCCGGACCAGCACCTGGTTGCCTTTGATTTTCGGTTCCGGCACATCTTCCGAAACCAGCACCTCCGCCCCGCCATGCTGGTGAATCCGAGCGACTCTCATAGGTGCACGGCGCCCCCGCCTGTGTTGCAGTTTATCGTTTCGCCAGACCAAAGACAAAACCCTCACAGGCTGGAAGGCCCGTGCTACTTGACCTGAAACGCAACGTCGACGCTCCGCGGCGGAATCTCCCGAATGCTCACCTCGACCCGCGGGTTCGCCACGCCCCTCTCCGCCAGCAGTTCGGTCAACACGCGCCTGGCCTCTTCCACCATCTTGGCATCGTAGGCCTTCTCCACGTCCAGCTCAATCTCCCGCTCTTGCAATCGCTGCCGGATGTCGTCGACCTTCACCGGGTCGGTGTTCTCGAATCGCAGCGACCGGACCGTCGGCCCGATCGACTGGGCCTGCTCCAACCGCTCCGCCATCCGCATCCGATCGGCGGCCTGTTTCACCAGCGGACTCTCCGGGTAGACGACAATCAAGGTCTGGAAGGCCAACCTGGCGGTGCCGTATTTACCGGCGATGAGGCGTGCCTGGCCGTCTTCGAACAGCAGCGTGGCATTGATGGTGTATTGGGCCTCGCTGGCTTGAGGGCTCTTCGGATAGGTGTTCACGAGGGTTGAGAAAGCCAGGCGAGCGGCGTGGAATCTACCCTGCTCCGCCATTTTGACGCCCCGCTCATACAAAATCTCGGCGGGATCCGGGCTCGTAGACGCCGCGAACGCGAAAACCGCACCCCAAAGCAGCAACAGACTGGAGATCATCCTCATACGAGACGTCATCCTGCACTTTCGATGCCGCACCGTAACAACTGAACCTACGGTACTTAGCCGACAGCCACCAGTATCCCCGGAGCCACGCTGTTACCGGTATGGGGCGGTCGAGAACTAGCCGGTGGACAGGCGAAAGCGTCTGTCCCACATTGGTGCGTCAAGGGCTTGCTTTTGGGTGGGGCCGACCGGTCCTTGGGGGTCCACCGACCTTGCCGTACACACAGCTTTGCAAAGGCCCGTTCTATTCCCGCAAAATACCTGAGCCGCCAAACATTTCTGCCCTATTCTGTTTGCTGGCATTTGCGTGTATGCTAGAGGGTCAGGAGGCCGCATATCGTAAAGTTCTGCGTGCTGGCAAGCGGAAGCTCCGGGAACGCCGCCCTGCTGGCCACCGAAAAGACGCGCATCCTGGTGGACGCCGGCCTCAGCATGCGGGAACTCGGCAAGCGCCTGGCGGCCATCGGCGAAGACCTCGCCAGCATCGACGCCATCCTCATCACCCACGAGCATTCCGACCATGTTTCCGGACTGCCGGTGTTGGCCCGCAACAAAAGCCTGCGCGCGGCCATTTATATGACGCACCTCACCGCGCCGGCCATCGACTGGGGCGAAACCAAGCCCCGCCTGGAGCCGTTTCAAGCTGGCGCCAGCTTCCAGATCGGCGACATCGAAGTCGAGAGCTTCAGCATCCCGCACGACGCCGTCGACCCGGTGGGTTTCTGCTTCGAGGCCGAGGGCGTGCGCATCGGCGTGGCCACCGACCTCGGCTACATTCCGGCGTCCATCAAGTTTCACCTGCGGCGTACGGACCTGCTGCTGCTGGAGGCGAATCATGACCTGGACATGTTGAAGGTCGGCCCATACCCCTGGTCCGTGAAGCAGCGCGTGATGAGCCGGGTGGGCCACCTTTCGAACCTGGTGATGTCGGACTACCTGATGCAAGACCTCTGTTCCTCGACCGCCAACCTGGTGCTGGGCCATCTCAGCGAGCAGAACAACCATCCCGAGATCGTCCGCCTGGTTGCGACTCAAGCCCTGGAGCAACGGGGACTGGCAACGCATCTTTCCATCGCCCAACAGCACAGGCCGTCGGAAGTGTTCCAGTTCTAACCGCGATGCGCATAGCTCTCGAAACCACCGTCCACGGGGAGCGGGCTTTCCGCCTGCCACGGTACGTGCGTTCCGCATGCCCGCTTTCGTGGGGGCATGCCGTGTGCCGGGACGAACGCCCGCGCGAACGCCGGCGTGGCAGCCTGAAAGGCCGCTCCACATGATTTCCCGATACACGCGGCCCGAAATGGGCCGCATCTGGAGCGATCAGAACAAGTTCCAACAATGGCTCGAAGTAGAGCTGGCCGCCTCCGAAGCGCTCGCCGAACTCGGTGTAGTTCCCGATGAGGCCGCCCGCCTGCTGCGCAGCCACGCGGGATTCGAGGTCACGCGCATCCACGAGATCGAAAACGAGGTGAAGCACGACGTGATCGCCTTCACCACCGCCGTTGCCGACGCCATGACCAAGGCCGGCCACGCCGAAGCCTCGCGCTGGCTGCACTACGGCCTCACCTCGAACGATGTCGTCGATACCGCCCAGGCGCTGCTGTTGCAGCAGGCGTCCGCCATCCTGCTGCGCGATCTCGAAGCCCTGCGCGACGTGCTGAAGCGCCGCGCCCTCGAATTCCAGCACACCGTGCAGATCGGGCGCACCCACGGTGTACACGCCGAGCCGATCACCTTCGGCCTGAAGCTGGCCATCTGGTATGAGGAAGCCGGGCGCAACCTGACCCGTCTGCGGGCCGCCGCCGAGGACCTGCGCGTCGGCAAGACTTCGGGCGCCGTTGGCACCTTCGCGCACATCGGGCCCGAAGTGGAGGATCGCATCTGCGCGCGCTTGCACTTGCGGCCCGCCCCCGTGACGTCGCAGGTGATCCAGCGCGACCGCCACGCCCATTTCGTCGCCACGCTGGCCCTGGTGACCGCGTTGTGCGAGAAGATCGCGCTCGAAGTGCGCCACCTGCAACGGACCGAGGTGCGCGAAGCCGAAGAGTATTTCGCGCGCGGCCAAAAAGGCAGCTCGGCCATGCCGCACAAGCGCAACCCAGTGACCTGCGAACAGATCTGCGGCCTGGCGCGCGTGGTGCGTTCCAACGTCCAGGCGGCCTTCGAAGACGTGGCGCTGTGGCATGAGCGCGACATCTCGCATTCCTCCGTGGAGCGCGTGATCCTGCCGGATTCGACGATCCTGACCGACTACCTGCTGGACAAGACCACGCGCCTGGTAGAGAAGCTGCTGGTCTATCCCGACCGCATGCGCCGCAACCTGGAGCTCACCCGCGGCCTGGTCTTCTCCGGCCAGTTACTGCTGGACCTGTCGGCCGCCGGCATGTTGCGCGAGCAGGCCTACCGCCTGGTGCAGTCCCACGCCATGCGCGCCTGGGAAGCGGAGTCGGATTTTCGCGCGGCCATCGAGTCCGACCCTGAGATCCGCGCCGTGATGACTCTGGAACAGATTGCCGAGGCATTCTCGCTCCCGCGCCAACTCCGCAACGTCGATAAGATCTTCGCGCGCGTATTCGGCGAGTAGCGCGCGGCGGCGCCTCTCTTACTTCGCCATGAGGGTCAACGCCTGAATGATCGGAGCCGGCCGAACGATCCTGCCATGCCTTAATCCGCATTTTGGTCGTACTGCATCGCCCCGGCAATGTTGCCTTCGGGATCCTGAAAGAAGAACAACTGTCCGACGCCGACCAGCGTGCAAACCGGCATGACAATGGCGCCGCCATTGGCCTGTACGGCTGCGGCGGCGGCTTGAATGTCGTTCACCGAGATGGTGCATTCGAAGCCGCGCATAGGAACGCCTCGAACGATCTCGCGGCGCTGCTGTAGGGAGCCCCGCAGCGGCACCGATGGGGGCGCGGAATCCGGGTCGACCATGTAGAAACCGGGCGGACCATAGGCCTGAAACTTCCAGCCAAAAACCTTTTCATAAAAGCGGCGCGCGCGCGGAACATCGTCGGCGTTGATCGCAAAATGGGCTACCTGGGACATGTAGAGGGCGACTCCTTTCTGTTGGATTCTACCCACTGGACCGCGTGCCAGCATTACGCTATCTTGCCAATATATGTCGATTTCCCGCCAACCGGAAGACCGCACCGTGGAGGTGCGAAGCTTCGGCGTCACCTTTCGAAACGGACAGACGCTGCCGCCGCACCAGGTGGTCCCGCCGCAACTGCGGGAATGGCATCAGTTGATCTATGCGACGCGCGGCGTGATGACGGTGCGGACCGATCAGTGCGCCTGGGTGGTTCCGCCGCACCGCGGCGTGTGGATTCCCGCGGGGTTCCGGTACCGGGTGGAAATGAGCGGAGTGGTGGCTATGCGCATGCTCTACATCCGGGTGCGGCAGCGGGCAGCAGAGTTGTTCCCAGACGCTTCACGGGCCTGCTCGGTGGTGAATGTGACACCGCTGTTACGCGAGCTGATCGTTCGCACGGTTCAGCTTGGCGCCTTGGATTCGAGCGTTCCGGATCAGAGCCGGCTGATCGGCGTGATCCGCGACGAGCTGAAGGTGCTGGTCGCGGTCCCTTTGCAACTACCCATGCCGCAGGACCGCCGCGCCGCGCAATTCGCCGCCATCGTCGACGCAGATCCTGGCGGAAAGATGCCTATGGAAAAAATGCTGCGCACGTGCGGCGCCAGCCGCAGAACCATCGAGCGGTTGTTTCGAGCGGAGACGGCGATGAGCCTCGGTCAATGGCTGCGCCGGCAAAAGCTGCTGCA
>JAIQFL010000369.1 GCA_020073365.1 Terriglobia bacterium | reverse complement strand
CTCGATTTTTCTGAAGGAAAATCGCTGCACGCCCATCTTGATTGGCGTTTCACCCGGTAATCCAACACGTCATCACCTTAGTTTAGGACTCACCCGATATCCCGCCGGAGTGTGGATATCCCCTCTCATCCGCGCAGCATGAAGACCCCGCATGCCAGCTATCGTATTGATAGATGGAGTCTTAGCCCAAAACGCAAAAGAGCCGCACCCATGAGTGTTTCATGTGCTCAGCTGGCCAAACCTTCCAGCTTCTGTCGTTTGAGAATCTGCAATCCGAAGAGAACGATATTGAGTCGAAAACCAACACGACAATACGCTCAAGTGAGCTCTGAAGCGACCGAAAACGCAATGGGCTGGCACCGGACTGCGCCGGCCCTCTCCGGCCAGCAGTCGTGGGCCGGCCGGTGTGATACCACCGCATTACTTCCGCAGTAATCTGCCCTGGCCGTTCTGACATTAGTCAGCGCCGGCTGGCAAACCCACGCCGTTCGGCCAGCCACAGTTCGCGGCTGCCAGTCTTGAACTGGACATAGACAACCTCGCCGCGCGGCGACACATCGTAGAAAGGCCCGATCGGTAACATTGGCCGGAGTTCGCCCAACCTGCGGGCCTCGCCGCCTGACGCCGGTACGATCCACAACTCGGCGCCATCCTTGAAGCCGCCCAATCTCAGAAAGTAGATAAAGCGATTATCGGTAGACCACACCGGCAAATAGCCTCTGATGATTCCCCGGCATGGTCCACCGTCCGTAGGGCACACCGTGATCTGTCCCTCCACTGGTTTCGCCGCCGTGTAGTCCGTGCCCAGGATGAGCCGGTCGTCCCGCGACCAGCGTGGATCATCCAGGGCTTTAGCAAGAACCCGCTCTTTGCCCGTCGAGATGTCTCGTATGACGGTCCGCACGGGAATTGCGGCATGCTCCTCACTGTACACGATGAACTTCTGCTGGGAATCCACCCTGGCTCCGTAGTTGACCTCCCACTTCCATCCGGCTACCACCTCGGAATTCCGGCCACCGTCAATCCCGATCTTCCGGAAAGAATGTGATGGCGAAAGCTCGTAGTAGTACAGATGTCGGCCGTCACCTGACCAATGGGGAAAGGTGCAGTCGGATTCCGCGCGAGTGACCGGAGTCAGGTCGTCGCCGTTCAAGCCTATCGTGTAAAGCCCATCCGTGCGCCGTTCGCGGTTCTGCATGAAGAACGCAATTCGTGTCCCCTGCGGATCGAACATAGGATAGGTGATGTTGGACCGGTGCTGGGCCAATTCTCTAACGCCGCCGGTAGCCGGATCCAGCAGTGTGAGTACGAACTGTATGCGGGTGTTGGCGAATACAATTTGCCGTCCGTCCTGCGAAACATCCGGATCGCGATCATCTCCGGTCGCGCTGAAAACCAACAGCGGCTTTCCGCCGGTAATCGGAACTCGCCACAGCGCAGAAACCCCGTTGCGCTCGGACGCGAATAGAAGCCACTTGCCGTCGCGGGTCCAAACGGGTTTACTTCCTTGGCAGACATCGAAGGTCAGCCGCTTGGCAGTTCCCCCTTGTGCTGGGATAATCCAGAAATCGCCCTTGGGCCCGGTTTCGGGGTGGAAGAAGGCGATCCAGGAGCCATCGGGTGAAAACGAGGGCTTACGGTGTGCAAGCAGACTCTCGCTGGCAGGCACTCCCCCCACCGGGCGCTGATTTCCTCCATCCGCGTTAGCCGTCCAGATGTCGGATCCACGCTCAAACACAATGGTTGCTCCATCCGGGGACCACGCCGGGTTGCGTCCGTCATCAGTTATGAGTCGAGCCGGTCCACCGAGCGTGTCTACGGACCATATGCTCTGCCTTCCATACGTGGGTGCCGACGGATCAAGGCCTCGGGCAAACAGAATCTGCTCGTCGTTGGGTGACCATCTGGGAGACTCGGCTGGAATCTCGCCAGAGGTTACTTGAATTGACGCCGTCTGGCGCAATTCCCGGACGAAGATCTGATCGACTCCATCGACAGCGTTCACATACGCGATTCTGCTGCCGTCCGGAGAGAAGCTGGGGGAGTGGGGCGACCCGGAGATATGCGCGATCAGCCCGGGTTGGGACCATTCCACCCCGGAAGTTCGCCACCGGTAGACCCCGTAGACGCTCCCCAGGAGGGTGAGCAGCACCATGATGGCGAGGATGGTGTGCCGCAATCGGACGAGCAGACTCCGCCTGCCAACCACCCCACCGCTGGCAGGACGTTCGCTGACCACCCGGAGATCATGCGGGGCGGCAGCCGTTTGCCGGCCGGCTGCCTGGGGTTGTTCCACGGTCACCGGTGCGATGAAACGATAGCCCTCTCGCGGCACGGTCTGAACAAACACTGGGTTGTCCCTGTCGTCTTCGAGAGCCCGGCGAATCTCTCCCACTGCCTGAACCAAGACATTGTCGGTTACGAATTCGCCTTTCCAGATTGCCCTTAGCAGGTCCTCCTTCGAGACCACTTCCCCCTGCCTGAGAACGAGCGTCTCCAGAACCTCAATCGGCTTGGGAGTGAGGTGAACCCTTTGCGAGAAATGAAACAGGGCGTGCTTTCGCAAGTCCAGAACAAAGCCGCCGAACGTGAGCCGGGAGTTGGGAGCCACCGGTACGAGACCGGAATCTCGAGGCTCATTGCCCCCATGCCGCTCCGACACGTTCCACCTCCTGCCATCGCCTCCAGGTTTTGCTTAGCGGGATTCGGTGTTTTTCAGCATTTTTCCGCGTCAAAGGTGCCGTTTTTCAGGACTTTTCAGCGCTGAAACCTCTAACGTGTGAACTGCAACCCGCCATCGGTTTGTTGGCGGTAAGGCGACAGCGAGCTTTTCGCTGCCAACATAAATATACCACCAGTCGGCCTGACCAATGCCGACTGCATAGGAGAGCGAATATGAAGCCAATATCGAGTTTCAGCGTTACGGCACTTCCCGTGCTGCTCACGGCTTTGGCACTGGCTGCCATGGCAGATGTGACGACGTTTTTCCCCGGACCGGCCGATACCGGCGTGCCGGCCTATGCCCGGATCGAACGCGCGCCCGACGGGAAGCCCCTGGTTCATCATGACAAAGACTGGGCCGCGATCGTCTTTTACCGCGATCCGGCTTGCGTGCCCGCTGGGTTCAATCTCCTCGACTTTCTGGACATTCCCGGCGTTTTCAACTGTCCGATGACTGTTGTCGGGTCCTCGCTCTTCAAGAACGGTCCCCCTCCCGTGGACGATGTGCCCCTCGAGACAGTGAGCAACGGCACCGGCAAGGTCCCTGTCTGGTTCGTCCAGTGGGACGTCTTGAGGGCAGCCCTCGCGGACGATGTGTTGACGATGTCCGAACTGAACGGCCTGAGACCAGTCAAGGGCACGGCATCGTTTTTCAGGGAGTTGCTCCGCCCCACCGCGGGTCCCAGCGGACCTACGGAAAGAGCGGATTTCGGATTGACACTGATCGAGGCGCGGGGGTCCGTGGACGAATGTTTCTTTTGTCCTACCGGCCGAACCTTCGAGATCCTGTCTTTTGAGAATCTGCAATCCGAGAAGAACGATATCGAGTCGAAAACCAACACCACAATCCGCTTCAAATGATCCTTTGCGGGGCGGGGCCTCGAACGCCCTTCGATCGCAGCCTGTTCCGTCCAACGCAAGGTCCCGTCGTTCGACGGAACAGGCACAGCGTCGAAATCGATTCGACACGACTACCTATTCACTCGGATGGAAAGTCGCCATGTCGGACATCTTGGGGCCCGACGCCGCTGTTCCGAGCGGATCACGCCACTCGGAAGTCGAATCGGAAGTGGAACGCGTCGCCCGACGTCCGCGAGCGTTCGCTGGGAGAGTCGCATTTAGAGAATGTGGCATCGGTACCGAGGGGGAACGAGTTTCGCTGGGAACGCAGGTGACCGCGGTCCGTCCGTCCGCGTCCTGCTAATCTGATGAAGTTAAATCGGCCATGGGCGAGCCACGGCCTGCCGGCCGTTTGTAAGAGTTCGAAAGTCGTCCAGACTGGGGAGCCAAATCTCTGCCAATCCAAACGTGTGTCAACTTCCCGTCCGCGTCTGTCGAGTTCACCCCGGTATGTCCACTCCCGGGATGCCGCCTGAATGTATGCTGGTACAATTGAAGCGGAGTTAAACCATGACCGATCGCGTCGAGATCAATGCTGGCGTGATGCAGGGTAAGCCCGTGATCCGCGGAACACGGATACCCGTGGAGCTTCTGCTGCGCAAGCTTGCCGAGGGTGCGACGATCGAAGATCTCCTGGACGCATACCCTCGGTTGGCCGCGGACGACATTCGGGCAGCGCTGACCTACGCGGCCGACACCATCGCACACGAAACCGTCCTGGCGCTCAGTGCCCAATAAATCCGGCCGATGCGTTTCCTGGCAGATGAATGCTGCGATTTCGCCGCAGTTCGAACTCTTCGGGCACACGGCCATGATGTGCTCGCGGTAAGCGAATTTCAAAGCCGCTCCGTGGACCAGGATGTAATGGGTCTTGCGCTCACCGAGAACCGGATACTCCTGACCGAGGACAAGGACTTCGGCTGGCTCGTATTCGCAGGACACATGGGTTCGCCCGGTGTGATCCTGATCCGATTCCCGGCCTCCGCGCGGAGTTTGCTCGCTGAGTCGGTTTTAAAGCTGGTGAGCGAACATGGTTCCCAACTGGTGGGGGCCTTCGTAGTCTTACGGCCGGGGGCGGCAAGAATCAGTTTCCGACCGCAACACCCATGGGCCTGAAGATTCTAGGATTACCTGGGAGGCCGCCGGCCCGCTCCCGCCGACTGGATCTCCGCACAGAGCCAGAAGCTCACCCGCATCCAGAGACCCAACGTGGAGGTCACGCTGGCGGCGTTTCGTCCGGTGAAGGTATTGCTGGACGAATTCGCGCGCAAAGGCCGATGATGATCGCCTGATTGAGCATTGAGGCCAAGCCCCACGCGCGAGAATGCCCGTGTTACTTACGTGCCGAGATCGGCGTCCTTGATCCCATACTTGGTTCCAAGGGCCGTAACCGCGTCTGCCACGGCATCGCCGGGTTCCTTGTAGCCCTGCACAAGAACATTCAGTTTGCCGATGGCGTTGGGGTACGAGTCGCCTTTATACTCGCGGCTTTGTCCCAAGGACTCGAAACCGGCGGCGGCATCGTCTAACCCCGCCCGCAGCTCCTGCAGAAACCTCTGGCGCTTGGTAAGTTGGCCGATCAGGGCATTGCGGATACTCTGGGGATATTCCTTCTGGATCGTCTGATTGTAAACCGCCTGGCGCACCTGACCTACCTGCGCGCTAATGCTCTCGGCCGATTTAGCCAGGTCTCGCGCCACGGATGCGTTCTGGGCCAACTGGGCGCCGCGGCCGGAGCCGTTGGCCATAAGGGACTCGCACCAGGACCGGACACTGCCGACGAAGCTCTTTTCGAGGCCGTTGGTCTCCGCAAAACCGGCGCGCTTTTCGACCAGAACCTTGTAGAATCCGACGGCTTCCCGGCGCTCTTCTTTGCCGCATCCGGAAGAGAGCACCATGGCCGCCGCCAAACAGCAACAACGCAGTTTCATATCGCCAGCTCCTTGTTCTGAAGCTGACTTACTATAGCCCCTTTTTACCAGCGGCGTCTATCGTTCCGTATCGTTCCGGAGGAGCCGTGTGTATTCATACATCCGGCGAACGCGCGACCCAAAAGAAGGCATGTGCTGTCAGGTACGGAGAGTGGGAGACCGGCCCCTAACCTAACCCGAGTGGCGTTTGAAAATCTGAGGCATATTCTGTGAGAAGGCCGACCGGGCCAGTACCATGTCGCATCCGGCTTCCTGCGCCTGTTGCTTCAGTTCGACCTGTATGTGGGAGAGATAGCCGATCAGGCTGATGCCCTTCGTCTCCGAGCTTGCCTTGAGCTTGGTGATCACCTTCAGCGGATTCACCGCCTCGTAATTGAGGTCGAAAATGATCAGGGATGGCTGGCTCTTGGCCTTCTCCAGAATCTCTTTCGAATCCTTGACAAACTCCAGCGCCAGCCCGGCCCGCTTGGCCGCGTCGCTCAGCTTGACAGAGAAAAACAGATCGGTAACCACGGCCAGGACTCTTCTCGCTTCTTGCTTTTCCATAGGGATGTCGCTCTGAGTGCAATTACCCGTGTCTCGCAACTAGGAAGAGGGGACTGATTGATCTTACCATAGAAGGCATGGATGTTCATTCTTCGTCGCGCCCCGATCAAACTCGTGTCCGCCACCTCGATCTCGACCTCGACGTGCGGTTCGACCGCCGGATCTTAGAAGGTTCCGTTACGCTCCATTTCGATCGTGTTACATCCGATGATCTGATCCTGGATACCCGCGATCTGGCGATTCACTCCGTCGAAAACGCCGCCGGCTACGAACTCGGCGCCGCCGACCCATTCCTCGGGTCGCCGCTCAGAATCCGCCTGGCTGGTCCCGCGGGGGATCCCGCCAACGATTGGGTGCGCGTACATTACTCCACGTCTCCGGGCGCCTCCGGCCTGCAATGGCTCGATCCTCCGCAGACCGCGGGCAAGCGTCACCCGTTTCTTTACACGCAGTCGCAGGCCATTCACGCGCGAAGCTGGATCCCCTTACAGGACACCCCCGGGGTCCGCGTGACCTACAGCGCCCGGGTCCGCACGCCCGCCGGCCTGCGCGCGGTGATGGGCGCCGAAATGCGGGACGGCCACTTCCAAATGGACCAGCCGATTCCTTCCTACCTGATCGCTCTCGCGGCCGGCGACCTCGCCTTCCGCCCCCTCGGCCCCCGCTCGGGGGTCTATGCCGAACCGGCCCTGGTGGAAGCCGCCGCCACCGAGTTCTCCGACACGGAGGCCATGATTTCGGCCGTAGAGGAGATGTACGGCCCGTACCGCTGGGGCCGCTACGATCTGCTCGTGCTCCCGCCCAGCTTTCCCTTCGGCGGCATGGAAAACCCGCGCCTCACCTTCACCACCCCGACCATTCTGGCCGGCGACAAGAGTCTGGTATCGCTGGTCGCGCATGAGTTGGCGCACTCGTGGTCGGGCAACCTGGTGACCAACGCTACCTGGAGCGATTTCTGGCTGAATGAAGGCTTCACGGTATACGTGGAGCGCCGGGTCCTCGAAAGGGTCTATGGCGCCGCGCGGGAGGAGATGGAAGCCGTGCTCGGGCGGCGCGAGCTCGACCGCGAAATGGCCGGGCTTCCCGAGGCCGATCGCGTGCTGCATCTCGACCTCACGGGCCGCGACCCCGACGAAGGCTGCACGCTGGTCCCGTATGAAAAAGGCGCGCTGCTGCTGCGGACCATCGAGAGCGCCGTCGGGCGGGAGCGGTTTGACCGGTTCCTCCGGTCTTACTTCGACCACTTCGCGTTCCGCAGCATCACCACCGCGGACTTTCTCGCGTACATCCAGGCCGAGCTGCCCAACCCGGTCGGTCTGGACGAATGGATCTTCCGCCCGGGCGTCCCGGCCGGCGCCGCCGAGCCCCACTCGGATGCCTTCACGCGCGTCGAAGCCGGTTGGCCCGCGGACACCAGCCTGTGGACCACGCAGGAGTGGCTCCACTTCCTCCGCTTCCAGAAGGACCCCGACATGGCGCGCCTCGACCGCGAGTTTCACCTGACGGATTCGCGCAACTCGGAAATCCTGCACCAGTGGCTACTCATGTCGGTGAAGACGAGCTACCAGCCGGCGTTGCCCGGGATCGAGCCGTTTCTCTGCTCCGTGGGCCGCCGCAAGTTCCTGAAGCCGATCTACACGGAGCTCATGAAGACGCCCGAAGGGCAAGCCCGCGCCCGGCAGATCTATGCCAAGGCGCGCCCGGGTTACCACCCCATCGCGCAGGTGACCATCGATGGCATTGTAGGCAAGGTGTAGGAAGGTCCGGCATTGGTACCGAGGAAATCAGCGGCGGGAGATAAGGGCGCCGAGGACAACACGGATGCTTCCCGTCTCATTTCGGCGAATCTCGACAATCGGTCGTTGTGGCTTACGTTGAGAATAACAACAGCCAAAGGATAACTACTTGGTTGCAGCTTTGTTATCGTTTTTTAGTTGAAAGGAGTTCTCTAAAGGTGTATACCAGTTCTTGCAGGGAGTTGTCCGCTACCGATTCTGCAAGGAGGTGTCGGTGACTGCTGAGCGCAGAATCTTTCCAGTTGAGCGTCGGAAACACCGCCGGTATCCGATCGCGTTGAAGCTCCAGTACAAGGCGCACCCCGCGCCCGATGGAACCGGCGAAGTCACCGATATCAGCAGTTCTGGATTGTATTTTCGGAGCGAGTACATCTTGCGTGTCGGGCGTCCGATAAACATCATCCTGCCTTGGCCGTTCCTGTTGGAGGGCCGCTGCCGCCTGCAACTTCGCATTCGCGGCCGTATCGTTCGCAGCGACGCGAAGGGAACGGCCGTGATGATCTACCATCACGAGTTCCACACCGCGGGCAGGAGTCAGGCTGACGCCCCTCGAGTCATGGCGGCGGCCGACTGATCGCCGTGGGACAGGCCCTTTGGCCTGTCTCTTTTCCTGCACCAGAGCAGATATAACCGACCGATATCCGCATCCATACTACCCAAAGTGAACTGTGAGGCCCACTTACTGAGAGATATAGTATTTTCTGTATCTTAAAATCTGTTCTTAGCAGGCTGAACCAGTGATCGTCTTCATCTGTTTGGGAATCGTCGGGCTCACTATGTTCGTTTTCGCCGCGCTGCTCGGCGGTCACGATCATAGCGACATGGGCCACGACTTCAGCGATCACGACGCCGCCCACGATACCGGCCCAAGCTTCTTCAGCGCTTTTTCGTTGGCCTTCTTTCTCACGGGTTTCGGAGGGGTTGGCACCCTCTTGAAGGCCTCGGGCTGGAGCACTTTTCCGAGTTCCCTGCTGGCCCTTCTGGCCGGATGCTCCCTCTGGGCGCTCGCATTCGGTTTCATGAGCATGCTCCACCGCCAGCAGGCGGATTCCACCGTAACATCGGCAAAACTGATTGGCGCCATCGGCGTTGTTACGATTCCTGTTTCCAAGGACCACCTGGGCAAGATCCAGTGCGCCGCCTGCACGGAAGAGTTGATCGTGCGTTGCGATGAGGAGGTCGGCGCCGGGGAACGCGTCCGCATTCTCGAGGGTACAGGCGGTATCTACTTTGTCAAAAAGGTCTGAGCCACACCCGGCGCCGATCCAGGCGATCGCGCCACACAGCCGCGAACGCATCCCCGCCGTGGGGCTTGGCCCGGCTCGATGGCAGTCATAACTACACGAAAGGAACTTATGGACTCATTTCTTCAGACAGTCTCTACGCACCTGGGCGTCGTGATCGGGACCCTGTTACTGGTGCTGGCGGTCATGGGCTCCATCCGGTGGGCCGCCGGGCGCTACCGCAAAGTCCCGCCGAGCAAAGTGCTGGTGGTCTATGGCCGCAAGCACAAGATGAGAGTTGTCCAGGAGGATGGGTCCGTAACCGAGGAGACGTTCGGATTCCACGTCGTCACCGGCGGCGGGAAGCTGATTGTCCCCGTGCTGGAAGCCTGCGCGGAACTCGACCTGCGCGCTCGCGGTATTGAATTCACAGTGGAGAACATCCCCACCAAGGACGGGGTGCGCGTGAACGCTTCGGGTATTGCCACTGTTCATATCAGCCGGGAGCAGCTCCACCTCATCTCGGCAGCGCAGAACTTCGAGGACAAGAAGGACGAAGACATCGATGAGCTGCTGACGAAAATCATGTCGGGCCAACTGCGCGCCATTCTCGGCAAGATGAGTATCGAATCCCTGATCGGCGAGCGCGACAAGCTCAACCAGATTGTGTTAGAGGTGGCCGAGACCGAACTCCTCAAGCTGGGCGTCAAGATCGACATTCTCACCATCCAGAGCATCACCGATAACCAGGGGTACATTGAAGCCCTTGGCAAGAAACGGACAGCCGAAGTGAAGCGCGACGCCGCGGTGGGCGAGGCCCAGGCGGAACGTGAGCGCATGGAGAAGACTTCCGAGGCGATCCGGGCCGGCAAAGAGGCCGAGCTTTCGAATTTGGCGCGGGTGGCGGAAGCCGAACGGGACCTGAATACCAAAAAGGCCCAATACCAGGCGGAGGTGAAGGCGGCCGAGGCGAAGTCCGCGCAGGCTGGGCCTCTGGCTGAGGCGGAAGCCTTGAAAGCCGTGAAACTGGCCCAGGTGGCCGTCGAAACCAGTCAAACCGAGGCCCGGATCGCCCTGGCGCAACAGGAGGCCGCCTACCGCGAAAAGCAGCTCGTCACCGAGAAGATCCGGCCGGCCGAGGCCGAGCGGGAAGCTTCCATCATTGCCGCCCAAGCCACCAAGCAGACCGCCATCATCCAAGCCGAAGCGGGCAAACAGACCGCCATCATCCAGGCCGAAGCAGCCTTCGCCGCCGCGGAAAAGAACGCCGATGCCATCCGCATCAAGGCGGAAGCCGACGCCAGCGCCATCGCCAAGCGGGGCCAGGGCGAAGCCGATGCCACCAAGTCCAAGCTGCTGGCCGAGGCCGATGGCCAGAAGGCCAAGCTGCTGGCCGAGGCCGACGGCGAAAAAGCCCGGCTGCTCGCCCAGGCTGCCGGCCAGGAAGCCACCCTGCTGGCCGAGGCCCGCGGGAAGCGCGAGCTGGCCGAAGCCTTGGCGAAGCTGGATTCCACCGGCCGCCTGCTGCAGATTCTCGATGCCGCGCCCCGAGTGGCCGAGGCGATCGGCGACGCTCTTGCCAAGGCCCTGGGTCCGCAAGGCCTGGCCAACGTATTCGGCCAAATCGCCGCGCCCCTCGGCAACGTCGACAGTATTCGCATCCTGGATCTCGGGACCGCCGGAAACGGATCCAATCCTCTCGCCAAGCTGACCGGCATCGGACCCAAGGTGGTCTTCGACTTCGTCACGCAAGCGCAAGCCCTGGGCTTCGGGCCGCTGCTCGAAAAACTTGGTATCTCGCCCGCTCTGCTCAAGGAGCTGGACCTCACCGGCGGACATCCGATAATCGGAGCCGGCGATTGAGGCGCCGGGGATG
>JAIQFL010000368.1 GCA_020073365.1 Terriglobia bacterium | reverse complement strand
CGATGGAACGGCACCGGAGCGTCACGTGGTCCCGGAGCAGAGCGCCATAGTCGGTCATGACAACCTCTCTGCTTTCAAGATACAGCCGCGCGGCCGGGGCCGATCGGCCCCGGCCAACAAAAGACGTCAGCCGGCGTTCACGCCTGCTGACTCGATGTTTTCGTTCTCTCGGCGGTATGAGGCTCCCTCGCTACGGCTAGGGGGTAGGGATGACCGCTGTGGCCTCATTCGAAGCAGTACTCAGATTGTTGTTGCTGTCTGCAGCTTTGATCACGTAGAAGTACGTCTGCCCGGCTAGGACGGTCGTGTCTGTATAGCTGGTCCCCGCTATCAAAGACGCCAATGGAGTGGGACTGTACCCACCCGATGTGGCCGCCCGGTAAACGCTATAGGTCACATTCGGAGTGGTACTGGCCACCCAATTCAGCGCCACAGAGTGGGAACTGGCTCCAGATCCTGTGAGACAGGTGTTGGTGCCGCTCGGTGGCGGCGTGGCATTGACTACTCGTTGCACCACCACAACATTGCACACGTTGGGGCCGATGATATTGGCGGTGCAGGGCGATGTACCAAGGACCATGTTGATCGCCGCCTGTACGTCAGCAGAGTCGGGGCTTCCGTAGGGCGTTGCCAAGTCGCAGGCGTTGGTGGGCACAGAAGGGGGCGAGGAGGAAGCGGGTTTGAGCGCCACCATCTGCATCGTCCAGCCACTGTTCGCAGAGCCCGTCGCGGCATAGGCACCGGGGTTGCCGGCGGGCATGTCTTCGATGAGGTTGCTGTTGAGGGTGGACCGTGCAGTGAAGCCAGAACCTACGGTGCAGGCGGAGTCGCCGAGGCAGTAGCCGTAGATCAAGTCACCGGCAACCGTCGTCGTGGCGTTGCCGCTCGAGACGGCACCGGCGTTGCCCGAGGCGCCGGCCTGGGCATCGAGGGGAGCGGCCTGATCCACGCCGGAGTATTCGGCAAGATAAACTTCAAAGAAGTTTGCGCTCGCGGAAAGATTGATCGTTACCGTATCCGTGCCGCCCTTGATGTTCTTCGCATAGTAGACCCGGCTGCCGATGCCACCCGGAGAGGTCAATTGGCTTCCCACTTGGGTGAACACATTGCCTTGGGAGTCAGTGACGGAGGATGGCGTAGCGTTCGCATTGAAATTGAATCCAACAAGGATGAGGTTGCCTGTGACGGTGTTTGATGGGAAGGAGCTGGACAAAGAGCTGACGGATCCGGAAGCCGCCTGGGCGGCTGCCTGCACAAAAGTTTGGGCGGAGGCAGAAGCGGAAAAGAAAAACAGACCAGCGGTCAAAATAGACGGGAATGCTCTGCGCATTTGCGGGTTTCTCCTCAGGCTGCCGGTTACACGGCACCGTATAGGCACGTAAGCCACGGGACTTATTCATTGTAGGGGCCGGAAATGGGAAGGAGCAAGACATCCGATGGTTAGGATCGCTTTGCTAACCGCTAGTAATTGTTGGGCTACGAGGCTGTGTTTCCCATGTTGCCATCACCGGAGCGTGTCGGGATGTGGGGTCCATACGAGAGAGACCCGCACCGCGCTTTGCGAGAGGCTGTAGGCAGACTTTTCCAACTGTCCCGAATAGTTCAGGTAGGCATACTGCGTAAGCAAAACGAGGTAGGTACTGACTGCCCGTCCGAAACCCGCCGAACTGTGCCATCCCGAGGTATTGTTGAGGGCATTGCCCCCTAGCTGCTGCCAGCCTACACTGCTCTCCAGCCACCAGGAATTGCCGGGACGGCGCCACCGCCAACTGACGTTGGCAGAAGAGCTGGTGGCTGCGCCCAAACCGTACGAGTCGCTCACGGTACGGTCACACGAAGCCAGGAGGGTGTGCGAGAAGGTCTTAAACCCCAGGCTGCCGCCGCCTGCGGGATGCGGCGTCGTTGATAGAGTGAAGAAGGTCTGCCGTACGGGATTGGTAACCCCCACTCCGCCATGGATTTGCAGAAACCACCGCCTTCCCAAAGTCCGGCCCAGGGTGGCCAGTGAAGTGGTGGTGTAGGCGTCCTGTAGGGAGGAAGAGATGCGGGTGGTGGTCACCGAGCCGCCGAGTTGCGTTAGCGGCGAAAGAGAATAGGAAATTGCCATGCTCGCGTTGCCCGAGGTCGTATCGGGGATCAGGTAGGTATTTGTGGTGGCCGATGCCTGACCATCTGAAACGTGCTGTGTGCGTCCGCCACCCCCACTGAAAGTCACGGACAGGCGGGGCGAGTACGAATAGGAAAGAGAAGCCTGCGCCGAAGCCGTGAACATCCGCTGTCCATAAAGCAGATTGCGCACAGGCGATTCGACCAGCGGGGCGCTCGTGAGGACGCTTGCCAACTGAGGGTTGTTGGTATATTTCCCCGACAGCATTGCGGCCGCGAGATCGTCGAATGTCGACGGTACAGATGCCACATTGCTGAGCGTGGTGGGAGAAAACAGAGACTGCTCCATGCTGCTGAGATTGCCGCCTACCGAGAAGCCGAAGGTCCACCGGGGAGCAAGCTTCCGGCTGGTGTTTAAGGAGAAGGCGTGATTGAAAGCGTTCAACGAGGAATAGCGCACGCGGGCAATGTAGGAAGGGGTGTAGCTCAAGGAGAAAGTGGACCGTTCACTGGATTTCGTCCACTCGAACACGGCACTTCCTCCTCCGCTCAGGTCGGAAGAAAGGGCCACCGCGCCGGGTTGGAAGCCGCCGCTCGGCAGGGTCTTCGAATCGTAATCCGCGAAGGCTGAGACGGTACGGACCTGCAATCCGCCGCTCGGTTGCGGGGTCGGGGTATTTTGCGGGGCCGCGGTATTGGCATTACCGTCCTGTGCCAACAGTCCGCCTGTTGCACCCCCCCAGCCGAGAGCCAGAACCGCCGCGAGCCGGGCGGCCATTTTCGTCCGGATGGAGCGTTTCAGCGATTGAGGAAACGATTTGTGGCACATCTACTTATCCTCTTGCAGGTTTGCGCGATGTTTTTTGGGAGGCAAACCGGAAACCAGACATTTTCAGTGAACTCCCTTGGGGATCTGTTCCAAAGCCGCCCGGGCATTGGCAGCGTAGGGGAAATGCGGATCGGTCCGGAGTGCCGCCTGAAGAGACTGGCCCGCCAGATCGAAGCGGCGGGCGGCTAGATAAGCCATACCCAAGTGATAGCGATAGATGGGGTTACTGGGAACCTTTTCCGAGGATTCCTTCAATTGCACGACCGCAGAACCAGGCGACCCTAATTTGTAATAGGCCCAGCCAAGCGCATCGGCGGTGATGGGAGAATCGGGCAGCTTTTGCTTCGCGATTTGCGCCAGTGAGACTGCGGTATTGACGTCACCACCATGCTCCAGGTAGAGAAAAGCGAGCTCGGCGGCTACGAGTGGCGAGGTTCGATCGAGCTCATGGGCCTTTTCGCATAACCGCTTGGCCTCTTCCCAGTTTCCCTCTTTTTCGTACTGGGTCACCAGGGCCATATAATTCATCAGCTTGCGCGGAGAGGACGCGATCGCCGTACGGAGGAGAGACTTGGCTTCTTCGGCCGATCCTCGGGCGAGAGCGATATTGGCGAGCAAGGTGTACGCATCGGGTGTTTGGGCATCCAGCTTCAATGCCTGCCTGACGCTGGGTTCCGCCCTATCCAGGTCTTTGAGAGAGAAGTAAGCCAGCCCTAGCAGGAAGTGAAGCCCCGCCTTTTGAGGATACTGCTGAACTAATCCAGCAATCCGCCGAACCGCTTCCGCTGAACGTCCTGTTTGAATATACAGTTTCAAAAGCGTTGCCAGAGTGGGTAGAGAAGAGGGATCGCGCCCCAGCGCATCCTGGAGCGCGGCCTCCGCCCGCCCCACATCTCCTTTGGCAACCAGGGCCTGGGCAGTGGCGAGATCGGCCGACGGCAGATGGGGGGCCGTCTTCCGGGCGTTCTCGGCCAGCCGCAGAGCCTCATCGTTATTGCCACTCCTGGCGGCGAGGCTGGCCAAAGCCCCCGCGGCAGAAGCCATTTGCGGCTGCAACTCCAAAGCGTGGGAGAAGGAGGACTTGGCCAAATCCGGAAATCCCGCAGCCTGCTGCGCAGCGCCCAGAAAGTAATGACCGATGGCCACCTCGGGCGCGGATTTGACGGCTTTTTGGAGTGTGGCCACCGCGCTCTCGAACTGGCCTTGCGCCAGCAGAAGTCGACCCTGCGCCAGGAGACCTCGCGGATCGGTAGGGTTCGCGGTGAGGATCTCTTGAATGAGTGGTGCGGCATCCCCGGTCCGGTTCAGGTCGAGCAGGGTTTCGACCAGATAGGCCTTGATCGAATTGTCCTTAGGGTGGGCCTTCAGCAGCATCCGGAATTCCGCGGCAGCCTTCTCTTTCTGGCCGGTGGAGGTGTAAAAGGTGCCCAGAGCCTGATAGGCCTGGGGGTCGCCGGGGGCGATGGTCTTCAATGCCGCGTAAAGGTTTTCGACTTCTGTCGTTCTGCCCATAGCCAAATAGATCCGGGCCAGAAAGATCCGGGGGGGTATGGCGTGGGAATCGAGGTCGCAGGCAGCGCGCATTTCAATTTCGGCTTCGGCCATTTTGCCCATGGAGAAAAAGAATTGGCTCAGCGCTATATGGGCCGGAGCGGACTTCGGATTGGCCGTGATTGCTTTCCTGTAAGTGGCTTCCGCTTCGGAGAGTTGGCCTGCGGCCCGATAAACGGCTCCCAGCGCGCCGTAGTTCTCGACCCGTTGGGGCTCAATCTCCACCACCTTCAGAAATTCCTGGATGGCTTTGGGAAAATCGCGGGTGAGCGTATACTTTTCGCCCAATATCGCATGAGCCCGGGCATTTCCCGGCTCTGCGGCGAGGACCTTCTGCGCGAGCGACTGGGCCTGATCAAGCTGCCGGCGGCCGAGGAGCAGCGTCGCAAGTTGAATCTGCGCATCGGAATTCGCTGGATCCAGGGTTACAGCCTCCGTCAGCTCACGGTAGGCGGAGTCTGGGTTTTTCAGGGCCAAGTAAGCGCGACCGAGTTCGTAGTGCGCGGCCGCAAACCTCGGATCGATCTCCAGCGCGTTGCGAAATTGGATGACTGCTTCCTGATATTTGCCGGATTTGACGTACCTCTCTCCGTCTTTCAGGTAGCTGAGCTTCCGCCTATTTGGGTCGGTGGAACAGCCGGTGAACAGGACTGCCGCCAGGACGAAGAAAACCAATTGATTGAAAGCTTTGATGAAAGAGGTTCTTCCCATTTGACCTTTCGGCATAAAGAGCATGTGAGAGGCCGATAATTCCTAAACCGTTCAGCGGAAATGAAATGGCGGTTATAACCGATGACCGGAAGGTGATATGGGGTCGTCTGGAAGCCGATTCGGCTGGCGCTACACCCCCAAAAACTGGGATATCGTGCACCAAATTGAGAGCGGGGATCGCCGACCGGACGGACAAGACAGGAGAATTCCTGATAACGAAAGATTAGGATAGTTAACCTAACCTTTTCCAGTAAAAGTACTATATGCCATTTGTTTTTAATGGTTTAGGTAATGGCCACTAGCGTGCAAAAGCATCACTGGTTCAGACCCCTGGACAAGGGGGGACGAGTGCCCCTGTTGTGTCTCTTAGGGGGCAACGGATTACGACGTTCGGAGGAGAACGATGCGGAACTGGATACCTAGATCTTTGAAAGGGGCGATTGTACTACTGGCTTGCTTTGCAGCAGGCGCTTTCGCCGCGACGGACACCCTGCAGCTCCAGACCGCAGGTGCTGGCTATGTTATGGGTGGTGTCTACACTAGTCCGTATGGGATATCCATTAACGGCGGTGCACCGACGCTGCTCATCTGTGATGATTTCACTACCGACATCTCCCTGGGCCAGACATGGTTTGCGACTGTGACTTCGCTGGCGGACCTCCAGGCAGGTACAGGGACACCAAAATTTACCCCTGTGGACATCCAGAACTATGCTACTGCCGGAGTCTTGGCTGCGGAGTTGATGTCGTTACCCAACCTCTACAGCGAAGCGGCTGGTGAAATCAGCTACGCAATATGGGGTATTTTTGATACCACTCTCCTGAATTCAATGTCGAATCCCTACGGGACGATCACGCAGAAGGAGTTGGACGCAGCGAAACAGTACTTGATGAACGCCGAAAACATGGTTGCTGGCGCAACGACGGCAGGTGTGGTGGATCTCAGCAAGATTTCGATAAACGGCCAGTCGATAAACGGTCTGACGATCTACACGCCGAGTGGCCCGAATGGCCTGAACTCATCGCAAGAATTCCTCCAGGTATCGATGCCTGAACCGTCTTATCCTGCGGTGCTCGCTGTTGATCTGCTGGCTGTAGTAGGTCTGATGGTGGTTCTCCGCCGGCGCATCACCGGCATATTCAGCTAGCGCCAACTGGATCCGGCAGCTTAGTCAAATGCTCACAAACGGAAGGAGTTAGCTCCGGGTGTGAGCATTTGCCGTTTTGATCTCCCTCCCCCAATTGCGTTTCGGCCTCCCCGTAGCGGTGAGAAGGTTAGTACGGCTCTGTTAACCAAAGACATGTCGACATGGACTAAAGAGCATCCTAGTATCCCTACATGGGCGCTCCAACCTTGTCCGCACTACCTGGCAGTGCAGAATCCAGTAATAACGGGGAGCGTTCGTTCGACGAACACCGGGCTGAATTCGTAGAGGCACCTGCCAGTCGTAACCGCAGTGCGCGGGGGGCTCTTACCGGTATATTGCTGGGTGTGGGCCTCTGGGGCGCGATCCTCGTTCTAGTTGGGGTTATAAAGCTTTAAAATCAATCTATTTAGTTAGACAGTTTCTCTTCAAAACTTTCTCATCTGTTACGGGCTTGGGCCGCTATTCCATTCAAATTCCAAGTGGGTGCCAGAAACTCAGCCGGCGAGATTCCCGTCTGGGGTCTTGGAATAAGCGGATGAGTGCCTGAGCAGCCAGAGCAGGAGAGCCATCAACCCGAGGGCCAAAAGCGAAAACGGCACCCCACCCTGGCGGTGAAGTGGACCGTGAAAGAAGTCGGGATTCACGTGGATGCCTAGCCATGCGATGGTCACAATCCGTACCGCGTTCTTGAATATGGCGATGGGAAAGATGCACAGGATGAAGCAGGCCTTCTTCCAGGTATCCTGAAGGAGAACGTGCTCTGCCAGCAGACCGGCAATGAACAGGGACAGTCCCGAGTGAATGCCACTGCATTGTTCCGCGATCTCAATATCGACTCCAGGCAAGGAAAATCGGAAGCCGTGTCGGATGAAGGGTACTCCTATGAGACGGAACAAGGCGTAGCAGGTTTCGGCGGAGCCCTTTTGCAGAGCGGACACGGCATGCTCCGCGACGACGGCCGGGAGGGGGATCATCAGAAGAAGGAAGAGCAGTGGGAATGCCGCGGCCTTAAAGGCGGTGGTGCCATAACAAAGGACGAACACGGCGATCCACGCCAGAACGATGAAGAATGCGACGGCGGACAGTCGATCAGTGGGGCTGAGAGATGACAGCGGAATTCTGAGGACGTACCAGAGTGCGACGGCTATCAGAAATAAGGGTATTCCGATCGAGAGGCAATACCGGGACGCACAGAAAACCCGTTTTCTTCGCAGATAAATGAGGCACGCGCTGATGAGCGGTATCAGGAGGATGTGGGAGGAGCGTTCATCGTGGAACGAGAGGCTTACCAGGCTGCTCAATGGATGCCGGAACAGTGCCAGCGACAGAAGC
Organism: Terriglobia bacterium; assembly: GCA_020073365.1. Lineage (GTDB taxonomy): Bacteria > Acidobacteriota > Terriglobia > Bryobacterales > Bryobacteraceae > JAIQFL01. The sequence continues at coordinate 3,348 of JAIQFL010000368.1, read as the reverse complement.
CACAAGAATATGGCGGAAATGTGCGCGGCTCGGCTGGAGAGCCATCCGGGAGCTTGCGGTTCAGTCCTCCGGATGGCGTCTGTTGCCGTCATAGTATTGATAATAGAGATGATCACGCGCTTCCACGCCATTGAGGACGATGCCCACGATATTCTTCTTTCCGAGCAGCGCGACGGTTTGTTCGACAGCCTCGCGAGGTGTTTGCCCTGCTCTCACGACCAACAGGCTGGCATCCGCGTGCTGCTGCAGCGATAGGGCATCCGTAAGAGGGATAACGGGCGGCGCGTCGATCAAAATCCAATCAAAGCAGGGCGAGAGTTTTTGCATGAGGTTGCCAAGTGCCGGAGTCTGCAACAGTTCCGTGGGATTTCTGCGGGGCTCTCCGGCTGGCAGGAGGTACCAGCCGAGAGGCTCAATACGCCGAATAGCGGAGAGCGGCGGAGTCAAATCGTCGACGAGGCATTCGGTCAACCCGGCCCACGGATTGAGCCTGAGCCTCTCGGAGAGAGACGAGTGGTGCAGGTCGGCTTCCACCACCAGAACTGTGCGTTTCCCTCGCTCAGCCAAGGCAGTGGCGAGATTCAGGATAACGGTGGACTTTCCGTCATGAGCCAGTGGCCCGGTGATCAGAAGCTTCTTCAGTTTTCCAGCGCTCCAGTGTTCTTTCAGGCGCATCCGGAGGAGCCGGAATCGGTCGGCTGCGGGGCTGCGGGGAGCGTCGTGAAAGACAAGGCGGTTTTCGGGGCGAAGATGAGCTTCCTCAACTGGAAACTCCGGGAGAGCGGGAGCGGCAGGGGCGGCATTGGCGAAAGTGACGACGTTCTCCGGAACTGTTGCCACGGAAGCCGCTGCCACGGAACCGGGTGACGGATTATGTTCGTGCCCCGAAGGCTTATGAAAAAGGTTACGGACGTGACTCATCTGTTCGCTTAGGACCTGCTAACCGCGCTTATAGACGTAAAGCTCAGCAGCCAATACCACCAATACCATCGCAGATGCGGCCAGCCACTGGAACGCGCTCTTCCACTTGCGCTGGCGTTCTTCCATTGGTGTGGGGAGCAGCGGAATACCCATGACGAAGGGCGGAGCAAGGTGTTGCGTGAGGTCCTTTTCGGTATGAAAGGACGTATCCCGCTTCTCCATGAAAAATGCGAGTGCGAGTCCCAGGAGAAGACCAGCCGCGGCGCCGGTAAAGCTCGACTTGAGACGTTTCGGACTGGAAGGCAGCGTGGGAAGGCTGGCCGGATCAATGAGCCGGAACTGCTGTCCTCCTTGTTGTTTTTCCAGGTTGGTTGCCAACTGCGATTCCTGTTCTTTTTTCTGCAGCTCCGCAAATTGTTGCCTCAGTACTTCGGTATCACGAACGATGCCCGACTCCTGCTGTTCGCGGACCGGCGTCTGATTCAGGCGATTCTCGTATTGTGCAATTGACGCCTTCATCCGCTTTTCGTCGTTGGTGAGATTCTCAATCTCCAGCCGGTTGGCTTCGAGGTTGCTCTTGAGTTGGGCAACGGCGGGGTCATCTCTGGTTTCCACCGAGGGGGGGGCCCCTGCAGGCGTTCCCGCAGTGGTGACGGGGGCCGGTTCGGTTTCGGGTTGGGGCAATGCTTTGAGATGTTTGACGGCGTCCTCCGCCTTTGCAATCTCGCGCTGGAGCTTCATCATATCGGGGTGTTGAGAGGTATACCCCTTACCCACTAAGGTTGCTTTTGCGGCCTCCAGGCGTGCCAACTCGTTCTGTGCAACCTCACGCGGGGTGAGAAGCCGAGTACCATTCGGGGTGCCAGGAGCAAGCATGCCAACGGGGGTGGGCACCACCTGGTGTTTTGTCGCGTCCAGCAACGACTGTAGATATACGCGCTGCTGTTGAGCCCGATTCAGGCTGGCCACTGTGTTCTGGAGCTGCCCTTGCAGGCCGGTCAGGATTCCGAGGTTCCCCGACTGTTGCTCCGGAAGTTCACCCACATACCGCAGCTTAAAGTCGCGAAGAAGCTGTTCCTGCTCATCGAGCTTCTTCCTCTTCGCTTCCACTTGGTCGTGTAGGAAATTGGTCGTATTGGTGGCTTGCTCCGTTCCAGTCCTCAGGTATTCATCAATAAAGAGTGACGTCAGGGTGTTGGTGACCTGCTGGGCGAGAAGAGCATTTTCCGTAGTGAACGAGATCCGGAAGGCATCGAAGTCTTTCTGTTGCGGATTTTCGTTCAAGGGGGCGATATCGATGTTGGCCAGCATTAACGAGATCAGGTCTTCGGGGGCTAAGCGCTTTCTTTGCTTCGGGTAAAGACCGAAATCGTTGATCATTTTGAGCAGTTGAGTGCGGGACAAGACCTCTTGCTTCATGGCCTGAAGCGCGGAGCTGATATCCGTCGTGCTGTTGGGTACTACATAGCGCTGGGGAACCTGCTGTTGCACAACCAGCAGGGTGGCTGCGGATGTGTAGCGATTCGGAAGTAGCCACAGAACAGCTATCGTGGCAAGGGTTATGCCGCAGAAAGGCAGCAGAACCCACCAGCGGCGCCTCGTGAGGATGCTGACGAGCTGTCCCAGCGTTTCGTTAAGAGAGCTTTCTTGTTCTTCTTCAGGCAAAGTAATCTCGTCCCAGTTTGCAGCCTTGAATTGCCGGGCACGGGCCGCGGTTTCGACTGCTAAATCGCAGTTCGACTGCCATAAGTGAATTCAATAGAAGTTATTTTTATTCAATGGATTACATGAGTTTATCTGGCATGTCGCGGGGCGAGCCGCCCTGGGATGTGAGGACGATTGGGATTCACTCCCAAATTTGTGGAGCGTTCCCGAAATTCAGGTGCCCTGCTCCGCGCCACAGACATATCGGCCACAGGAATGGCCTAAATGAATTCATTTCCGGCGGATAACGCTGGTGCTACCGAATTTCGGCAAGCCAGTTTTCCGAGCAGGAACCTGTTCACGTTGTTGCCGCTGATAGCCTTTCTCAACCGCAAGCAAGGAGAAGACCGAAACCGTCGAGAATGTGCAAGCTGATAGGGCACTATTCCACCGATTGCCGCTTTTTGCGGGATCCCCCGGGTTGGCTTTAAACTTGCACTGGACAACCAAAGACCTCGGACGCAAATAGCTTGGATAGGGAGCGGTTTGTGACCCGTCAGTAAGGGTTGCTAGGGACCTGGTGAACTTCACTCCGAACGTGCAGGCTGTCTCCCTCCACTCCGCACTGGCGGCAGCGTAGGTGGTACAGCGCTAAAGAGCGCCCCCGGAGAAGGAGAGGAGCATACCGAAAGTAGAAACGGCAATACCCGGCTGCCCTGTCGTGTACACATTGCTGCTGTCTGTGTAGTTGATTAGCAGCACACCATTGAAATAGACGCGATG
>JAIQFL010000367.1 GCA_020073365.1 Terriglobia bacterium | reverse complement strand
CCGCGGTATGCGCCCCGCAGCTATTCTGTCGTTGTGCTATTCTGTGCCTGGAACGAGCTTTGGAGAGCGAAATGGACAGCATGAACGGACGGCATGGGAAGCAGGCTTCTCGGGCTATCCGACGAGATTCTCAGGCCGGTATGCTGTCTGTTTTGCTGTCCATTTTGGCATCCAAACGGGTAGTATTGGATAGACAGCATGGACGGAATAGACTGGAGCCCTGTCTAGGAAGTCTAACGGATTCAGCTAAATAGCTGATTTGACAGAACGCGGGAGTAATTCAGTGGTAGAATGCCAGCTTCTACCGCTGACCAAGACACTTTCTAAGTAGGTTTTCTCACTACAATCCTCAACACCTTCAATCACATAGGACATTTGTGTGCGGCTAGCTGGCCGCGGGGACGAACGGCGATCAGCCATCATGACAGCCTTAATGTTGACAAATAGATTTGTCTCTGAAATCATGGGGTGTGATCAAGAGCGACGCCCAGCTGAGCGGACGGTCGCCCAGCTCGCCGGATTCCGGCGAGCACTGACAAGAGTGAAGCCGGACTCAGCAGGCAAACGCTCGGCGGCGGTGCGGGCGAGTTACGAGGGCATGATTCGCCACCTCGAAGACGAAGTCCGGGAATACGACCAGTTGAAGTCCGGTAGCCTGATTCTTCCGAGGATCGACCGGCTCGATCAGGTCGCGCCGTTCATTGCGAAAATCCGTATCGCAAAGGCCATGTCGCAAACTGATTTGGCTCGACGGCTCGGCGTGAGCAAGCAGGTGATAAGCCGCTACGAAGAAAACGACTACCAGACTGTGGCGATTTCCAGGCTCCAGGAGATCCTCGACGCTGTTGGAGTTAAGGCGATCGTTAGACTCACGCCATAGCGCGGCCAGATAATCGACAATGAACGGGTTCACATGTCAAGGCAATACTTCTGCTGCCCACCACCGCCAAGGCCATGATCGGCTGACTGGTGGTCAGGCGGCAGACTTTTGGAACGCTCGGCGCAGGCGCTTTTGGCCAGGGACAATGTGCGCCGGCAATGTGCGGACCGTGATCGCGTCAAACGGAGATCTTCATCCTCTGGAAATATTCGGATGGATTTGGTAGCGGAAACGTCCGAAGCGAGCGAGACTGTTGGGGCCCCAATGCTTTAGGGCCAAGTCCAGGGCGCACGTAACGGCGTAGTAGCCCTTCGTAGTCCTTGAGGCTCTTCGCGCGTAACCGCGGCTTCGCGCAGAGATCGAGCCAGCGGTCCAAGTATTGATTGAGCGTTTGTTTTGACGAGTCGAGCTTACGCCCGCGGTCTCTCTCGCCGAGCATTTTGTTGAGATGACCCTGGGCATCCCGCAGTCCGCCGTGGATGGTTTGGTTCAGATACGTTCGCTTCTTGGTTTCGACGTCGCGGCCACTATATACTCGCACTAGCCAAGTACGCGTGCCGCGTCGGATGATCTGGCCGACTTTCCGTGCCATTGAAACACCTCCGCCAGTGCGGGGCGAACAAATGGCACATGATGTCGCGGTAACGACCTGTTTCGGCGGGCCCAGATAACGAAAATTGATCGGCCTTCGGCGATAAAACTGACGGGATGTCGAGCAGCACCGAGCTCCGTTTCGAGATGCGCCCCCGCCCGGAAGCGCACAAAGCTGAACGACCGATCGCCGGCACTCGTTTCGCCAACGCGTCCAGATTCAACCCTGGCCACGACTCAAGGTTAATGCGGCGGCGCTCCGGCTCCGGGCGGAGTAGGTGAAGCTGCCGAAAAGGGCGTATATTTAAGGTGAGGTTCGCAACGTGGCGACGACGCCGTCAAATCGCGAGATTGAGACAGTACCGCCCGGCCGGTTCATCACGCTGTCGGTGCGTGCGGGCGAGGTTTTCGCCAACCACCAGAAGGCCTTGGGTTGGCTACAAACACCGAATCCCTCCCTTAGCGGCCGCACACCGCTGGAGGCCTCCGCCACAGAAGCGGGCTTCCAGGAGGCAGACGAAGTCCTGACGCGAATTGAATTCGGTGTCCTTGGGTGATGCGGGCATTCCGATTGTGCCGGAGTTCCTACCCGGCATACGATGGCGAGGGCGCTCGCCGCGTTGGTGGGCGGTGGAACTCAAAAGGAGTCCCTGTCCTGTACATGAGCGAAAACCGCTCGCTCGCGGTGCTCGAAGTTCTCGTGCACTTGTCTGGTACGCTGCCTGACAAATACCTTCTCGGCGCAGCCGACATTCCGGATGAAGTGGCCATCGAGAGAATTGCTGATGAGGATTTGCCGGTGGGTTGGTCGGCATTGAGCCCTGGCGAGCAGGTCGCGACCAGGCTTCTTGGAGACGCCTGGGTTGCGCGGCAGCGATCGGCAGTTTTGTCCGTGCCTTCCGTAATCCTTGGCGAGCGGAACTACGTTCTGAATCCCGCGCACTCGGACTTTGCGCGAATCGAGTTTGCCCAACCTGAGACTTTTCGGTTCGATCTGCGGCTGATCTCGCGGGAGCCGCCGTTGACCGACAAAGAGGCACACCGCGAGCCCGTCTAGCTTGACTGAGACTTGATTTCAGCCGTATCGCAAGGGCATCCATTTCAGCGTTCGACATCCAGACGCTCTACCGAGATCTGCTAGTCCGGAGCCTGTCGGCCCGCTCGATCCGCTATACCCACGCGGTCCTGCGGTCGGCGTTGAAGCAGGCGATGCGCTGGAACCTGATCCTGTCAAACCCGGCTGACTCAGTTGATCTACCCAGACAAGACCGACGGCAAATCGCAGTGCTAAACGTCGAACAGGCAAGGACATTCGTCAGGGCGATCTCCGGTCATCCCTATGGGTCCCTGTTCGCACTCGCCCTGACAACAGGCATGCGACCCAGTGAATACCTTGGCCTGACGTGGAAGGACCTCGATCTCGATCGTGGAACGGTCAGCGTCTCCCACACGCTCGAATGGCGCAAAGGCGGCTGGCAGTTCGCCGAGACGAAGCGGTCACGAAGTCGCCGCTTGGTAAAGCTCCAGGCTTGGGTCGTGGCCCTGCTCCGAGAGCAAGTCCCGAAACTACAGGAAGCTCTTGGAGACGCCCTCGTGTTCCGTGCCCGACGCGGGGGACCTATCCGCGAATCGCGTTTCGTACAGGAGCATTTCAAGCCGTTGCTCAATTCGGCGGAATTGCCGGCCATTCGGCTGTACGACCTGCGCCATACGGCTGCAACCATTTCACTGATTGCCGGGGTCTCCCCGAAGGTCATCAGTGAACCGCTGGGACATGCCAGCGTGGCGTTCACGCTCGATGTCTATTCTCATGTTCTGCCGCATATGCAGGACGCCGCCGCGGAAAAGGTACAAGCGTTGCTGATCGAAGTTACGCGTGAATGACATCTGGACCTTGATTGCATGTACGCGCCACTCAGAGTTGCGATTGGGTGGCGCGTCCACTTGGTCGACCTGTAGTGGAAAGGAGAAGCGCACACACGCTTCGTGCTCACCGCCCGAACGGCGTTTGCGGTACTGACGGCTGAACCCCGATCAGCCTTCATCTCTCTAAACCCCGGCAATTCAGTTGAATACCGTAACGCAGTGTGCCAGTGGTGCGCCGCACCTCAGCGGCGGTGTCTCTATGGCACGAAAAGTCAGTCAGATCGTCGGGCGTGGCCGCCGCACCTGGCTGGTGCTCCTCAGGTAGGATTCGAACCTACAACCCTTCGGTTAACAGCTAAGAGTCGAGTCCTTTGCAGGATTGCTCGGCTGTGCGCTTAGTTGCTCGCTATCAAGCTTTTGCAGGCGGATCTCGAATGCGTCACGATAGCAGGATTGCTCGCCATTTGCCGCCATTTTGATGCATACCACCCACAAAAGTCCCCACAGTCTCGCCAGTCCGATGCGTTGCAGGTCGCGCGTATGTTCGGGCCATTCCCATGCCCCCGCGCCGGGGCGCACGCCTTACTCTCGGCGTTGGCCACCGGAACACTCAGCACTGAAGATTCCCTTTTCCCTGACACGGACGCCGATAGCATTCTCGCCTGGAATTGCGATTGAAATTCCCCAAGGACCGCTCGGGCTGGGTCATGACCTCTGCCCTCGCGTTGACCGGCGTCGGACTGAACCGCATTTTGGCGAGAATTGCGGGTGGGTGTAACATCGTGCGCCCCAGGGTTCTGGCACCAGCGCGTTCCTTTCTAGCTGCCCTTGACGAGCGTTCGTACAGACTGGCTACTGTAGAGCGGGCCACGAGATTCCTGGCGGGTGTTGACACGGATGAGTCCTATGTTCTGGTGTTCGCGCACGGAGACATCATCCGCATCCTTGCGGCCGTCTGGCTCGGGCTTCCGCCGCTGGCGAGTAGAGTCTTTGCAGTGGACCCTGCGTCCATCAGTGTCCTCGGCTGGGAAGAAGAACAGAGGGTGATACTCAAGTGGCACTTAGTCGAGGCGTCCCACTCCGGCGCCGGGTGGCGCGATTTCGTCGCGAGTGTCGGATGCTGCTCTCGAGCGCAGCGAATCTAGCCACCTGACAGGCACTGGCTTTGCTGAATCCCGCGACCTGTTCATTTGAAAACGCTTGGCAGGCCACCATCACTGGTGTTTCCATTGCAATTCATGTGCAACCCGTTTGGAAAGCTGGTGCATGTGGCCGGCTAGCGGGTAGAAATTCTTAATATGGTCTGCTAGTGGAATGGCGAGCTCACTTGAGAATCTCGTTCAGTTTCTCGCGCCGGTGACCGGGAAATGTGTTTTGGAGGTTTGGGAGCGAGCATCCACGTCGCAAGTGGCTTCTACAGGCCTAGCGCCCGCCGCTACGATCCGTGTCTTGAGCTTGAAACGTACGAATGTACTTCTGGCGCTGGAATTGTAGCGGGCTCATGCCGTTTGCCTTCGCTTCCTTCAGAGCTCGGGCGTTGTCCCACTTGTCGTGATCGATTCGGTACGCGGCGATTACGGCTCCCGTACGGTCGACCCCGCGCTTACAGTGCACGAATACAGGACCGGCAGCCGGGTCCTCCAGAAGTGAAAGAATCGTGTTTGTTTCGGCCGGGGTGGGCGGCGTCTTGCCTGTCATGGGCACGTTGACATATCGCATGCCGGCAGCGGTCACGAGACGCTCCTCCAAAAGCGACCGCTCGTCGTGTTCGCGTAGATCGAGTACGACCTTGATGCCAAGCTTGGAAAGATAGCTGATCCCCTCCCCCGTCGGCTGCGCGCCGCGGTAGACCTGCTGGTCGACTGCGTCGAACCTGCTGATTCCGGGCGCCGGGGAGGACGCGGCCCAAGCCGGTAATCCCATGACAAATAGGCCGATGACGCGGCGGATGCGGAATGACATGGAGACCTGAACTCCTGGGAAGTTTGACTGCCTCCACTACTGACGTGGCCCGAGATCGAAAGGGTTCACTTTTGTTGGCGCCACGCTGGACCGAAGGCTCGACGGCAAACGGCGCAGGCTGGCGACCGCCTTTAATCGATGTCAAGCTACAAGGTCGGCCACATTGATGGCGGGATCCGAGACCACATCCCCACAGCGAAACTGTAGCTCGTAAAGCTTGGCATACAGGCCCCCAGCGGCTAACAAATGGTCGTGCGTTCATGAAAACGCTGAAATACGAGGAGGTGTTCCGCATTGAATACCGCGACCTGGTCGAGGCCAAGGGCTCCATCGAGCGATTCCTCGAAAAGGTCTTTAACGAAAAGCGGCTGCACCCGGCGCTGGGCTACCGCCCGCCGGCAGAGTTTGAAAGCTCGCTTCCTGTGTCAGTGAATCCGCAACTGCTGCAAAAAGTAAGGGCCTTCAGAATGCGTTTTCTCAGGATCGGTCCGATGTGTCCTTACTTCTGGTAAACCCGGCCCAGGTGCCGCCTCCCGTTGGTCGGCCCCGTTGCCGGGCTAAGAAGCCGCGAGCAGTTTCCGACCCTGACAGCCTGGTCCGATCCCGATAACGCCGCGCCTGATCGGGTGCGCCATGGCATCTGTACGGCCATTCGCACGGCGAAGGAGACGCCTTTATGGTCCAAATCAGGAGACTCCGAGAATATTTTCCCCGGCGTTCGTCGCCATGGAGCTAAGAGAAGTCTAGCCTTTGGCTAGAGTGGATTAAGCTGCGTGACAATCCTATCTGCTCCGCCGGACACATGGGGTTCAAATGACGCATAGGGTTCAAATAAGGTCCGAGGAGCTTCCTGGTGGGGCAAATGGAGATCAGTCACCTTGAGGCACCTGCGCACCTAGCCAAACGTGACCGAAAATGCCTCGACGCCGGGATCAAGAAATTCGATCTCCAAGGTCACGTCTTTGATTTGCCCCTTCTGCCGGACGAGCTGATACATCCGCGGCTGTCGAACCTCGCCCGCGCCATCGGCGCCGGAATCGGATCCATGATCGTCGCCGGGCGCGGCGCCATTCAGTTTTACCTTAAAGCGAACCGGCGTTCCGTTCTTCGCCGGGCCCAGGACCATATGGAGATCGCGGCTGTGGAATCGGAACACAATCTTGCCGGGCGCCGATTCGAGTTTGCCGCTCTCGGCACCGGCTTTCCACGATCCGCCGAATCCCCACTGATTCAGTGCGGGCCTCGCCGGTGGGCTGTAGGTCTGTCGTGAGTCTCGCGCCATCCGCTCCGGCGACGCGAAGTGCTCCGCGCGAGCGTAGCCGACGTAGGTTTCGGGCGATCGCACATCTTGGCTTGGTGGCGCCTCGGCCCCATCAGCCGTTCTACGTACCGTGCTCTCGTCCAGACCAGTGGCTCCATTTTCTTTAAGGAGCGTCTGGATAACGCGCTCGGACTTCTCATATTCGCCTTCGCCGAAGTGGTGATAACGGATTCGCCCTTTCCGATCGATGAAGTAGCTGGCCGGCCAGTATTCGTTGCGGAATGCCGACCAGATCGAATGATCGCTGTCTATCGGGACGGGGAAGGCGACTCCCAAGTCGGAAACGGCGTTCTTTACGTTCGCCGGATCTTTATCAAAGCCGAACTCAGGCGCATGGACGCCGATGACAACCAGGCCGGCGTCCTTGTACTTTGCCGCCCACGTCCGGATGTAGGGAAGCTCGCGCAAGCTGTTTATACACGAGTAAGTCCAGAAGTTGACCAACACGACCTTACCGCGTAGCGACTTGCTGCTCAACGGAGCGGAGTTGAGCCAGGCCACCGCGCGATCCAAATCAGGCATTGGTCCTTCGTCTGCCGCTCCTGATGCAATCGCGAAGACTCCGCAGATGAGAGCTGCGGCGCTAATCCAAAAAGCAAGGTTCTTCATAACAGAACTCCGATCGGTAGTGCGCGACGACGATCGTGCCGTCATCCTTCATTGCGGCAGCTCTTGGCCGGCCTGCTCTGCCACGATGTACGCCGCGTACCAGTCGGCCCAGTTTGCGTCGCGCTGCCCGGTGCGCTTCTCGTGCTGGCCGTGGGCGGCCTCCGCCCGCCGGAACGCGCTCGCCAGGTCGCTTGCGGAGCTGAACGAAGACGTGGCAGCGTCGATGCGCCCGGGAAGCCGAGTCGTGATCTCCTGCAGCAGCCAGCCGTTGCCGTCCGGGTCGCTGAACGTGGCGAAGGAGCGGTAGCTGGCGTGATCGGGCGCGGGCCCGCCGATGCGACCGCTCGTGCCGTCGCGCTGGAACTGGGCGCCCGGCGTCCCGGTGTGGAACAGCTCGCTGACCTGGACACCGCGGGCGACGAGTTGGTCGCGCGCAGCCTGGATGTCAGAGACGATCAGGTAGAGGGCGTGGGCCGAACCCGCTGCGGCCGACGTCAGGTTCGTCCCGAATTGGACCGAGCACCCCGAGCCGGGCGGCGTGAACTGAACGACCCGGAAGCCATTATCGAAGGGAAAGTCGGCGTCGAGCCTCCACCCGAGTTGCCCATAGAACTCCTTCGCGCGGTCGACATCCGACACGGGAATGACGACTACCTCGAGCTCCATGTCAACTGTCGCGACGCTCGCGTCGCTGATCGCGTCGTTACTACGGACTTCGCTGATGTTCATGGCTGCCTCCTAGGTTGTGTGGGGATGACCGTCGCGCAACTCGGCGCAACGCTTTGCCGCGCGTCACATCCTCTGAATTCGAAAGACGCGATTCCGTTCGGCGCTTTCAGCGTGAACTTGTCTTCGCCTGCAACCGCCACGGTCAACAGCAGGGCCGCGAGCCTCGCAAAGACACACGTCAGGTGAATGCTTTTGCTTTTCATTTCCGGTCTCCTTCTTCTGAACTGAGGTCAGTAGCGGCGCTGTTTGGTATCTGAGTGTCGAGAAATCCCACTGGGGCTCCAAGCCGAAGCCGCTCAGCGTTGCGCTCGTCATCGAACACAAAGACCCCATGCTGCAATACCACGGCACGGTAACACACGTCAACGAGGACACGCGGGACTTCGCCTTTAGCGGCGCCATTGACGGGAAAGAGTATCCGATGGTCAGTTCCCTCGGGCCCGGGATCGCCGTCCTCCACCGCGTGGACGCGAACACCTTTGAATCTGCATTTCGAAACGGAGATGGAACCCGTTTGGAAACTGCACGTACTTCGCTATCGCGGGACGGAAAGTCTTTGACGCGCCAGATCCGCCAACTGACACCGGAGGGCACCAGGACGTGGACGGAGGTCTACGAACGGCGTTGAGGATCTTCAGACGGAAGCCGTCACGTGGATGCCGGAGGCTGCATCGCCGGTGAGATGACCCCGCTGAGAGGACGCTCACCCAGCGCGGGGCGTGGTCGCACTATGAAGGTTCTTCTTGTCTCCGCGAACACCGAGAGAATGAATATCCTGCCTCTGCCGCTCGGCTTGGCCTGTGTCGGCGCTGCCTGCCGGAGGGTGGGTCATGAAGTCATGATGCTGAACCTGATGTTCGAGGAAGACACGAAGTCGGCCAGCCCACTCCACAATTAAACGCGAAGGAACCAACCGCGGCGGTACATCACCCAGGCAATCAAAAACATCACCAGCACGTATGTGATGGCGTAGAGTAGCGATGCGTTGTAGGGCGAGGTCAAGCCGGCAAAAAGGTGATCGTAAAGCCAAGCGCGGAGCGAAACCCTTCCGCCGGCACCGGTCCAATGGACCCAGTTGAGGGCTTCGTCCAGAAATTCGCTCGCAAGGTAAATGACAATGGCGTTCATCCCCATGACGACGAGCGGCTTAGCGAAGCGGGACCAGCCCAGACCATCCACCAACCACAGGAATCCGGCGAAGAGGACGAAATCCAGGCCGGCCATGAATAGGGTGAAGGAATCGGTCCAGAGCTTCTTGTTGATGGGCAGCCAGGTGTTGCAGAGGAGTCCGGCGGCGAGCAGGATAACGCCCACGCCAAGCAGACGCAGGCAGCGCTCCCTGAGACTGCGCCGCAAGCCTACAATGTGGCCGGCAAGCAGACCGAGCAGGCAGGTAGCAATTGCCGGCAGCGTGCTGACGATGCCCTCCGGGTCCCACGTCTTGGTCGCGAGATAATTGTGGGAGCCGAGAACGATACGGTCGACGTAATGCGCGAAGTTGCCCTCCACGTCCAGGTGCCCGGAGCCGTAGCCGGGCACCGGAGCGAACACCATGAGCAGCCAGTAAACGGCCATGAGCGATATCGTCCAGACGATCTGTCCTCGAAGCCTGGATGTGAGGTAAACCGCGGCCGCCGCCAGGTAACAGATGGCTATTCGCTGTAGCACGCCGAGAATCCGCTGGGTGGAGAGATCGAACGCCGGATACACATACACCAGCACGCCGAGCGCGAAAAGAACGCCGGCACGGCGGACAGCCTGACGGAAGAGGCCGCCGCGGGAATCGCCGCGCTCGACTCGACGGCCCAGAGACAGGGTGATGGCGACGCCGACGATCCAGAGGAAGGAGGGAAACACCACGTCGGTGGGGGTCCAGCCGTGCCAGTCAGCATGACGCAGCGGCCAATAGGTGTGGTTGCCATCGCCGGGAGTGTTGACCAGAATCATGAACGCCATGATGGCGCCGCGGAAGGCGTCGAGCGAAACCAGCCGCCCCGCCGTACTCGCCTGTGACGTGTTTGCGACCGCTCGAACGCCCACGAACGTTTGTGACATCAACGTGATCTTACCTCGGATGTACCAGACGTGGTTACGGCCGGTCTGTTCGATGGGGAGTTTTAGCAATCCCCTAGGCAAGGCCGGGCGGTTCTGGCGGCCTCGATTGCGACACAAGATATGCCGAAATCTACTCAGGAAAAGTACAGCGCCTCCAGCAAATCACCTGGTCCATAACTTACCGCCGCCGTCACGGGGTAGAATTGGCCTGAAAGGGGAACGCAGCACCACGCCATATGCCCATCGCGAAACTTGATCGGGACATTCTGCTCGCCGCCATCGAAGGCCTCGAGTCCCGCAAGTAGCGGATAGACCTTCAGATCGGTGGACTCCGACAAATGCTGACCGGCGCTCCCACGGAAGCCGCCGCCCTCACGGCACCCCAAAAGGCAGTGAGTGCCGCCGCCCGGAAGCGCATCGGGGTCGCACGAGGAAACGGTGGGCTGAATCCAACCAGCAGCCTTACCATCGCCGGTCGCTCCGGCGGCCCCCAAGCCGAAGCGGAAGCTCAGTGCCGCTGGCAAAAAGGCCGTTGTCGAAGCCACCAAGACACGTTGTTGTGGGCTGACTTCCGGGCGAAGAAGGCCAAGGCTAAATAGGCAGACGAGGCCCCCTCCAACCCGATACACGTTGAACAACACCGACTGGCGAGTTGAAGCTCAATTGGGCCGCAGCCGAGACGGGAGTGCGCGGGTATGTCTCGTCGGAACACGGACCCGATTCGGCCCGGCCGCTGGAAAAAGCCAGGTACGAGGCCGGCGTTTCGGGGGTGGCCAGTTATTCTCCGATGATCTTAATCAACGCGCGTTTTTTGCGCCCGCCGTCAAACTCGCCGTAGAAGATCTGCTCCCACGGTCCGAAGTCGAGCTTGCCGCCGGTGATGGCGACCACCACTTCGCGTCCCATCACCTGCCGCTTCATGTGCGCGTCCGCATTGTCTTCGCCGGTGCGGTTGTGCCGGTACTGCGAGGTCGGCTCGTGGGGCGCGAGCCTTTCGAGCCATTTCTCGTA
>JAIQFL010000366.1 GCA_020073365.1 Terriglobia bacterium | reverse complement strand
CTGTACTCTGCGGTTTAGCTCACTGCACGGTTTACTCGGTGTTCGCGGCGCTGAAGATCGTCCTGCTAATCGGCTGTTCGGCGCCGCGAAACCGAGCAAACCTTTTTCAGTCGAGCAAACCTTTTTCAGTCGAGCAAACCTTTTTCAGTCGCAGCCGCCAGGAAAGATCCTCTCCCCGCATTATCAATCACATGCATACCACAACCGCCGAAGCCCGTCCGCTCCAGCGATACGTTGAAACTGGGATGTCCAGACGGAGTCTACTACTCGAGAAGTGGAGGAGTTCGACCGGCTCAAAGCCTAGGCTCAAAGCCCTGCGGCAGAAAATACCAAACGAACCCATTTTCGCGCTCAACCCAAACCAAATGAAGCCACTTACTGCTTTCCAAACGAACCCATTTCCTGTTAATAGCTTGACCCACCAGACATACTTGCGTCAGCCGGGTGGGGAATACAGGGGTCCGCCCCACTCGCACCCGAAGCCGCCTCGCTTCCGGTTGTGAACGGGCAGGCACGCTAAACTTGGGATAGATGCAGCGCAGAATTCTGGTGTCGGCGGGGGAGGCTTCCGGAGACCTGTACGCCTCGCTGGTGGTGGAGGAGTTGCGCCGCATTTCGCGGGATCTGGAATTCTTCGGCTGTACCGGGCCGCGACTGCGCTCGGCGGGCGTCGAGACCGTGGTGGACGCGGCCTCGCTGGCGGTGGTGGGGCTGCTCGAGGTGGTGGCGCACATTCCGCGGATCCACGCGGAATACCGCAAACTGCTGGCGGCGGCGCGCCTCCGAAAGCCCGATCTGGCCATTCTGACGGATGCGCCGGATTTCCACCTCCGCGTGGCGCGCCACCTCCACCGCGCGGGGATTCCCGTGGTCTACCTGGTGGCCCCACAGGTCTGGGCGTGGCGGAAGGGCCGGCTTCCGGGGATGCGGCGTACCTTGCGCCGCCTGTTGTGCATTTTCCCGTTTGAGGAGGAGTTCTTCCGGCGCGCGGGAGTGGACGCCACCTACATCGGCCATCCCCTGGCCGGCCTGGTGCGGCCATCGCTCACCCGGGACGAGTTTTTTCGGAAACACAGACTGGCCGGGGGCCGTCCATTAATATCGGTGCTGCCCGGAAGCCGCCGTGGGGAAGCCGCGCGCCATCTGCCTGCGTTGCTGGATGCCGCGGATCGGCTTTACCGGGAGCAGGCGGTGAATCTGGTTCTGCCGGCCTCGGTTACCACGGGGGCCGCCTTTTTCCGGGAGCGCCTGGGCCGCTCACCGATTCTGGTGATAGAAGGAGAAAGCTGGGATGCCTTGGCGCACGCCGATCTCGCGTTGGCCGCAAGCGGAACCGTTACCGTCGAGGCCGCGCTCCTGGGAACGCCCATGGTGACCTTTTACAAGGTGACCACGCCCAGTTGGGTGGCCGGGAAGCTGCTGGTGCGGGTCCCGTTTTACTCCATGGTGAATCTGATTGCGGGACGTGCCCTGGTCCCCGAGCTGATGCAAAGCCAGATGACCGGGGAGTCGATTGCACGCGAAGCGAGGCGGCTTCTCACGGACGAAAATGCCCGCGCGGAGATGAAGGCCGGGTTGGCGGAAGTCCGCGAAAAGTTATCGCAGGGCCCTGAGGAACGGGCGGGAAGCACACAGGCAAGGATGCCCGTGATACAGGCTGGCGAGACCGCCTCGCGCCGCGCGGCTGTCATCATTCAAGAAATTCTGGAAGGACAGGTTGTTCATGTTGCTTAGACGTCCCACTTCGATTGCCCCGCTGGCGGCCGGCCTGCTGCTGCTCGCCGGGCAACTGTTGGCGCCCGCCCAGGAGCGCCGCAACACCTCGCGGATCGATATTGAGCAGTACACCATCGATGCGGAAGTAACGCCCAACACCTCCTCCGTCGCGGCCAAAGCCAGCGTGCGCTTCGTTCCTCTGGACGACAACGTCACCTCGGCTTCGTTCGAGTTGAACAACGCGCTGAATGTCTCGCGCGTGGTGGACGGCCAGGGAAAGCAGATTACCGCCTCGCGCAATCAGCAGGACTATACCGTGCGGCTCAGTTTCGATCAGCCGCTGCCCAAAGGCCAGCCCGTCACCATTACGTTCTACTACGACGGCCGGCTGACCGGCCAGGAGGATTCGCCGGTCTACGGCGTCAAGTTTGCGGCGATTCATCCCGACTTCTCGTACCTGATGTACCCGGCGCGCTGGTTTCCGGTGAGCGGCTATTCCACCGACCGGTTCGCGGCCGACCTGAAGGTGACGGTTCCGATGGGGTATTCCGTGGTGGGCAGCGGGATCGACTCGAAGCAGACCGCCGGCGACAAGAATATCTTCGAATTCCGGTTTGAGCGGCCCTCGTTTCCAGGCAGTTTCGCGGTGATCAAGGACCAGCCGGTGAAGGTGCCCTCGGAAGGCGTGACCACGTCTCTGTACTTCCGCGGACCCGAAGCCGAGTTCGTGCAACAGTACGGCACGGAGGTCGGCAAGATCGTTTCTTATTTCACGGGCGTGTTCGGCCTGGCGCCTTAAGCCAATTTGACGGTGGTGGAGACCGAAGCCGGGGCTCCCAATGGCTACGCGGCGCCGGGCCTGATCTTCCTGGCTCCGCGCGGGATCATGCGCACCGTCAATAGCAGACTGCTGGCCAACGAGGTTTCGCGGCAGTGGTGGGAGGAACTGGTATCGCCTTCCACGCGCAACCATCTGTGGCTCACCAACGGGCTGGCCACCTACTCCGAATTGCTGTGGAGCGAGCACGTAAGCGGTCCCGGCGCGCTGGAAACCCAGATGGAGAGCGAGATGGTAGGCGCTCTGACGATCGACCAGGTGCCCATCATCCAATCGGCCCGGCTGGAGGACTATTCTCCGGAGTTGTGGGCGCTCACTGGCAGCAAGGGCGCGGCGGTGATGAACATGCTGCGCTACGTCATGGGAGATGAGAAGTTTTTCAAGACTCTGAAAGACTACGCGCAGCAGAGCGCCTGGAAATCTGTGAACACGGATGACTTCAAGAAAGTGGCGGAAACCGTGTCGGGTCAGGACCTGGGCTACTTCTTCATCCAGTGGATCGAATCCAGCGGCGCGCCCACGTTCAAGCTGGAATACACGATTTTCCGCACGGAGAAGGCTCCGGCGGCGGCCACGCCGGGGGCGGCGGCAGGAGGTTTCCGCGTGATGGGCAAGATCTCGCAGGACCTGGATACCTTCCGCATGCCGGTGGACCTGAAGATCATCACCGAAGGCGATCCCGAAGAGAAGCGCGTGGAAGTGGTGGGCACGTCCTCGGAGTTCTCCGTGGACACCTTCGGCAAGCCCAAGGACGTCATTATCGATGCCAACCACCGGGTGTTGCGCTACAGCGACCAGGTGCGCGTGGCGGTGGCCATCCGGCGCGGGGAACAATTCGCCGAATTGAGCGAATTCTCCGAAGCCATCAAGGAATACCAGAAAGCCCTGGAGACCAACCGCCAGAGTTCGCTGGCGCGCTACCGGATCGCCGAAGTGGAATTCCTGCAACAGACCTGGCAGCAGGCAGCCAACGATTTCCGCGAAGCCCTCAACGGCGATCTCACCCCCAAGTGGACCGAAGTCTGGGCCCACATCAACCTGGGCAAGATCTTCGATGTCACCGGATCTCGCGATCGCGCGGTGAACGAATACAACCTCGCCATTCGTACCAAGGACGACACCCAGGGCGCGCAGGAGGAGGCCGCAAAATACCTGAAGACGCCGTACGAGCGACAGAAGCGTCCGGACCAGTAGAGGGAGCTATTTCGCCAGTTGGTAGGACAGGCCGTCTGGCCTGTCTGGCGGCGGAATGTAACTCATGGCGCGCTCGGTCACGGCGCAGATCGTCAGGCTCGGATTCACTCCCAGATTCGCCGCCAGCACCGACCCGTCGCACACGTACATGTTTCGGTACCCGAACACCCGGTTTCGATGGTCCACCACGCCTAGCTCCCGCGAACGGGCCATCGGGCAGCCCCCCAGAATGTGAGCGGTGCCCGGAACATTGAAGAGGATCTCCGTGGCCATGCTCATGGGAGTCCCGCCGGTGAGCCGAGCGACCTTGCAGGCAAATTCGTTGGCCTGGGGAATGAACGTGGGGATCTTGTTTCCCCGGCTCATGAGGGTCTTGCGGAAGGGCCAGAACCAGGGCCGCCCCAGCCGCATCTCGATATGGCCGTCCAGAGCTTGCATGCACAAGAGGATCAGCGACTCCCGGGCCCAGCCGAAGGGGTGCAGGCACCGCATAGTGTGCAGCGGATGGCGCAGCAAGGCCGCTGCGATCGTCCCGAGCCACAGCAGGATCCGCGTCCACCCCGGCCGGCCCCCGGTCAACGGGGTCGCCAGCAGGCCCATCGCGTCCGATCCTGCCGGGTAGCGCACCGCCTCAATGTGCGTATCCTGATCGATGTAGATTCCCGAACCGATAGCGATGCCCTTCGACAGATCCTCCCGGCTCCGCGGGACGCGCACCCCGATCAGCGACTCGGCATTGGTGCGCACCCGGTTGCCAAGCTGATCGCTGATCGCCGGAAGCGAGCCCTTCTGCTTCAGGCGGAACAGCAGATCCATGGTGCCCAGCGCCGATGCCGCGAAGACTACGCCCCGGCAGGTGAAGCGCCGGCGGTCCTTGCCGATCCAGGCCGTGGACTTTTCGGTGCGCACCTCGTAGCCGTCGCTTCCATCCGGCTTTCCATTCAGAGGTGCCACGTCCACGACCCGCGTCTCCGCGAACACGCGGGCGCCATGCTTCTCCGCCAGATAGAGGTAGTTCTTGTCCAGTGTGTTCTTGGCGTTGTAGCGGCATCCCATCATGCAACCGCCACATCCGATGCAGGTGGTCCGCTCCGGTCCCTCGCCGCCGAAGTACGGGTCGGGACAGGTTGTGCCGGCGGCCTCTCCCTCCGGAGGTTCGAAAACGGCCACTCGCGTCCGGTAAAAGGTGTCGCCGACGCCGCCGGCATCCGCCGCGCGCTTGAGGATGTGGTCGGACGGGCCGAGGATGCGGTTCTCGGCGACACCAAGCATGCGGATGGCCGTCTCAAAATGAGGGCGCATCTCGGTCTTCCAGTCCGCGAGTCCCGCCCAGGAACCGTTCTCCCAGACGGACTCCCCCGGGACGAGCATCGTATTCGCGTAAGTGATGGACCCGCCCCCCACGGCGCAACCGTGCATGATCACCACGTGCCGGAAGGGTTCCATGTTGAAGAAGCCCCGCAGCGCGAGGCGGGGCCGCCAGATCCAGCGCCAGAGCAGCCAGTTGGTGGTGGGCAGGTTCTCCGGTGTCCAGCGGCGGCCCATCTCCATCACCGCCACCCGGTAGCCTTTCTCGGTCAGGCGATGTGCTGTGACGCTGCCGCCGAAGCCGGAGCCAATCACGATGAAATCGAAGTCCCGGATCGCTTCGGGCATAAGGCCTCCCGTGGCGCGCTCTAATGGTCGGTGGCCGATGAGCATGCGCCCGGACGATACGGCGCGGCGCACTCGGGCAGGCCCGTGGGTAGGCTCGGTATCTGCAGTCCCGGCTTCAATACGGATTCCCGCATCGAGGTCAGCGAATGTTTCAGCGACTTCTCCGGGTTGATCCCCAACAACATCGACCCGAAGGTGCGCGCCATCGACCCGAATTCGTCGCTCAGCGTGATGGTTTCGGCCTCCACATAGACACCCTTGTCCACTTCGGCAAACCGCCAGTAGGAATAGAGGCGCCGCAGGTATCCGTGGTCCTTCCCCACCTCCTGTGTGCCGGTGGAGTACGAACGGCAACGCCAGCGATGCTCGTCCACCCGTTCCCAGACCACGTCGCTCTCTACATCGATGACCGCGGGTTCCTTCATGCGCATGGAGTACCGGAAGTGGTTCTCGCCCGTCCGGCAGAGGAGTTTGGAGGCCGATATGGTTTCGCTGAAGTATTGCGCCCGGTGGTCATAGTCCTGGAGCATGCGAACCAACTGGTCCAGCCTGGCGCCCGGAATGAAACTGGCGCCGATCCAGTCGTAGAGGTGCCCCCCCGCTACTTTGTGCGGGTTGGCCCCGTTCGGCGCAAGGGTCTGGACCTTCTCGCCGCGGACCAGTTGTGAATTCAGGGCGGTGTCGGATTCGGCCCGAAGAAACGTCTTCTGCGCGTTCATCCGCGTTTCGGCGGATTGGACATAGCAATCGAAATCGCGTTGGGTTTCGGGCTTCAGTTGCTGCGCGAGAAGCCCCGCTGGGATTGCAATACAGGAAACCACCACAACCTGAAACCGGCTGGGGGACGAGACCGCAAGGCGTGCAGTCCGTCGGCACACTCTGGTCGGCAAACCAGTCCTTCTGGAGAGATTCATACTTTTATATCCGATTCATTATCGCTCGGAAACCGTCCGCTTGCTATCCTAGTGTTTTCGGAAACGGACTTTGTATGCAAAAGCTCATCCCTGTCGAAGAAGCCAAAACGTTGATGACGGAAGCCCAAGACTGGTCACTCTGGGGCTGGCTCACGGAAAAGCGCAAGTTAAGGACCACCGCCGACCGGGCCTGGGAGGCCCTCGACGAGCTGGAAAAGAAGGTGAGAGGCGCCTGGAGCGACGACCTGAAGGCGGCGCATCGCGAGTTGGAGGCGCTGGCGTCCGCCGACGGCAACGCCCGGGCGAGGCACAAGTACGAAATGGCCAAGGAACAAGCCAAGGACATCGCCCCCGAGATCAAGCTCGCGGTACGGCGGTTCAAGGAAGCGGACGACGAAGCCTACGCCGCCAGAATGCAGGCGGAGGAGACCTTCGATGAGGCGGATCGGCGACTGAGCACCCGCATGGCCGTGGAGGGAGCGAAACAGGCCATCGACGCCTGGGAAATGCGCGAGAAGGTGATCCGCAAAGCCGAGGCGTTGGGCCGCAGGAACCCGGTGGGTTGAAGAAAAGTGCGGCGCGGGCGGCCCCCGCGCCTTCGTGCCGTCAGACTATTTCTTGTCGGGGACTTTGCACTTGGCCAAAGAATGATCGTTCTCCGCGTAGCACTTGCCGGTCTCGTTCAAGTTCTTCGCCATCGCCTCCTTCCCCTCCATCTTGGAGTGGCAGGTGGTGCAGGACTTGACGCCTTCCTTCTTCATATATTCCTGCTTGCCGTAAGAAGCCATGGTACACAGCATTAACCCAGTCATGATAAGGGTCGCCGGGACTGCTACTTTCAACGCGCGCATTTCTTTTTTTTATCTCCTTCGCGCCCCAGGTTATCGCATCCTGAGGTCTGATTACCCGAAATAATTATAGCTTACGGGAGTGTGGATTTCTCGACACCTTGTGGATAACACACGCCTGCCCCACTAGCGGCGCCGATCAACCACCAGGTAACATGCCTGCCCCCAAGAAGGCACCGGCATGCCTTTCACAGATTGGCGTTCGGTTCCAGGCTTCGCCACAGATACCAGCTCGCCACCGTACAGTAGGGCCGCCAGCGCGCCGCCATGGCCTCCATTTCGGCCGGCTGCGGCATCTCGGCCATGCCGTAGGCCTTGCGGATGGCATTGCGAATCCCCAGATCGCCGATAGGCAGCACATCGTTGCGCCGCAGTGCGAAGATCAGGAACATGTGGACCGTCCAGACGCCGATGCCTTTCACCTGCGTCAGGCGCTCGATCACTTCCGCATCGGGAAGCTCCGCCAGTTCCTCGAAGACCACGCGGCGGTCGCGGGTGTGGCGGGCGAGATCGCGGATGTAGGCCGTTTTCTGTCCCGAAAGTCCCAGGGTGCGCATCCGCGAAGGGCGCAGCTTGAGGACGTTTTCGGGCGTCAGTTTCCCCCCGGCGGCTTTGGCCAGGCGGCCGAAAATCACGCTGGCGACCCGGCCGCTGAGCTGCTGGTATACGATCGATTTCACCAGCGTTTCAAAGTCCGGGTCGCGGAAGGCGATCTGGTACTCGCCAACGCGGTCGATGATCTCGGATAAAATGGGGTCCGACCGTCTGAGGTGGTGAATGGCTTCCTTCATGATGAAACAATCGCTCGCGGGGATACGTCACCCTTATTGTATCCGGATGCGACCATTCCTCTTTCTTGCCCTCGGCGTTGCGCTTTTGGCGCAACCTCCCCAACAAACCAGGCCGCAGGCGTCCCAACAGGCCCGGCCGATCGAGCTGGACCAGCCCATCAAAGTGGATGTGGACGTGGTCAGTATTCTGGCCTCCGTGCGGGACAAGAAAGGCGCCCTGATCGCCAACCTCGAGAAGAACGATTTCACTGTTCTGGAGGATGGTAAACCTCAGGAAATCAAATACTTCACGCGGGAATCGGATCTGCCGTTGACCATCGGACTGCTGGTGGATGTGAGCGGCAGCCAGAGAAACCTGATCGACATCGAGCGCAATGCCGCCTCGCAGTTCTTTTCCCAGGTCCTGCGCAAAAAGGATGAGGCCTTCCTGATCCAGTTCGGGGAAGAAACGGAGCTGTTGCAGGACTACACCAACTCCACGCGCCTGCTGAGCAACGGGCTGAACCAGTTGCGTGTCAGTTCGGGCGTTTCGGGGCTCCACCCCGGGCCGGTGCCGACCGCCGGTGGGCCGCGCGGCACCGTGTTGTACGACGCCGTCTACCTGGCGGCCAATGATAAGTTACGGACCGAGGTGGGGCGCAAAGTGATTGTCGTGATCACCGACGGGGTCGACCAGGGCAGCCGCCTGACGCTGAACCAGGCTGTGGAGGCCGCGCAGAAGGCCGACGCCGTCATTTACAGCATCGACTATTCCGACCCTAGCGCATACGGCGGCTACGGTA
This sequence comes from Terriglobia bacterium, assembly GCA_020073365.1. Lineage (GTDB taxonomy): Bacteria > Acidobacteriota > Terriglobia > Bryobacterales > Bryobacteraceae > JAIQFL01. The sequence continues at coordinate 2,310 of JAIQFL010000366.1, read as the reverse complement.
TGGTGTTTGGCGGCGGCGGTGGCGAAGGCTACCTGCGCAAGATTTCCGACGAAACCGGGGGGCACGTCTTCAAGGTGGACCGGAAGCATTCCCTGGACGACATTTTCAAACAGCTCCAGGACGAGATGCGCAGCCAGTATGCCATCGGGTACACTCCCCAGAACGACACCAAGGACGGCTCCTACCGGAAGCTCGATATCAAGTTGGGGAACAAGGATCTGAAGGCCCAGGCACGCAAGGGCTACTACGCGGTCAAGCCGGAGTCCCGGTAAGCCGACGCCGCTCCTCGAAATAGGCTTCCAACGCCTGGCGGAGCGGCGGCATAGGGGCCAGTCCCGCCCGTTCCATCTTGCCATTGGAAAGCGCCGAATACCCGGGCCTGCGCGCAACCGTGCGGTACTCCCGTTCATTGGTGGCCTGCAGCATTGGCTGCAACCCCGCCACGTCGAAGATCATCCGCGCAAACTCAAACCACGAAATCGGCATGCCCCCGCCGATGTGGAACACCCCGGAAAAATCCCGCTCCACCAAATCGATGGTGCGCGCCGCCAGCAACGGAGCGAAGGTGGGGGAGGCGACATGATCCTCCACCACTCGGATGGGTCTCCCGGAACCGGCCAGTCGCAGCATCACCTCGACGAAATTGCCGCGCGCCGTACTGAGCGCCCCGGGACCGTACACACCGGAGGTCCGGACCACCAGCGCGCGGTCCAGGTAGGCCTGCGCGTACAGTTCGCCCGCCAACTTGGAAACCGCGTAGGCTCCGAGCGGGTGAGTGGGATCATCCTCGGTATAAGGATGGCGGGCAAGGCCGTCGAAAACGTAATCCGTGGAGAAATGAACCAGACGGGCGTCCACCTGGCGGCAGGCCAGCGCGAGATTCCGGACAGCCAGTGCATTCACCAGAAAGGCCGCTTGGGGCTCCTTTTCGGCGACATCCACCTGGTTGTAAGCCGCGCCATTGAACACGATTTCCGCATCGTACTGGGCGAGCGAATCCTCCACCGCCGCAGCGTCTGTGATGTCGACCTGGGTGCGGTCCCATCCCATGACGGTGTACCCACGCGTTCGCAACTCCCGGACTAACTCCAAGCCGAGCTGGCCGGCGGCTCCAAAGACCACCGCTTTTCGATTCATACGAACACAACAGGATAACGCATCCTTGTACGGAATGCCGTTGCCTGCCTTTCGCGTCTTTCGCGGGCCCCGTTGGGGTCCGCCCCACAAAGGGGGGCCGATGAAGAGAGTCCTCCAGCCCGGCCTGATGCGCGGTCACGTCGCGGATCGCGCGGCACTTCTACTGCTGCTGGGGCTCTTGACGGTGTTGGCGTTGTCTGTGCTTAATGGCGTACGGCACCTCCCTTCCTGACGGTGCCTCCGCAGCGAATTCCTGGAGCCGCTTGCCCAGTTCCGTCAAGCCGCAAAGCATCTGGTCCAGTTCCACGCCTACCAGATGGGAGCCTGGCCCGGCCTTGCAATACACCGCCTCGCCGAGCAGGATCGAGTCGTCGCATTCGATTTTGAGAGCGGCGCCAATCGCCACCGCTGCGGGCATTTCAATCGCGATGCCCCGGCCGGAGGCATTCTTCACGAGGGCTGCGTGCCGCAACTCATGATCTCCGAGTACCGTTACGACGACGGATTGATCGGCCTCGAAACGCGGCTCGCGCCGTTTATTCATACCATCTTATCGGGTGGATGGCGCGGAAACTGTAGGAGTTGGGTAGAATTCAGCCATCGAGCAGACTCTCCAGGGTGGCGGCCACCGGCTGGACGCCACGGCGGGCGCTGTAATTCAGGAGCCCGCATGTTTTCCAGGCACAGCGCTGGGCGGCGTTCCGGATATCGAGCAGAAGCGGGCGTGCCGGGTGTCCGGGCTCGAGGGCCAGGATTGAACTCGTAACGCTGCTGAGGATGACAGTCAGCTCATCATTCAGGTCGTGTGCAGCGGCTGCGGCAACGGCGCAGGCGCGGTCGGCTTTCACAAGGCGTTCCACACCGCATACTAACCGGACGACCTGTCCCGCAAACGCGCCAGAACATGCTAGATGCTTTAGAAAGAACAAGATGACAAATTTGCAGAGCTTGTGACTGAAAAAGGTTTGCTCGACTGAAAAAGGTTTGCTCGGTTTCGCGGCGCCGAACAGCCGATTAGCAGGACGATCTTCAGCGCCGCGAACACCGAGTAAACCGTGCAGTGAGCTAAACCGCAGAGTACAGCCGGGTCTTTAATGGGTTTTGCTTCCGTGCGAGGTGGCGCGTGGTTTGGTTGGGAAGAGCCGCGGGGAGTGCGATTCTGCGGTGGCGCGC
>JAIQFL010000365.1 GCA_020073365.1 Terriglobia bacterium | reverse complement strand
ACGTCCTCCTTTCGTCGCGGAGGACAAAGACTGAACGGCGTCCTGCAGAGCCTCACGAGCCGGAAGAAAGGAGTGTCATCCACCTGGTCTTGGTGTACCCAATTTCAGGATCATCTTGCATTGGAAACGATTCCTAATTTCAGGATCATCCTTGGATTGGAAAATGCTAATCGGGGGGGTGGGACAGACGATCGGGTTTTGTCGTCGGTCATCCCGCGTTCAGCCCGCACAGCAGTCCACCTTGCTCACCTCTTCTCCGTCCCCGTCTTGTTCCCGCCGCCAATCTCCAGTTTCGGATAGTAGGGCCGATCCAGCTTGTCGAACTTTTCGCGCCACCGCTTGCCGGCTTCCTGGGGAGTGAAGCTCCACTCCTGCCGGTGGTAGTTCCAATCGTCCGGATTGAGCTGCTGGGCATGCTGCCAGTACTTGGCCGCCAGTTCCCGGTGTCCCCGCTCGTGGAACCATACCGCCAGCTTGAAACTGGCTTCGGCCTCCATCTCGGCCGCGGTCCGCGGCTGCACGCGGCGGGCAAACTCCTCGTCCGAAAGGGCGTACGCGCTCGATTCGCCGTTCTTCACCCAATCGCGCAGCGCCGCCACGTACAGTTCCCCCTCGGTATCGATGCTCTTGTCGCCGATCTTCATGGACTGGTTGCTGGTCCAGGCAGGCTCGGCCGGCCGCACCACACGGCCGCGTTCATCAATCCAGATCCCCATCGGCACATTGATGAACTGGTAGGCCGAACTGACCGAGTGCTCGACATCGATCAATGAGGTATAGGTGGCCTTGGCCGCGTCGTACCACTTACCGGCGGCCACCTCCCCGCCGGTGTCCTGGGCCGCCGCTACAATCTCGAAATTCCGGTCCTTGAGTTCCGCGTAGACCTTCTGCCAGCCCGGCAGATCCAGACGGCAGCCTCACCAGGAGGCCCAGGTGACCACCAGCACTTTCCTGCCACGAAAATCGGAGAGATGAACCATGCGCCCCTGACGGTCCGGGACGGCGAAATCGGGGGCTATCCGGGTCTTGTAGAACTCGCCGCGCACCAGCGGAATCTCACCGAAGCTCCACGTGCCCGAATCGGCGACGCAGGCCTGGTGGACCTTGCGGGCGAAGCCTGTAAGGTTGAACCACTCGCCGCTCTTCAGATCCTTGGAGAGCGGGATGCACATGTCGGCCCGGCAGGCGCCCTGCGGTTTCACCTCGAATTGATTGATGCGCGGGAGATCGGCGGCCCGCACCCAAAGCTCCTTCGCGTCGGGTCGGGTCTTGTCCACCGTGATGGCGCGGTCGCCGTAAAGTACGGTGGCCGATCCGGGGGGTGTTGCGGCGCAGGCCAAGGCGGCGCCGCTGGAAGCCAACAGAAAATCTCGACGGTTCATTTTCCAAAGGGTACTACAATCATGCAGGCGGTGTATCGGACGCGGGGCATTCGGCGGCATTGTCAAGGCGTCGGCTCGAAAAATAAGGTGACAGGCAAGGCTGTCCGGCCCAGGTGGCACACGAGGATGGGGCCGGGACTATTTGATCGCGCTGTTCGTGGCGACTATCCGCAGTCGCTCGGCGTGCGTGGGCGGTGGAGCCTGCGCGCACGCGTGTTCTGTGGCAGAATACGGTGGTGCTCCAAGCACTGACCGAGCGCAAGGAATGGAAGTTCTTCGGCGTCCTGCCGAAGGCGGACCCTGGCCTCGCGGCCGCCTGGTGGACGACCCTCCTGCTGAGAGGGATCCTGCCGGCGGCGTTCGCGATCGCGATGGGCGTGCTGGTCGGCGCCGTCGAACGCGGCGGTTCTCTCGCCGGTCCGCTCGCCTTTGCCGGCACGATCTTTGTGCTGCTCCAGGTGCTTAGCCCGATTCATCAGGCGGTCAGCGCCAACCTCGGCGACCGCACTGCCGCATGGCTCTACGACCGGCTCACCGAGGCCTGCGTGCGCCCGCCGGGTATGGGACACCTCGAGGATCCGGCACTCACCAGTGACCTCACCGTGGCCCGTGACTTCGACCTCGGGATGACCGGTCCGCCGCTGGCGATCTCCATGGATTTCATCGCCAACGGCATGGTCGAGATGATCGGCGGGGTCGTGTCCGCCGCGATCCTTGCCAGATACGCATGGTGGGCGCCGATCGTGCTCGCGGGAGCGTGGCTGGCGACGCACTGGCTTCTCCGCGAGAGCGCGATCTGGCGCGACCGCAACACCGACGAGGTGCGCGCCGCGCAGCGGGATGCCGACTACGCCTACCGGCTGGCGGTGGACCCACCCGCGAGTAAAGAACTGCGGCTGTTTGGCCTGGCCGGCTGGACGATCGACCGTTTCATCGCCAGACGCACTCGCTTGCACCAGCTTCAGTACGCCGCCACGCGTCTGCGCGAGCGTCCAGTCATCTGGAGCATGCTCCTGGTCGTCTCTGCGAATGTGCTGGTGTTCTGGCTGCTGGCGAGCGCCGCCGCCCATGGCCGCATCAGTCTCGGGGAGGCCGTCGTCTACGTGCAGTGTGCCGTCGGCGTGTCGATGATCGCGTTTGGCGGATTCAGTTGGGCGCTGGACGGAGCGGCTGCTCCCGTCGCCGCCGTGCTGCGACTCGAGCCGGCGATGCGTCCCGCCGGCGAACTGCCCTCTGGCGATCGCCCCGCGGACCGAAGACCCGCGCGCGAGATCCGTCTCCGCGATGTCACGTTCGCGTACCCTGCGGGCACATCGGCTCCTCCCAGCGCGGGCGCGCCCGTGCTGGAGCACCTCGATCTCACGATTCCCGCCGGCTCGTCCCTCGCCATCGTCGGACAGAACGGCGCCGGCAAGACGACCATCGCGAAGCTGCTGTGCCGGCTGTACGATCCGCAGTCGGGTGCGATCGAGATCGACGGCGTCGACATTCGCGAGTTCGATCTCTCGTCGTGGCGTTCGCGCGTCACGGCCGTGTTCCAGGATTTCATTCGCCTGGAGTTGCCGCTGCGCGACAACGTGGCGCCGGCAGGTGCGCCGGACGAGGTCGTGCGCGCCGCGCTGGAGTCGGCGGGAGCGACGAACCTGGCCGCACTGAACACGGTGCTCGCGCGCGGGTACAGCGGCGGCACGGACCTGTCGGGCGGCCAATGGCAGCGCGTCGCGCTCGCCCGGGCGCTGGCAGCCGTCACGCTCGGCGCCGGCGTCGTGCTGCTCGATGAGCCGACCGCGCAGCTTGACGTGCGCGGGGAAGCAGAGATCTTCGATCGACTGCTCGCCCGGACGCGGCATTGCACCACGATCCTGATCTCGCATCGCTTTTCCACGGTTCGCCATGCCGATCGCATCTGCGTGCTGGAGCACGGCCGGGTCATCGAGCTCGGCACCCACGACGAGCTGATGGCGCTCGCCGGGCGCTATCGGACGATGTTCGATCTGCAGGCACAGCGCTTCAACGTCCCGGACGACGAGGAGGGCACGACGTATGATGTCCTCGGCTGATCGGGATCGCGCGGGGGTGGATCCGGCGATCGCCCCGCTGCCGCCCGCGCTCTCGTCGATGTGGCGGTTGTGCAAGCTGGGTTATCGCCACGAGCCGCGCATGATGGTGACAGCGTTCGGGCTGTCGCAGCTCGCCGCGCTGCCCGATGCGCTCCTCGCGTTGTGGTTGATGCTGCTCGGCAAAGGCGTCCTCGATCACAGGCCCGGCATGGTCGAAGGCGCGGCGGTTGGCCTCGGGGTGTCGACCGCCGCGACGTGGTTTCTCCGCACGGTCTCGACGCGCGTGCAGCGCCGCTTCCGCGACAAGGTGACGATCGCGCTAGAGTCTCACGTCGCCGAACTGCAGGCATCGGTCGCGACGGTTGCGCATCAGGAACGCCCGGAGTATCTCGACCGGCTGTCCATGCTCCGCAACCAGGTGTTCGTGCTCGACCACATGTATATGTCGCTGTTTTCGACGCTGGGGTGGATCCTGCGGCTAGGCGTGACGATGGCGCTGCTGGCGTCGATTCACCCGGCGCTCATCCTGCTCGTGGTGTTCGCGGTCCCGACGGTGTTGACGTCGACGTGGCGCCCCGCGGTCGAGAGAACCGCGCAGGAGCGCGGGGCACAAACCAATCGGTTGGCGCGCCACCTGTTCACCATCGCCACCACCGCGCCGCCGGGGAAGGAAGTGCGGGTTACCGGCATCGGAGAGCGTCTCGTTCGGGAGCGCCGGGCGGCCTGGGAGCGCTGGTACGGGCCGGTGGCGGCCGCCCGGTGGGGCTCGGCGTTGTGGCACGCGCTGGCGTGGGCGATATTCGGCTGCGCGTATGTCGGCGCGGTGGTGTTCGTGTCGTCCGGCCTCGGCGCGCCGGCCAGCGCCGTGTTGCTGCTGCTCGCGGCAGGCGCGCGGTTGTCGGCGTACATCGGCGCCACCGTCGGCGAGATTGGATTCCTGCGGGGATTCTGGATGGACGGCTCGCGGCGGCTGGCGTGGCTCGAGGACTACGCCGCCTCGGTGGCTGCGACGGGCGATCTGCCGGCTCCCACCGTGCTGCATCGCGGCATACGGCTCGACCACGTGTCGTTCGTGTACCCCGGCACATCACGCGTTGTGCTGGACGATGTGTCGGTGACACTGCCCGCGGGCGCGGTCGTCGCGATCGTGGGCGAGAACGGTGCAGGCAAGACGACGCTGGTCAAACTGCTCGCGAAGATGTACGAGCCGTCATCCGGTTCGATCCTCGTGGACGACACACCCTTGGCGCGCGTGCCGGCCGGTGAGTGGCGGGCGCGTCTCGCGGGCGCGTTCCAGGATTTTTTCCGTTTCGAATTCCGCGCGGGACAGTCGGTCGGTTTGGGCGACGTCCCCCGGCTGGACGACGAGCGCGCAGTGGTCGCGGCGGTCGATCGCGCCGGCGCCAGCGACGTGATCGCCCGCCTGGCATCAGGCCTCGACACGCAGCTCGGTCCGACGTGGCCATGCGGAGTCGAGCTGTCGTTCGGCCAGTGGCAGAAGCTCGCGCTAGCGCGTGGCTTCATGCGCGATCAGCCGCTGCTGCTGGTCCTTGACGAACCGACCGCCGCGCTGGACGCGGAGACGGAACACGCGCTGTTCGAGCGCTACGCCGCAGCGGCGCGCGGCACCAGTGAGAGCGACAGCGGCCGCATCACGATCCTCGTCTCCCACCGTTTCTCGACGGTCCGCATGGCCGATCTCATCGTCGTTCTCGATGGAGCCCGTCTCGTGGAGGTCGGCACGCACGAGGAGCTGATGGCTAAGAACGGTCAGTACTCGGAATTGTACGGCATCCAGGCCGCCGCGTATCGTTGAGTAAGTGGTGGTTGGTCGTGGGTCGTCTGAAGTCCACACGCACCCGTGCGATGCTGTGAGAATGAACGGGTTTGGTTCGAAGCGCCCCGCACTGGTGGTGATCGACGTACAAAAAGCGATCGACCACGCGACCTGGGCACAGTACGGCGCGCGCAACCATCCGGAGGCCGAACGGAACATCGCCCAACTCCTGGATGCGTGGCGCCGTTGCGGCCTTCCGGTCTACCATGTCCGCCACGATTCGCTGACGCCGGGCTCCACCTACCGGCCGGGCCAGGAGGGGAACGAGTTCAAACCGGAAGCCCAACCGCTCCCCGGTGAGACGGTAGTCGTCAAGCACACCAACAGCGCGTTCATCGGGACCGGATTCGAGGAAACGCTGCGGAGCGCGGGACACAACGTGCTGGTAGTGGCGGGCGTGATCACCAACAATTCGGTGGAGGCCACCGTTCGCATGGCAGGGAATCTCGGGTTCGAAACCTACCTGGTGGAGGATGCCTGTTTTACGTACCCTCGTCCCGATTGGACGGGACGCGTGCGATCGGCCGAGGAGGTACATGCCATGTCGCTCGCCAATCTACACGGCGAGTATTGCGTCGTGCTGACCACCGCCGAAGCGCTACGCCGGGCGGCGTCCTTATTGCCCGGCTGGCTTGGGCCTCCAGAAGTCCGGGTCGACTGAGGCGAACTCATCGGAAACATAGCTCAGCCTGGGTTCTACGCGAAATAACAGGTGCTCGCGGCCGAGCTCGGAATCCGGCGCCACTTTGGCCCTGGTTTTGGAGCGCGCGTCCGCAAGGCTCTCCGCGTATACCGGCGTCGCTGCTACGCCCTCATCGAATGTCTTGAGCGACGTGATCGGCGCCAGGAAGATATATGTACCGGAGGGCTCGCCTGAAATGACTTCGTAGGCGATGTCAGGCCGGTCCAGATTGACGCTGTCGCGACTGGCCCGCCTCAACTGCACCAGCTCACCGTAGTCGGCTTCGGTCCCTGCCCGGATCCGGTAGATCGAAACATGGAAGTACCGGGCTCTCGGGAACAGCCGGATCGCCTGGTCGGGCCGATAGCTCCAATTCGGCTGGTAGGTCGCGATCATGGTTCTCGATGGCGCCAACACGTCGTCCTGGAGCGGACCGGAAGAGTCGATGGCGGGCCGCAGGGGCGTGACCGACGTCAGCCCCCGGTCCAGATCCTCAATGCTGGCGAAGGTCTGGTGGAGTTCTACCAGCCACGTTTCGGGCAGCCCGGTCACTGCCGTCAGGCCGACCACATCCACCGCCGCTTTGGCGTCGCTATAGGGCCGGAGGGCCTTGCCGCCGATCCCCGGTTTGCGGGTCAGTTGGATGATGGGCGGCGGATCGGTAGGCCCTTGGGCCAAAGCGGCCACCGGGAGTGCCGCCAATATCCCCGCGAACAGTCTTATTCTCATAACTCTACTATTACGACAGACGCAGCCTCGCGCGCGAGCGTTGATAGTAGAATCGGAGGACATGCGAATTCCCATTCTCGCTTTGCTGGCCCTCGCGGGTGCGCCTTTGTATGCCCAGAACCCGGTTCGACTGCGTGTGGACGCTACCGATGCACCGCGCCGTTTGTTCCACGTACAAATGACCATGCCCGCCAAGGCCGGGCCGATGACCCTGCTCTACCCCCAATGGATTCCCGGTGAACATGGTCCCACCGGCCCGATTGCCAACCTGGTGGGCCTGAAGGTTCTGGGCGGCGGGCGGACCATCGCCTGGAAGCGCGACAGTGTGAATATGTTCGCGTTTCATTTGGATGTGCCGATGGGCGTTTCGTCCCTGGATGTGGCCTTCGATTTCATCTCGCCGCCGGAATCCGAGGGCTTCTCGTCGGGAAGCTCGGCCACCAGCGAGCTGGCGGTCCTCAACTGGAACCAACTGATCCTCTATCCCGAGGGGGCTCAGGCAGACGACCTGCAATACCAGGCCACGCTGCGGGTTCCGTACTCCTGGAGGTACGGAACCGCGCTGCCCATTCAGCGGGAATCGGGCAACCTGATCGAGTTTCAGCCGGCTGCGCTCACCACCCTGATCGACTCGCCGCTATCCGCCGGGGCGCATTATAAAACCATCGACCTGGGGACGGACGGCGGCATCCCCCACTACCTGCACCTGGCGGCCGATAGCGATCGGGCGCTCGAAGTGAGCCCGGAGGTGGTGAACGAATACAAAAACCTGGTAGTGGAGGCCGGCGCCTTGTTCGGTTCGCACCATTACCGCGGCTATCACTTTCTATTTACCCTCAGCGACCATGTGGCGCACTTCGGCCTGGAGCATCACGAGTCGAGCGACGACCGTTACAGCGAGCGCACCCTCATCGACCCCGAACCGATGAAGGCGTTCGCCTTCCTGCTGCCGCATGAGTTTGTGCACTCCTGGAATGGAAAGTATCGCCGTCCCAGCGGGCTGATGTCCGGTAGCCACGATGGCGGTTACGACACGCCCATGAAAGGCGACCTGCTGTGGGTGTACGAGGGCCTGACGGAGTACCTGGGCGAGATCCTGACGCCGCGCAGCGGTCTGTGGAGCGCGGAAGACTATCGCGAGTCGCTGGCCGGCACGGCGGCCGAACTGGACACCAAGTACGGCCGGACCTGGCGACCGCTGGAAGACACCGCCATTGCCGCCCAGATTCTGTACGAAGCCGGTGACGACTACGCCAGCCTCCGCCGCGGAGTGGACTACTACCCCGAAGGCACGCTCATCTGGCTGGAGGCTGACGTGTTGATCCGGCAACTCAGCAAGGGGTCCAAATCGCTGGACGATTTCTGCCGCAGCTTTCACGGCGGCGCGAGCGGCGCCATCGCGCTCAAGCCCTATAACTTTGACGATGTGGTGGCGGGGCTGAGCGCCATACAGCCGCACGATTGGGCCGGGTTCCTGAATCAGCGGCTGCACTCCACGGACGCACACGCGCCGCTGGCGGGCATCGACCGCTCCGGTTGGAAGCTGGTCTATGATGGCGTGCGCTCGGAATTCTGGAAAGCGGTGGAGGAGGACAAGAAATGGGTGGATTTGAGCTATTCCATCGGGCTGAAAGTGAAACAGGAGGACGGCGCGATCATCGACGTGGCGTATGGTGGGGCGGCGCAAAAGGCGGGGGTGCCGCCGTCAGTGAAGCTGATTGCCGTCAACAACCGGCAGTTCACCCCCACGGTGTTGCGCGAAGCGGTGCAGAAGACGGCGTCCGACTCGAAGCCCCTGGAGTTGTTGATCAAGACCGGCGAGTATTACGAGGTGCACCGCTTGGATTACCACGGCGGAGAAAGATACCCGCACCTGGTCCGCGACCCGGCAGCGCCCGATTTGCTCTCGGAGATCATCAAGCCGAAGGGAAAGAAGTAGGGACCAGAATGCTCGGATGCCGCAACCTCTGAGGTATATTCATTAGACATGCGCGCGCAAAAAGACCTGATCACCCGCTTGACGATTGGCGTTCTGGCCCTGGCCGGCCTCTGGGCCGCCAGGTCGCAAAACCCGCAAACACCGCAGGCGCTCACGCTGGAGAAGGTGACTGACAACCTCTACGTGATCATCGGTAGCGGTGGGAACGTGGCCTTCATGCCGACCAGCGAGGGCGTGATCCTGGTGGATGACAAGTTCGCCCAGGACGGGCCGCAAATCCTGGCGAAGGTGAAATCGGTCACCGACAAACCCGTCCGCTACGTGCTGAATACCCACCAGCACGGCGATCACACCGGCGGCAACGAAGCGCTATTGGCGGCCAACGCTGAGATCGTCATTCACAAAAACGCCCGCGCCAACATGGTCGCCGGCAAGATGCCGGGGATCCCGCACATCACCTTCAGCGACGAATCGCAGGTGTTTCTGGGCGGCAAGGAAGTGGTAGCGCGCTACCTGGGCCGGGGGCATACCAACGGAGATGCGGTGATCTATTTCCCGTCGGAACGCGTGCTGCACACCGGCGACCTGTTCACGAATGGCGCGCCCTATTGCGATACCTCCGCCTACTGCAGCATCAAGGAATGGGACCAGACCCTGGAAAAGGCCTTACAGTACGATTTTGATTCGGTGATTCCGGGACACGGCCCGGTGATGAAGAAGCCGGACCTGGTGAAGTACGCGAAGGCTATCCCTGTGATTCGCGAGCGCCTCAAGAAGGCCTGCGCCGGCGGCGCGGCGGATGCCGTGAGCCGCGTCGACCTGGCCGATATGGGCATGACTATCAGTCCAGCGTTCACGCGCGGAGTTCCGGGCATGTGCCAGGAGCTGTCGCAGTAGGCGGGGACGAACCGGGGCTGAACCCCGGGCGAGGGTACAGGCATCAGAATAAGCCCGGCTTTCCCGGGATCACGGCTGGGCTGCGGTTTCCGAACGGGGAACCCTCGATGCGGACTTCCGGGCCGCCGTGTAGAAGACCGGTCAGTTTCCGAGTCTATCTCCCACCCCAGCCCGATCGGTAAACGCTGCGCGACTGATCGGGCGGAATCGGCCGATGCGGATATTGAGATGACCAGGCGCAAAGCATTTCCGGCCATTCTACGACTACGGGACCGTAGCTACAGAAAACCGATTGAGTAAGTGCAGTGGAAGGCCCTTAGGGCTTTGCGGACGTCGGCTGCCAGAGCTCAATCTTATTCCCATCCAGGTCATAGATCCAGGCAAAGCGACCGTAGGATTCATTCATTCGTTTGGCGTCAATCTTTACTCCCTCTTGTTTTAAGCGGTCGAGCAAAGCATCCAGATCGTCCACGATGTAGTTGACCATGAACGGTGCGTGGCTGGGATCGAAATAGTCAGTGGAGGTGGGAAAAACAGTCCAAACTGTAACGTGTTCCTTTTGCGGGTCGTCGTGCTCGCGCCACGGAAGCATCACGCCTCCGCCTTTGTAAGCGAGTCCAAGATGCTTCGAATACCATTCGCGCATCTGATCACGATTAGCGGATTTGAAGAAGACACCGCCGATTCCAAGGATGCGCCCGCGCTGCTCCATTTTGACGGGCGGCTTCGACTTTTCAGGTTGCGGAGATTGCACTTCCTGTCCTCCTTTTGAGCACACCGAGATGAGCAACAGCGAGCCGAGCGCAATTGTGCTACAGGGTATTCCTTGCATGTGTGGATTATACAAGGTTTCGATTCGAATGGAGAAAACGGTTCGCTCAAGGTTCGCCGCGATTCACCCTTTCTAAATCGCGCATGAGGTCTCGAACTGGCTTGGCATCGCCCGTAGAGAACCAGGCTTGCGGGATCGCAAAGTATCCCAGATTGCGTGTTCATCGGCACGAGGCGCGGATGAGTCCTGCAAAACGGCGTAGTGCTGAGTTTCGGACATCCTGACAGGCGACGGTCCAAAGGAAGCCGTCTCCGATGTCAATACCGCGTAAGAAAAAGCGCCTACCCAAGCGCGTCCTAGCGCTCCCAGATCTCGAACAGTCCAGGCAGGAGTTGGCGATATACTCAGACGCGCTTTTTCAAGCGGACCACAATCCTATTCGCCCGTATCGTTTATCCACGTTTCAGTATGCGCATCTGGGCCACGCCGGTCTAGGTCAGCCCCTGCGCCTTCCAGAGCTCCATGGCGAGTCCGAGGCCGCGCATGTCGGCGCTGGTCTGGAGCATTTTGTTCATCGCGTACGCAATGGAGGTGCGAGCATCCATGTCGATGACCGCAAGCGATCCTCCATACCCTCCCCAATAGATCGTGCTCGGGTTGGGAAAAGTGCCTCGTCGGAGGAATCTATGGGTAAATTGCCTTCAGGCGGAGGCTGAAGAGAGGAAACGGAGCAGTTTGCGGCAGGTGGCGTCAAACGAGCGTTGTTGCTCCTCGGAGGCGCAATTGTGAATCAGCGGTCCGCCCTCGTCATCGATCACACCCAAGAGAACCTTTGCTACATCTTTCCTTCTTAGGGAAGGGGTTTCGTTCAAGTCCCG
>JAIQFL010000364.1 GCA_020073365.1 Terriglobia bacterium | reverse complement strand
AAGTGCATGGGCTGGAGAATGTGCATCTCAGGATGCCCGTACAAGAAGGTCTACTACAACTGGGAGACCGGCAAGTCCGAGAAGTGCATCCTGTGCTATCCCCGGCTTGAAACCGGGCAGGCGCCGGCGTGCATGCATTCCTGCGTAGGGCGCATCCGCTACCTCGGAGTGTTGCTGTATGATGCGGACCGCATTCACGCTACGGCCATGCGGCCGGACCACGAGCTCGTGGATGCCCAGCGGGAAATGATCCTCGATCCATTCGATCCGGAGGTGGTTAGCCAGGCCAGGAAGGACGGGATCAGCGATGCCGTCCTCGAATCCGCCCGAAACTCGCCGGTGTTCAAATACGTGAAGAAGTGGAAGATTGCACTCCCACTACACCCCGAGTTCCGAACGCTGCCCATGCTCTTCTATGTACCGCCATTGCTGCCTGTCACAGGGTCCACGAATGACGATGGTCTGTACGAAAGCTCTCCCGATTTCTTCAGCTCGCTCGAAAACGCGCGCATGCCAATCCGCTACATGGCCAGCCTGTTTGCCGCCGGCGATGAGGACCAGGTGATCGCTGTCTATAAGAAGCTGATGGCAGGGCGGCACTTCAAGAGGGCACAGACTGTCGGCGATATCTCGGTGGAAAAGGCCGCGCAGATTCTTCTCGAAGCACACACGACTCCCGAAGAAGTCGAAGAGATCTACCAGCTAACCTCGCTTGCCGGATTCGACGAGCGATTTGTGATTCCTCCATTCTCCCGGGAGGCGGCCGTCGAGTTGGTGCAGATTACACAAACCCATCAGGAGGGAGGCGGCATGGGCTTCTTGCACGAGCCGCGGAGGGGACTCTAGGCCATGTATCAGCACCTGGCCAGTCTCGTGAGCTACCCCGACCCGGGGCTTTTCTTGGCGTTGGAACACTGCATCCAGGCGCTTGCGCCGGAAGTCCCCGAAGCGGCCACCCTGCTCGAACACTTCCGCGAAGTCGCCGGGGAGTTGGGGCAGGACGCTCTGGAGGAAGCCTATATCCAGATGTTCGAAATGCAGGCGGAGACTGCGCTCTACATCGGCCACCAACTCTTCGGCGAAGACTGGCGCCGGGGCACCTTTATGGCATGCCTCAAGGAACGATATCAGGAATGCGGGTTTTCATGCGGCGCCGAACTGCCGGACCACGCGAGCGTCATACTGCGGTTCTTAGAGGTGGAGCAGCCCGGACCGGAAAAGGAGGAACTGATCGGCGATTGCATCGTACCGGCACTTCACAAAGTGCTACGGGCGATTGAGGGGAAAAAGACCCCTTATGGCAACGTTTTGAGGGCGCTGTTGCTTTACCTCGGCGCTGGGTGCGATGGCGGGACGGAAACTGAGGATCTATCATGCAGACCTTCTTCTTTATCGCTTTTCCCTATATTGCCCTGATTCTGGCTATTGGAGTTGGGCTGTACCGATATTTTTCGCATCGCTTTACCTATTCCAGCCTCTCCTCGCAGCTCTTGGAAAATCGCCACTTGTTCTGGGGATCCGTGTCCTGGCATTACGGCATCACCCTGATTCTGGTCGCACACATCTTGCCTTGGTTGTTTCCGCGGGCGGCAGAGGTGGTGCTTGGCGATAACGCGCGCCTCGTCGTGTTGGAGTTGACCGGCTTGGCTCTGGGTTTTTACTGCGTATTCGGCATCATCGTGCTGATCGCTCGGCGACTGCCTAATGATTCTCGTGCCCGCGCGGTCACATCACCAATGGACTGGATTCTGCTGCTGGTACTCGCATTCCAGGTACTGAGCGGCGTTGGCGTTGCGCTTTTCGAGCGGTGGGGATCCGTGTGGTATCTGAGTACTGCCGTACCGTGGTTATGGTCCCTGGTGTGGCTGCACCCGGACGCGAGTACCGTGACCGGGCTCCCAGTTTTCATACAGGCCCACTTGATCAGCGGGTTCGTTGTGATCCTGTTGTTTCCATTCACCAGGCTGGTGCACGTATTCGCGATTCCGATCGAATATTTGTGGCGGCCCTACCAGGTGGTTATCTGGAACCGGGATCCGCGGCAGCCCGTATCGTCGACGTCAGCAAAAGTGCCCACTGTCTTTATGCCGACGCGGCCGGCACCGAACGACCTGGACCGCCGCCGGTTGCTGGTCAGGCTCAGCATACTGGCGGGTTCCGTTAGCGCCGCGATAGTCGGCATTCCGAGCATCGCATTTCTGTTAGGCCTGCGAAAAGCGCCCGAAGTCTGGCGGGGTCTCGGCGCCGCCGACAGTTTTCAGATCGGCCAGGCTGTGGAGGTATCGTTTCTGGATTCCTCCCCTCTGCCTTGGTCGGGCGTGACCGCCCGGACCGCCGCATGGTTGCGCAGAGAAAGCCCAGAGCAGTTCATCGCTTTCGCCATCAATTGCACTCATCTCGGCTGCCCGGTACGCTGGCTGCCGAACGCGGACCTGTTCATGTGTCCGTGCCATGGTGGCGTGTTTTATAAAGATGGCACGGTGGCTTCAGGCCCGCCTCCCAAGGCGCTGGTCACTTATCCGGTGCGAGTGCGGGAGGGAGTGGTCGAGATCCTCACCAGCCCTCTGCCTATCACGAGTATTTAAGGAAATGGATCCCGTGCGGATACTGAAGCAAATCTGGCGATGGTTTGACGACCTCACGGGCTTCTCCCAATCACTCGGCCCCATCATGGCGCACCCCGTGCCACGGGCGCGCAAGACCAGGTGGTTTTATGTGTTCGGCAGTGCGACCCTCATTGCTTTCCTGGTCCAGGTAGTGACAGGTATTGCGCTCTCCAGCGCTTACGTAACGGGCTCCGGGCAGGCTTATGACAGCCTCCGCTTCATCACCAGTTCCCCCATAGGCCGGATCATTCGCGGCATCCACTACTTTGGCGCCTCGGCCATGATCATCCTAATCGGTCTGCATACCATTCGGGTGTACCTGATGGGGGCGTACAAATACCCGCGTCAGATGAACTGGCTGACAGGCGCCGGACTACTGCTGTTTACCCTGCTGATGGCATTCACCGGGCAACTCCTGCGATGGGATCAGATGGGTTTCTGGACCGCGGTAGTCGCTGCGGAACAGGCCGGGCGTGCACCGCTGATCGGCAATTGGCTGGGTCACTTCCTTCTGGCGGGCAACACCGTGGGAGGCGCCACGCTGAGCCGATTCTTTGCAGCTCACGTGTTCTTCTTGCCGGCGCTGATGTTTCTCTTCATCGCTGTGCACTTGTATCTAGTCATTTTCAATGGCATTTCCGAGCCGCCAAAAGCCGGCAGGCCGGTCGACCCGCGGACGTATCGGCATTGGTATCATTCGCTGCTCGAACGCGAGGGAATTCCGTTTTGGCCTCAGGCCGCCTGGCGTGATGTGTTCTTTGGCGCCATTGTGGTTCTGGCGATATTTGTGCTGGCGCTGGTTGTTGGTCCGCCGGAACTGGGGAAGCCGCCGGATCCGACGATCATTTCCGCTTCACCGCGCCCTGATTGGTACTTCATGTGGTATTTCGCTCTTCTGTCATTGATCCCGAAATGGTCGGAGAGATGGGTGATCATCCTGGGACCTCTCGTCTTCGGATTGTTCCTGATCCTGGTGCCGTTGCTGGGCGGCCGTGGGGAGCGCAGTCCTCTGCGGCGTCCATGGGCGATCCTGATCATCCTATCCGTAGTTTTTGTGATCGCACATTATTGGGTTGTCGGCATCCGCGCGCCGTGGTCCCCGCGCCTGGATGCGCAGCCTTTGCCTTCCTCGGTAGTTGGAGTGGCCGACGGTCCAATCGCGGACGGCGCCAGGGTCTTCTACGACAAGGGCTGCGAATATTGCCACACTATTTCGGGTTACGGTGGTATTCGTGGACCCGACCTTTCCGATGCTGGAGATCGGATGAGTGCCGCCCAGATGGCCACTCGGATCTTTAGTGGAGCTGAGAACATGCCGTCTTACCGTGGAAATCTGAAACCCGAGGAATTAGCATCGTTGCTAGCCTTCCTCGCCTCACGCCACCGTGTGCAACTGCCCACGCCGCCCGCACTCCAGGGGTTGGCCCGGCAAGAGGCGGCACATGGCCGCTGACAACGTCCCAGTTCGAGAGCACAAATTATGACAAGCCTTCCAGACCGACGTCTGCTGCCGGAGAGAGCGATCGAGTCTTTAAGCGAATATGTTGCCGCCGCCGGCGGCCAGGCCCTCGCCAAAGCGCTGACTATCGCTCCCGAGAGGATTATCGCAGACGTTAAGAGATCGGGCCTCCGCGGGCGTGGCGGTGGGGGGTTCTCGACCGGAGTGAAGTGGGCCAGCGTGGCTCACGATCCTTGCCCCACCAAATACATTGTCTGCAATGGGGCCGAGGGTGAGCCGGGTACATTCAAGGACCGGTATCTAATGCGAAAGAACCCCTACCAGCTTCTGGAAGGTATCTCGATCGCAGCCTACGCCATCAACGCCAAGAAGGCCTTCCTGGGTATAAAGAAGAGTTTCGAGAAAGAATATGAAGCGGTAAGCCGCGCGCTCGCTGAGATGTCGGCGCGCGGGGTGCTGGGGCCCACGCCAATCGAGATCGTCAGGGGCCCGGAAGATTATCTCTTCGGCGAAGAAAAGGCGCTGCTGGAAGTTATCGAGGGTGGCGATGCGTTGCCTCGTGAAGCAGACATGCCTCCTTACGTCAAGGGACTGTTTGTCGCCGATCCCGCGGAACTAAACCCCGCGGTGGTCAATAACGTTGAAACGCTGTGCAATGTCCCCCACATCGTATTGCGGGGGGTCGATTGGTTTCGCTCCGTTGGAACCAAGGACAGTCCGGGCACCATGGTTTTCACCCTTACCGGCGACGTAGAGAGGCCTGGAATCTATGAGCTGCCGATGGGCACTCCTTTGCGAACGCTGATTGAGAACCACGGAGGTGGGATCACCTCCGGCCGACCGCTCAAAGCGGTCTTCTCCGGTGTTGCCAACGCTGTCATCATGCCGTCGGCCCTTGACACTCCTCTGGACTTTGGCTCGATGCAAGGGATTGGTTCCGGACTAGGCTCGGGAGGCTTTATCATCTACGACGATTCGAACTGTGTCCTACAAATCGCGTATCGGTTCTCGGAGTTCCTCTTTGTGGAATCCTGTTTTCAGTGTATTGCCTGCAAATCAGGCACCAACCAGGCCACATCTGCATTGCGGAAATTGATTGACGGGACGGGCAGTGGCGCCGACGTCGAGCTTGTGCTTGCCGGCGCCAGGTCGGCGCCCCGTGCCAACCGTTGCTACCTTCCCGTCGAGGCATCGCTGCTCATTCCTAGCATCGTACTCAACTTCCTACCTGAATTCGTTCGGCACTATGATCGCGGCTGCCAAGGCTGCCGCGAGGCCGTGACGCCCAAACTCGCCGATTTCGACGAGTCCACAGGAAAGTTCACATACGCAAATACCACTGCCGCGGCAGATGTTGCCGGTTGGTTCGGGTAGTTGGGCGGCGTAGATCGCGAAGGGGGCGGAGGAGCGGTGATCTTCGTGCAAACTATTCCCAAGTCCAGCTTTGTTGTCACTCGCCGGTAGCGTCCTCACGGCTGGCATCGATGTAGCGAGTGCGTCTCATCTTGTCTAGAAGTACTCATCCGCTGGAAGTAGCTGCTTTCGTCGCTTTTGGGAATGAGGCGATCCGGTTCCGCAGCGTGCGAGGCGTGATTCCAAGCAGGCCAGCCGCCTGCGGGAGATTGTGATTAGCATGCTGCAGAGTAAGTGTGATATAAGCTTCTTCGATTTCGGACAATCGACTACCTGGCAGCAGCGTAATCGCACCCATCGCGGGCGCTGCTGGTTTATGTCCGAATGTAGTGCCCGGTAGATGTTTGAGGCGAAGCATACCCGTACCGGCGACAATGCTCGCGCGTTCGATAACATTCCGTAATTCTCGGGCATTGCCTGGCCAGTGGTACGTCTCAAAAGCCCTCAGCACCTCGGAATCCAGACCCGCAACCAGGGTTCCATTCTTCCTGTTCAGGATCTGGATCATGACCTGTGCTATCAGCGGAATATCCTCCGCGCGTGACCGAAGCGGAGGAAGCAGGATTTGAAATACGCTCAAACGGTAGTAGAGATCGTCTCTCAAGCGGGTTTCCGCAGGCTGGCTTGTCGCCGCCAGCACCCGCACATCCACAGAGACATCGGCGCGGCTGCCCAGCCTTCGCACACGCAAATCTTCCAGAACACGCAACAGTCTGGGCTGCGCCGCTCGGGGCATCTCGCCAATCTCATCCAGGAATAAGGTTCCACCGTGCGCCTGCTCGAAGCAACCCAGATGGCGCTCTACCGCCCCGGTGAAAGCACCCTTTTCGTGTCCAAATAGTTCACTCTCGATCAAGTCCTCTGGCAGCGCGGCAGTATTGATCGCAATAAACGGACCGTTCCTGCGAGGACTTAAATTATGAATCTCCCGCGCAACCAATTCTTTGCCAGTCCCGCTTTGCCCCGCGATTAATACAGACGCCGAACTCGGCGCTAGTTTCTGGATCAGAGCAAAGAGTTCCTGCATTGCAGGAGACTGACCTACCAAACTTCCCAGCCCGACTGGGTGCCTCAACTCGGTCGGGCGGGTGTCCGAAAGTGCGACGGGCGGTTGCGGCACCACGACTGACGGGTTCCATCCAGCCATGCTATTGGCCGTTCCGTATGATGACCGCTCGACCTCCGCAACACCGCTGTCGTATCGGCAGAACTGCACCGAGGGTGAATCCGCTTGAGCGCCGTTCATCCGTTTGTTCCTCAACTTAGAATGTACGCGAAGCGCGATCAAGACCGTGACAAGAACAGATTTGTGGTCATAAAGAAAGTGTCAAAGGGCCACACCAGCCAAACTGACGACTCTCCAGATTGCGGGGTCTTAAACATTGCCGAGACCTGGGAATGGAATACGTGGCCCTTTGCACACCATGGAAGTCTTCGTAAATTGAACGGAACGCCACACTGCTGCAATAGGCTGGCGTCAGTGAGGGTCGTATGGCGAGGTGCGCAGCAGCAGATGCGGTGGCGGGATCAAGAGGGGCTAATCGATGGCGCGATCCGAAGGCGGTATCCCACGCCGGGCTCCACCGCGATAAGGCGTGGACGCGTCGAATCGACATCCAATTTCTGACGGAGTGTGCTGATTGTGGTCCGCAGCATTTGCAGTGAATCCTCGTCGCTGCTCTCTCTCCAGACTTCCTGGGCCAATCGATGCTGTGTCAAGAGTCTGCCGGCGTTGAGAACGAGTATTCTCAATAGGTCGTACTCTGCCACTGTAAGTGGGATTGGGTCCTCGCCGAGTTTAACGGTCTGGCGGCTCAAGTCAACTACAAGATCACCTGATGCGAAGACTCGCACATCTTTGAGTGCGACTCGACTCAGCGCGGTCTGGATGCGATCGAGCAGCTCTCCTAGGTCACAAGGTTTGGTCAAGTAGTCATCCGCGCCTGCGTCCAACGCGGCGATCTTGTCGGCTTCCGTAGCATGAACCGAGAGGATGATGATCGGTGTCTGAACCAAGGGACGAAGACGACGTGTGACTTCGATTCCATCGATATCAGGCAACCCAATGTCGAGAACGATCACATCCGGTCGCAGGACTGGTACAGTGTGGAGGACATCCTCGCCCGTACCTGCCTCGTGAATGAGGTACCCCCGCGCGGTCAATCGAACACGGAGAATGTGGCGAAGCACCTCCTCGTCATCAACTATCAGAATCGTTGGGTGACGATCGTTCAATGCAGCACCCTCCGTTCGCAATGACTTCTTGCACCTCCGCCTATCCGATGGTACTCGTTGGGATGTCAAGATGACCTCAAGAAGTAACTGTTAGCGGTCAAGGAAATGTCAAACGCTCGAAGGTGCCGCAGATATTCGAGGTTCGGTCCGAAGCCGGTATCCCACGCCCGGTTCGGTAATGATGTATTGCGGACGCGCCGGGTCGGCCTCCAGTTTTCGCCGCAAGTTGCTGATATTCACTCGCAACAGATGCTGGGTATCTTCGTAGTGCGCACCGCCCCACACTTCACGCATCAGTTGACGATGGGTGAGAAGCTTGTTCGCATGGACGACAAATGCTTTGAGCAGAGCGTACTCCGTCGGCGTAAGCCGTACCATCTCTGCACCCAGTCGCACGGCTCTGCCGGCAAGATCGACGGTTAGATCGCCCGTTACAAACAATGGTCCGTCATCTTGATGACCGACACGGCGCAAGGCCGCGCGGATGCGCGCCAGGAGCTCTCCATGCCCAAACGGCTTTGTCAGATAATCATCCGCTCCAGCGTCTAGAGCAGCGATCTTTGCGGACTCATCACCTTGAACCGACAGAATGATAATCGGTGTTTGAGTCCACTCTCGAAGACAGCTCGTGACCTGTTTTCCACTGATGCCAGGGAGACCAAGATCGAGAAGGATAAGGTCTGGACGAAATGCTGGGACGAGCTGCAGGGCCTCTTCCCCTGTGGAAGCTTCCTGGACCGAGTATCCGCGCGCTGCGAGGGTAGCTCTGAGAAATCGACGGATCCCGGCTTCATCCTCAACGATCAGCACCCGCGATCCCGGATCGCTCATGGGTTTGCCTCCATCGGCAGGAAGAACGCTACCTCCGTGCCCCCTTGCTCCCGGCGCGCTGCGAAAATTCTGCCATGGTGGGCCTCCACGAATCCCCTACAGATTGAAAGGCCAAGGCCAGTCCCCCTCGGCGCTCCCGGGAGCGCACCACGAAAAAATTTCTCAAACACGCGTTCGAGTTCATGTTCGGCAATTCCCCTACCACGATCGAGAACCCGAATCTCCAGTTGGCCGGCATCTAACCTGGCCTCGATTTCAACGGGTGCACCTTCTGATGAGTATTTCAGCGCGTTATCGAGCACATTCACCAGTACCTGCACGATCAAACCATGGTCCATGGGCACAAGGGGCAGGTTGGGGGCGATGGCAACTGAAACCGGGTGGCTGCGAGTTGCTTCACCAAGCTGGTGCAGCGCCGCACCGACGACATCGTGCACATCGCAAAGCTCGGCTTTCACTTGTATCGCAGCGCCCTCCAGGCGCGTCATATCGAGCAGGTTCTGAAATAGCCGGTTTAGCCTTGTTGCTTCCTCCTGCGCCGTCTTCAATAGGCTCTGTTGTGTGGGCGCGTCGAGCAGCGCCCCGTCTTCCAATACGCTGTTTAGCGCACCGATGACCGAGGCGAGTGGCGTCCGCAAGTTATGCGAAACGGAATTCAAAAGTGCCTTCTGAAGCTTGTCTGCCTCCTGAAGCAGCTCCGCTTGCTGCGCCTTCTTTACGAGATCGGCTCTAGTAATTGCCAGGGCGACTTGGCTGATGAAACTACGCAGGAGTTGCATCTGACCGCTTGAATGCCGCTTTTTCCAACTCTCCACCTGGATCCCGGCCACGCCGACAACACCCCGCCACGCCTTCAACGGCAGGTAGCGTATCGTCAAGTCGGAGAATTTGTCGGTCCCGTGCCCGGCTTCTTGGTCATTCTCAAACACGTAGGCTGCGGCCGCACCTTCCCGTTCGTCAAGAGCCGGCTTTGCATTGCCGAAGCGCACAAACAATCCTCCGGCGTCGGGCAACAAAAGTACAATGGGTCTTCGGAATGCCTCGAGAACATGGCGTTCGAAGACCTCGATGACCTGATCCAGTTTGCTTTCCGCCGCCAGGGATTGTGTGAGTGCGAACAGCACCCTTAGGTGTGCCTCGCTCCGCCGGCTCGCCTGGGCCTCTTCCCTAGCCACAACCAGCAGCGTGCTGGTAATCAGGCCAAGCATCAGGAGTCCAATGAACGTGATCAGATACCAGACGTCGCTGATTACAAACGTCCGCTGCGGAAGAACGAAAAAGTAATCAAATAGAAGTGCACTCGTGATAGCGGCGATAGCGACCGCCCACCGCCCCCATCGGAGTGCGCTAAACACGACGGCGAGCATGTAGATGATCGCAAGATTGGGTGCTCGGATGACCGGTTCGATCCAAAGGCCCACAATCGTGATGAGTCCCACGGTGGCCAAGCCGGCCAGGACGCCGCGCCAACCGTTCTCAGCCTGAACATCTCCTAGCCGGAAAACGCGATCCTTCCACGAAAGCTTTGATTGGGTCGCCAAATCCTGGTCAGTGCTGACGTGGGTCAACAGATGCGGGGTCGCGGCGTACGGGAACTCTTCTTGCGTCATGAACCTAAGCAGGCGGCCAGCCTCCTTATAGTCTAGGATCATCTCCCACGGTTATCAAGCTGCGCTTCGTGCACGCTGTCGGGCACGCTTCGACCGCAGTGGTCGCGCAATTTGCCGTGGTCCACCTGGAGCCGCGCTGCTTTGACGGATTAGTTCTTCACTGTGCTCCAGGCGGACCGGTGACGTTGACCCCTCAAAGAGGCTGGGCTCACTGAATCCATCGTGCTCCGCCGCTTCCTGGCAAGTAACGCAGAACCTGGCGTGCGGAATAGCGCGCAGACGATTCGACCCGATCGGTTCATCGCATCGGAGACAGAAGCCATAAACCCCCTCTTCGATCCGGGCCAACGCTGCCTTAACGAGACGAACCTCGGAGAAATCACGACCCAGAATTTGGATGGCTAGATCCCGTTCTTCGGCGAGCCGCACCTCGTCCATGGTGTCCGCTGTATTCTCGATGGCGATGGCGTCTCGATTTCGCGCTCGGTCCCAGAGTGCCTCGATCCGGCTTTCGAGCACGACCTTGAATTTCTCGATTTGACTCTCGTCCATGGATTTCCTCCTCTTCTCGCGGCCGCTGCCACCCTGCCGCGAACGAATTATGCCGTCGCCTTCCGCTCCTCTGTACAAACAAGAGCCCAGTCGGGGCTAACGCCCTTGCGTTCGAATACGGAAAGGACGCGACTGATTGCTCCCAGATCACTCCAGCCCAAATTCTCACAAGAGAGCACGGCGAGGTCACTGGGGCGCGCTGCGAGGACGTCGCCGGAAAAGCTACTGGCGCGAATGGCCGAGTAAAGCTCAAGTAGTGCCGCTGGCTCCTCGGCCGTGAACAAAGATGGGCGGATCGATTCGAAGGGCTCGAACAGATCTGGAAGCGTACGGCGGATTAGGTTTAGAAATCCGTCAGCCCGACCGACCATTACAAAGCTATTCCAAAGGCAACCACGTTCCAATAGAACGGAGGCCAGAGCGAGGCTTGGCTTTTCCCAGAAACGGCGGACCTGGAAAGCCGCGCCGGATGCGTGGTTCGT
>JAIQFL010000363.1 GCA_020073365.1 Terriglobia bacterium | reverse complement strand
CCGTTCTCGTTTGACTCCACGAACAAACCCGTCGCCGGTCAAGGGACATCTTTAAACATCTTTGACTCGGGCTCAGTCCGATTTTTCGTCGACTGAACCGGCGACTGAACCGGCCAATTCCTCCGTTTCCACCCACGCTACGCCCCCACTCATAGGTGGGTTCCATTGATGAGAAATCCAGGCTAAGTGCTTTTCATCTTCTTCAAGGAGGCCTGAATTCTTGCCGCCAGAGCCTTGGTCTCCTTGGTCTCGGGAATCGATTGGAGGGCTTCCAGCGCCTCCTGGTCCATCAGCTTGGCGCGAACCGGCTGGTCCAGTTTTTTGGAACTGAACAACTCGGACTGTTCGTGCAGCGCCTTGGCGGCGGCGAACAGAAACACGTTGCGCGGCACGCGGACTTCGCCGGCCTTGAATTTCTCGAGGGTTTTGGCAGGATCGTCAGGGCTATCCACCGCACGGCAAAGGCTCAGCAGGACACCGCGTTCGAGCATGGCTGTCTGCATGGAATCGCGTTCTGAATCCTGCAGCAACATGCCGGTCGAGACCTTCCCCACAGCGGTGGGCTCCGCCGCCGCGCCAGCAGGGTACTCAAAGGTCAACCGCACATCTGGGTCCTTGTCTTTCTCCATGAACGCGTGAACGCCTTCCGCGAATTCCAGGGCAGCGCCGCTGGCCATGCTCCGCAGATTGGTCATCTGCTTATGGAACGGCATGGGATTCTCGCGATTCGCGCGGCCCCCCGCCTCATAGCTGTCGGCCATTTCGGAAAAGCCTCGAGCCACGCCGGCAGAGACGATAATCTGCCAGGGCCGGGCACGGGCCGTGAACTCGTTATCGGTATGGATGACCTCCAGCAGGCTGCTGTTAGTCTTTTGAAAGTCGGCCTTGCGATACGCCTCCTGGGCGCTCGCCCAGGAGTACGCGGGTGTGCCGGGTTGGGGCCGCGCAGGTCCGGTGGAACAGGACACAGCCCCCAGGATCAGAACCAGGAAACTCAATAGAAGCAATCGGATTCGCATGAAAGACCTCCTTTATGCTTCCGGATCGGAAGCGCTCTCTGGCAGCCGACCTTGCGACGGCGTTCGACCTCGGTGCTGCACCACCTCACACGGCCCAGGCTGCCAGACTTCAGCCACGCCGAGAAATGGGAGCCCCTTAGGCCTCAATCGTACTATAAGGCTTCAAACTCCTGATTGCAAGGGGCATCCAAAAGGGCCAAAAGCGCTCGCACGCAGTTCGGACGGCTCCGCTGAAAATCGCCCATAACGTGCGTACCCGATCTGGAAATCAGGTTTTCGACGCAGCCCGCTTGCCCCACCCGCCGATTCAGTGATCCACTATAGAGGATGCTCCGATTCGCACTGCTTATTTCTCTCGTTGCCGGCGGCCTTCAGGCTGCTTCCGCGTCGGTTGCCGCACTGATGCCCATGCCCTTGAAAGTGGAATCCGCCACGGGCCAACTTGCCATCGACGGAACCTTCACCGCGGTAGCGGCCGCATGTTCCGATGCCCGCATGGAAGCCGCTCTCAGCCGGTTGACGGCCCGTATTTCCCGGCAAACCGGAATCCCGATGGGGATCGGCCAACCCGCCGATGCCAACCGTCCTACCCTGCGCGTGGAATGCGTCGCGGCCGGCTCCGCGCTTCCCGCCCTGGGCGAGGACGAATCGTACACGCTAGACATCTCCGCGGATGGCGCGCGGCTGAAGGCCGCCACCGGGGCCGGCACGATCCACGGTCTGGAAACATTCGTCCAGTTGATCGCTCCCGGCGCGGATGGCTTCCAGGTCCCCGCCATTCACCTCGAGGACAAGCCCCGGTTCCCCTGGCGCGGGCTGATGATCGACGTCTCCCGTCACTGGATGCCCCTCGCCGTGGTGGAGCGCAACCTGGACGCCATGGCCGCCGTGAAGCTGAATGTCTTCCACTGGCATCTCTCCGACGACCAGGGCTTTCGCGTGGAGAGCAAGCGCTATCCGCGCTTGCAACAGGCAGGCTCCGACGGCCGCTACTATACCCAACAGCAGATTCGCGAAGTCGTGGAATACGCCCGCAACCGCGGCATTCGCGTGGTCCCGGAGTTCGACATACCGGGCCACACGCAGAGCTGGCTGGCAGCCTATCCCGATCTGGCCAGCGTGCCAGGCCCTTACACCATCGGCCGCACCTGGGGCGTCTACGACCCGGTCATGGACCCGACCATCGAGGCCACCTACCAGTTCCTGGATGCCTTTATCGGTGAGATGGCGCAACTCTTCCCCGACCCCTTCTTCCACATTGGCGGCGACGAGGTGAACCCCAAGGAGTGGAATCAGTCCGCCCGGATCAAGGAGTTCGCCCAGCAGCACAACCTGGATGGCGCGCACGGCTTGCAGGCCTATTTCAACCAGCGCATTCAGAAAACGCTGGAGAAGTACGGCAAGACCATGATCGGTTGGGACGAGATTCTGCACCCCGATCTTCCTGCCGCGGCCATCATTCAATCCTGGCGCGGCGCGAAATCGCTGGCCGACGCGGCCGCCAAGGGACACCGCGGAATCCTCTCCTCCGGCTACTATCTGGACCACCTCGAACCCGCCAGCCAGCATTACTCCGTCGATCCGCTGGCCGGCCCCGCCGCCGATCTCACTCCCCAACAGGCGGCCCTGATCCTGGGCGGTGAAGCCTGCATGTGGGCCGAATACGTCAGCTCCGAAACCGTGGACTCGCGCATCTGGCCGCGCATGGCTGCGATCGCCGAACGCTTCTGGTCGCCCAAGGACCTGACCGACGTCAACTCGATGTATGCGCGCATGGAGGCGGTCAGCCGCACGCTCGAATGGACCGGCGTGGAACATCGCGCCAATTATGGCCCGATGCTGGACCGCCTGACAGGTGGGCAGCCTGCCGAGCCCGTTCGCATTCTGGCGGACGCATCCCAGGGCCTGGGACTCGGCCCCCGCGCCCGCGCGCGGAAATACACCAGCCTGATTCCCCTGAACCGCTTCGTGGACGCCGTACGGCCGGAGAGCGAAAGCGTGCGCCGTCTGGAACTGGCAGCCGCCCGCTTCCTGGCCAGCCACGAAGCCGGCGACGGCGCGTTGCTGCGCGAACAGTTCACCCGTTGGGCCGCCAACGACGCGCTCTTCCAGCCGCTGGCCGAAGGCAACGCGCTGCTCGCGGAATTGAAGCCGCTATCCAAAGACCTCTCCATCCTGGGCGGGATGGGCCTGAAGATCCTGGATTACCTGGGAGGCAGCCAGCCCGCTCCCGCCGACTGGATTTCCGCGCAGAACCAGGAACTCACCCGCATCCAGAGACCCAACGTGGAGGTCACGCTGGCGGCCTTCCGTCCGGTGAGAGTATTGCTGGACGAGCTCGCGCGCAAGGGCCGATAATCACGGCATTGGAGAAGCCCACCTGGACCGGCGCGGGGTGCTGCGCGGGTCCTGGGGACCTCTAATTTCGGCGACGTCCACGTGGCGGTGGGTGGCGTGGCTGGGTTCGAGTCCTACGTGGGGAGCCACTCAAATCCGACTCGCGCTCGAACTCCACAATGAGCGGTTGACATGCAGTTGGAGGATCGTACGGTCTGAAGTATTATCTGTTAAGCTAGCGCTCTGTTGAAACAGTTTCGTCAGCGAGGAGCGTTCCATGACTGAGCACGAACAGTGTATTGGGATTCTGCGGATGAAGAATGAAAGTCCCATCGAACTCGATCCATCCAAAACGGCGCTCATTGTTGTCGACATGCAGCGCTATTTCACGCAATCGTCATTTCCTTTCACGGACGTATTCGAAAAGATCGCGCCAGGGGTGTGTTCGGGATATCTTAGGCGAGTCAGTGAGATCGTCATTCCCAACATCCAGCGGCTCTTGGCCCACTTTCGAGAGCGCGGCTCTTCAATCGTCTATACGGCGATCGGCAGCGCCGGAAACGATGGCGATGATTTGCCGTTTTGGCTCCGTTCGTTCGATGATGTTGGCGTAGGCATTCTCGGCAGCCGGATCTGGCCGCTCATCGGTGATCCCAGTTGGGAAATCGATGGGGCGTTAAAACCTCGGCCGGACGAAATCGTGCTTAATAAATTATCGGCTGGTGCCTTCGCCACCACCGATCTCGAACATCGACTGAGGAATCATGACGTAGAATACGTTGTGGTTACTGGGGTCGCTACCGACGTCTGTGTCAGCACCACTGCCCGTGAGGCTGCCGATCGAAATTTCAAAGTGGTGGTCGTGGGCGACGCGTGCACCACTTTTAGCGAAGATCTACATCAAGCCAACATTGAGACGTTACAATCTTTCGGATGGATTCGAAGTACCGAGACTGTTGTCGGTATTACGCGGAAGATCCAAGCCGCTGTCTGATGGGCTCCCGCATCCGTCGATCGGCCCGACCGTCGAGTCTGGAAGTCTGGCTCACCGAAACAAGATGGCTTGTGAGCTGATTTCGCCTGGGCAGGAGGCTGGGTTGCAAAGCTGCGTTATCAGTGGTTCGAGATGCGTCAAGTCTGGGTGCCCAGCTTGGATGCAAGGGCCGTTTCAGATCAGATCTTCCTGTGGATAAAGCGGTTGGTTCGGTTCGAGCGGAGAGGGATTTAGGCCGCAAAGGCTCGAAACGTGTCCAGTGTGGGAAAACCAACGTCCCTCCGTTGAAAGAATTGGCCTCAGACGTTGCCAAAATCGTGAAGTCCTGTATTATCAGGGTCGAACCCCCACTGGGCTTCGTCTAGAGGGTATCATCCGCTCGATGGCATCGAACCTCTATTTCGGCTCGACGCGTCCCAGGGCCTCGTCGGTCGCCAACTCCAATTCTTCGAGCTCACTCTCGTCGAGGTCCCGGATCTTGGCCTGCAACGCCGACTTGGGGATTGCCCGCATCTGGAATGCCAGCGCAACGGAGTCCTCTGCCGGCCCGCCGGCTGGGGAGGAGCCAATCATCGCGGTTCCAGCCAGGTTTGCTCGATCAAGGTTCGTGGTGAGCGGAACTACCAGAATCGACTGGAGCACCCGCGTCAGCGTATCACTTTGCCAAATCACGACGGGCCTGCGCCCCGTTTGTTCCCGAGGTCGATACGCACCGAGGTCTGCCCACCAGACCTCTCCTCGTTTCACCTCTTCTCCTCGTCTTCGAGGGCGTTCGCCCACTCCGTGAGACCCTGCTCGGTAAGGGCATCCCCACACCCGGTCTTCGTAAGCCTCGCCAAATCCCAGCGACGGGGGTCCGGGCGCCGCACGACAATCAGGTTCACCCGCTCACCCGAACGAAGGCTCAAGCGCTCCGCTGGCCGGAGCACCCCATCTTCGTACTGAGCTTCCACCCGTCTCACGACCATAATCGTATCATGTGACGCTTGCCGTTAAAAAGACTGGTGGCCGAGCAACAACATAATTCCGCGGCCGGGGCAAACGCGAGAGTTCGAAAGTCGTCCAGACTGGGGAGCCGGCAGAAACTCCCTCATACTTTGGAGATAGCCAAGATGTCCCCCTCCCCGCTTCACCTTCCGGCCGCACGGATCGCGCTGGCGTAAAATGTGCTTAGATATATGAACATAGGATTCCTATGAGAACTACGAGTGGTTCCTACACTCATGTGGATTACGGTAGGTCTGGAGATGCCTGGGTCCGGGAACCTCGCTCCGATTCCGAGGCTGCGGTTTTTGTCCACGGGTGGACCGGACAGTTCCGCGACACTTGGACCTGGAAGCAGAGGCGAAGCCTCTGGAAGTGGCTTCGCCGCGCGCCAATGGAAAAAAACGACCTCATTTCAGACCTGCTGGTCAAGGACGACGAACTGGCGGTCGACTATTACGCTTTTGCGCATCCGGCCGGGTTTCTTGACAAAACGAGTGTTCAAGAAGTCGCAACGGCACTTCGGACCTTTATTGACACAAAGGTTGTTGGAAACCAGCCGAGGCGGAATGTCATCCTAGTTTCCCACAGCCTCGGAGGCCTGGTGTGCCGCCGGGCCATACTGGACTATTTGGAACTGGGGCGCTCCGCTGGAGCAAGAATTATCGGTCTGCTCGCGATGGGAGCACCACACCTCGGAACCGATATCGCGAGAATCGCTTCGAAGTTTTTGCCGTCGCATTCCGTGCCAGACATGCAGCCCTGGGATGAGTTACTACAGAACCTGAATCGCGCCTGGCTTCAACGGGTAGTCAACGACGGCGATCCTGATCTCGGGTTGGAGCAAAGGGGCTCGGTGAAATGTCAGGTCGTGTTCGGCCTGAAGGACCGCGTCGTGCCGACGGCTTCAGCCACGGCGGGTGCGTATTTGGGCGAGCTGAAGGCGATCAACAAAGGTCACATCGAGCTTCCGAAGGCAGAGTCGTTGCATGACGTGACTTACGACGTCGTAAAGCAGTTCATCCGGCAATGCATCGAGGGAACTCGAACGGCCCCGGTGCGACGGGCTGCCAATGTGCTGGCTGACAGGGCACGGCATCTTGTACTCCAAGACGCCGACAGCGCCCTGGAATGGACACGATATGAGGAAGACGTCGTCACTCTGGGACCCCTGCCGGCCCCGGAATGGCTCCGGTGCGAGGTGAATTCTACCAGGACCGGCGGACTTCCTTCTGCCGATTTCACGATCTGCCTGGCATTGGATGGTCACTTTCCTGACGGTGTCCGTATCGATTACCGGTTTCACTTCGGTAGAGGACTGCTCACTGAACCAGAATACGCGGCCTTCGGCGAACGGCTAAAGAATTCGGAACTGGCACCGCAAGACCTGGATAGGGTATTCGGGCTGAAACACCTTTACCTCGGGGTTGGCGAGGCACCGGAGCTAAGGATCCACTACGAACCGCACGACCGGAAGTATGGCGCGGGCTTCGCCTTGCTCACATATCGGATTCAGCCCGAAAGATTGCTAGGGGTCGGGCGAACGAATACCCTCCATGTGTGTTTGTGGAGCATCATCAGCCGAAACCACGGTTGGTATAGCTACCGGGCGACACGGCTAGTTCTCGAGAAACTGACTTTGCAGTTGATTGCGCCGTTCCCCGCCCTTGAACTCGGAAGCAGCATCTGGTGGTGTGAGCCGGAGAGGAACGAGGACAAGATCGACAATGATCGGTACTCGAGCCGGCTCGAAATTGAAGGCCCAATTCCGCCTGGAATCCTCGTACAGTGGATCCTTGATACAGAAAGCGCGGGCTTGAGCCGATGAAGCACAGGTGAGAGATCCTGAGGGCCGATCAAGGCCCAACGGAGTCGGGATAATCCCTAATCACAAAGGAGAGAATCAGATGGCGGTGAAGAAGAAGGCGCCGGCAAAAAAGGTGCCGGCGAAAAAAAAGAAGAATGGCGGGGGTGGCGGTCGTCGGAAAGCCCGTAAGGCATAATGAACCAGTCGATGCTCTTCTGGGCTTTCGCGTAGTGGCTCGCAGGAGCCTGGTGTACCAACGAATCCGGACGCAGCCATTTTGCCGCAACATTCGCGGGAAGCCGTGTGTGCCGCCGGAATGCCTAGTCCGGTCAAGCTCCGCTTAGAGGAAGGCTGTCAGTGGCCGTAAACGCATGAATCTGCTGAAGTAGAAGGCGGCCAACCAGCGGTGGGTGGAAGAAGAAAGTTCGAATAACGTCGAGAGAGGGGAGCCACCCCAGTTTCGCTCTAGGCGTTCGAGCGCGGCACATTTCCTGTAGCAAGAGTTCTAAAGTCGTCCATGGTGGGGAGCCAACGAATTCGTCTCTGAAACGCTGGCCCTCCTTGTTGACGTACACCTCCCCACCGACCTCAGTGAGACCTGCTACCCTTGGTTTGGCAGCCAGAATGGAGCAACAATGCGCTGGTACCACTATGTGGCGTACTTCTTCGGGGGCGCATTCCTCGCGAACACCCTGCCCCATCTCGGCAATGGGATCTCGGGGCATGCCTTCCAGAGCCCCTTCGCATCACCACCCGGGGTAGGCTTGTCCTCCTCAATGGTCAATGTCCTATGGGGCCTCTTCAACCTTGCCGTCGGCTACCTGCTCGTCTGTCGTGTCGGCAGCTTCAATCTGCGCAAGACCCAGCACGTGCTCGTCCTCGGGGCGGGCATCCTGATCATGTCGCTAATGCTTGCCCATGCATTCGGACGGTTCCACGGGGGGCTGTGAGCCTGCCTTTTCAATAAGATCAGCTCCTGCCACCTGTTCCGGCCGATGCGCGGTAATCCATAACGGAATGGTTGCCAACCAGACCCCCTCAAATCAATTCAGATGAGTTCGAGACGTGTCCTATCCGGGTGCCCACCATGGACACGGGTCGGCGTTCGCGCGGATCGCTCCGAGAACAGTAGACGTCCAAGGGTTCGATCACACTGCCAATTGGGTGGCGAAAGTTCGAAACGTGTCCTACCTGGGGAGCCAGTTCTCAAATTGGCCGTTTTTCGTCCCACTCATCGCTTCATCCCCTCCGCCAGCCTCGCGCGCGAGCGCCGACATGTCAGATGGTTGGCGATATTCTGCCGTGAGGACCCCGGTCTTCCAAACGCAGTTCGAGAGTAGAAAATTCAGGAGTCGCCGTTTTTCCGCCGGCTCCTGCCTTTCGAACAGGTCGTGCGCGCGGACCCAGGGGCTGGTGGCCTAGGCCACGCATTCCTCACGCGTCCGGACGCCCGAAACTAGAGAGATTTTGCAGCGCGTACTCGACGCCCTGCTCGATTGTCATAGCGCGGCCTTGCTTCCACTCGGTCGCCAAGTCCGTTTCATCAAGTCGGGTCCGCGCGGCTGCTGCGGCTTGATCGAAGTCGGCGCGCTGAGCCTGGGACATCTCCACCCCGGTCGCTTCCAGGGTCGCCTCCGCCGCTCCCAGCAGGCGGGCCGCGTGCTGCCCCTCTGCCAACACGGCGGCAATTTCGGCCAGTGCGACAAAGCAGCCGGTGACCTCCTGGCGAAGCCCTCTCTCATGGAACAGGACGAGGCTCTCCAGGAACAGGCTGAGCGCGAGAGGATACTCCTGCACGCGGAGGCCGACTCGACCAAAGTTGAACAGTACAACGGCCAGGCTCGACTTGAGCCCCATCTTTTTCAGGAGTTCGAGACTCTCGCGGTGGACGGCATTCGCCCGAGCCCGGTCGCCCCGCGCATGGAGCGCGTGCGCGAGGCCGTCCAGTGCCAGCGCTCGCTGCCACCGCTCGCCGACTGCCTGACACAGCTTGATACACTCTTCGAATCGGCCACTCGCCGACTCGACGCAGCCCTGGATGGAGTCCAGATGCGCCAGGTTCAGCAGAGGTGTCGCGGCGCCCCATCTGTCACCGACCTCGCGGAAAAGGCTGAGGCTCTGTTCGAAGCAGGCCCGTGCGCCAGCGTAGTCGTGTCGCTTGATGCCGGCAATACCCAGGGGATTGAGCGTCAGCGCCATACCCCACTTGTCATTCCGTGCGCGGAACAGCGCCAGTGATTCTTGGGCCGACGCCTCCGCCAGCCGGTCCTGGGATTGATACACCGCGATCATGGCATGAGCGCACAGTGCCAGCGCGAGTTCCAATGAATCCGCACGACCCGCCTGACGACAGAGCGCGATGCTCTGCTCCACTCGGGATTGCGCGGACGGGAGATCGCCCTCCTGCCAAAGGAGCCCGCCCAGTCCCCATAGCGCCCTGGCGCGCAGCCCAGGCGGCGTCGTGCTGCTGTGCGTGGCATCGAGCGCCTTCGTCAGCCATCGGCGCCATTCGCTCAAGTAACCGCGGATGTTCCAGAACCACAACAGCGCACCCGCCAGCCGCAAGCCGCTTTCAGCGTCGTGCGCAGTCTCGATAAACCAGGCCAGCGCGGCCTCCAGGTTGCCGCGCTCGGCTTCCAGCCGGTCCAGCCACGTGAGTTGCTCGGAAGTTCGCAGGCGCGGATCGGCTTCCAGGGCCAGCGAGAGGTAATACTCGGCGTGCCGCGCGTGCATCCGGGTAATTTCGCCGCGAGCCTCCAGGATCTCCAGCGCGTACTCGCGCACCGGTTCGAGCAGCGCAAAGCGCCGATCACCCGCGTAGTCCCGCCGCACCACGAGGCTGCTATCGACCAGGACGGCCAGCGTCTCCAACGTGGTCGCCGGGGAGCGCCGAACGGCATCGTGATCGCCGGCCACCTTCTCGGCTGCTTCCAGCGTCCAGCCGCCGACGAAGACCCCGAGCCGGGCGAACAGTACTTGTTCTTCCGGCGAGAGCAGACCGTAGCTCCAGTCGATCGCCTTGCGCATCGTGTGGTGCCGTTCAGGAACGTCGCTAAGTCCGTCGCTCGAAAGCACCACGCGGCCGCTCAGGCGCGCCAGCAACGCCTCCGGCGGCAGCAATTTGGTCCGGGCCGCCACTAGCTCGATGGCCAGCGGCAAACCATCCAGTCGGGTGCAGATTTCGGCGACCGAAGCGGCGTTGCGTTCGGTGAGCGCAAAGTCCGGTTCCACGGCCTTGGCCCGGTCCACGAAGAGCGCCACCGCGGGACATTGTCCTAATACCTCGGGCAAGGGCCAAGTGGCAGGATCGGGCAGGGCTAGCGGCTGGACGGGGAACTGCCGCTCGCCGCGCAGCCGCAGCGGCGCGCGGCTGGTTACCAGGAAGCTTAACCACGGACAGGCGGCCAGCAACTCGGCAAGCAGAGGCGCGCCGGCCAGCAAATGCTCGAAGTTGTCGAGCACCAGCGCCAAGTGCTTGTTGCCGAGGTACTCTTTCAGGACGTGAGCCGGCGAGCGGCCGCCGGTTGTGTTGACGCCGAGCGTTTGCGCAATCGCGACGGCGACAAGCTGCGGATCGCGGAGTGGAGCCAGCGGAACAAAGAACACACCGTGGTGGAACTCGTCCAGCAGGCTGGCTGCCACGTGCAGGCTCAGGCTGGTCTTCCCGACCCCGGGCGGACCCGTGAGGGTGAGCAGCCGCACACCTTCCCCCGAGAGGCGCTTGCGGACGGCTGCGACATCCCGATCGCGCCCAATCAGAGCGGGAAGCGCCGCGGCCAAGTTAGTCGAGTGGGACGGCCAGAATTGGTGAGCGCGTGAGGACGGCGTTTCGAAGCGAGCGAATTCGACGAAGGCGGCACGATCCTCAGACTTGACGCGAAGCGCCTCCGCCAGCCACCCGGCCATGTCCTTCGAGGGGCGGCGCTCGTCGGCTTCGATCTTCTGGAGGGTGACGGTCGCACACCCGACCCGCCGTGCCAGCTCGGCCTGGGTCAGGTGGAGTGTCCTGCGGCGATCACTGAGCCAGTGTCCAAAGGGCCTCTCCCCGTTCATCGTTCATCTTC
>JAIQFL010000362.1 GCA_020073365.1 Terriglobia bacterium | reverse complement strand
AGGTAGTCACCTTTGTGCCGAACGTAGCGTCCGCCGCGGGCCTGGCGGGCAATTACTTCAGTCCCTATCAGGGGAAGAACCTCAGTGTCCGCTTCGATTACAACATTACCCAGAAGCATCGCCTGTTCGCGCGGTACTCGCACGATGGCAACGGCGGCCTCGGTCCTAACGGAGGCTCCGCGCAGTTGCCCTCTCATTGGCTTCGGAACACCAACTGGAGCGACCAGAGCCTGCTGGGCTTCACCAGCACGTTGAAACCGACAGTCGTGAACGATTTTCGGTTCAGCTATCAGTACTGGCAGAACCGGAACCTGTTTCCGACTAATTCGGATTGCCCCGGCTGTGTGGGTTTGACTTTTCCCGAAGTTGCGGTCACCGGAACCAATGTGACCGTCGGCGACACGTCCAACGCGACCCAGGGCCGCGATCTTCGCAGGTACAACATCACGGACTCGCTGAGTTGGCAGCACGGCAGTCACTCCCTGCATTTCGGCGGCGAGATCGAACATGCGCCGGGCACGGGGTTCTGGGGATACTGCGACCCGGCCTGCACC
This sequence comes from Terriglobia bacterium, assembly GCA_020073365.1. Taxonomy (GTDB): domain Bacteria; phylum Acidobacteriota; class Terriglobia; order Bryobacterales; family Bryobacteraceae; genus JAIQFL01. Next base: position 10,667 of record JAIQFL010000362.1, on the reverse strand, counting down.
GTGGTGGCGCCGCCGGAACTGGTGCGCGCCAATGTGCCGGCATCGCTAGTCTCCGTGCTCTTCCCCACGCTGCCGACGAAGATCGTGACCAACGCCGACTTCCTGAATCTCCCCTTCCTCGGGGGGGTAGTAGGCATCGGCGATCCGAGCCAGCCACCCCCCTATAACGTTGACCAGGCCAAAGTCAACAACCGGTATCGCCTCTATGCGTCGGATTCGTGGCGCATCAAACCGGGCTTTACCTTGAACTACGGGCTGGCCTGGAGCCTTGAGAGCACGCTCGTGAACCGCGATCTCAACAAGCCGGCTTATCTTGCGCCGCTCTATGGATCCGATCTCTCGCCAACCAACAACAACTATCACAATTTCTCACCTGCTTTAGGGTTCGCATGGACGGTCGATAAAGCTCAGAAGACAGTCGTGCGCGGTGGCTTTGGCATTTATTACGATACCGAGTCACTGTACCGGCGGCTTCAGGAAAGAGCCTTCATAGGGCCGGTTGGCAATGGCCGCATCCAATTCCCGACTACCGGCTTTACCAACATCTTCCCGGGCATTGTCAATGTCAGCCTGGGAGGCGTTCCCATCGCGGTCGGTGCGCCGTTGCCGTCCGGGCAATTGATCAACCTGACGCTCGGCCAGTACCTCCAGATCCAGCAGCAACAGGGGCCGGTCATTGCCGCGCAACTCGCGCCCAAGAACCTCAACGATCTTTCCGTCACGAATATCGATATCAACAAGTCGGCCGCACAGCTCTATCCCAAGAATTACCCGGTTCAGCACGGCCTGCATTTCGATCTCGGAGTCCAACGGCAGATCGCGAGAGACCTCGTGGTCGACGTGGATTTCGTCCGCCGCGTCTATTTGAACACCCTGCTCGGGGAAGTCGATTACAACCGTTACAACCGGTATATCAACGGTGTCCGTTCGCCGGTGATTCCGGTCTGCCCTGCTGCGCAAAAGAACACTCCAGGAGTCGAATGCTCCAACGGTCCGATCACGTTCTGGACCCCCGGCGGCCGCTCGGTTTACAACGCGATGCTGGTTAAAGTGAACAAACGCTTCGCCCGGCGATTTCAGTTCACGGCCTCTTATGCACTCACCGATCAGCACGGATACAACGGGCTGGTCGATCTGGACCACTGGAATGCAAGCTGGGGTCCGCAGGGCGCGCGCAATATCCTGAACGTTTCGGGACTGGTTGACCTACCTTGGGGCTTTCAGTTCGGAATGATCTCCCAGAGCAGCAGCCGGGGACCGATCATGCCATCCATTTCCGGCGTAGAACTGACCGGCGATGGTACCACCGGCCAGCCGCTGCCCGGTCTGGCCTTCAACTGTCTGAACCGCGGGTGCGGCAAGTCTGACCTGGTCAGCGCCGTCGCGGCCTGGAACCAGAGCTACGCCGGCACCAAAGACGCCCTGGGCAAGACCATCCCCTCGGTTGTCCTGCCGCAGAATTACGCATTGGGTGACAATTTCAACTCCCAGGATGTGCGCCTGACGAAGACGTTCAAATACCGGGAGCGCTACCAGCTCTCCATCTTCGCTGAGGGCTTCAACATCTTTAACATCGCCAATCTGGGCGGGTACAGCTTCAATCTCGATCAGGTAACGCCGACGAACCAGAACTTCTCGTTCGGCCAGCCTACCAGCCGTGCGGGCCAGGTCTTTGGGTCGGGCGGTCCGAGGGCATTCCAGTTGGGCGCGCGCGTTCAGTTCTAATAGCTGGCGTAGCTGCGCCGTGTGACAAGCCGTCCGCGCTCAAGAAGTACAGCGATTTCCCGTCGCTCGACCATACGGGGTCCACGCCGGCCGACACTAGCCGGCGAGGGGCAGGCGCAGCCGAAACCGCGCCCCCTTTTCCGATGCGACCCATTCCAGGTCTCCGCCGTGGTCGAGCATGGTCTGCCGGGCAAGAGCCAGTCCCAACCCCAGACCGTTCTTCTTGCCGGCGGTGACAAACGGCTGGAAGAGTTGGCCCCGGATCTCCGCGGGCACTCCCGGTCCGTTGTCACTCACGTCGATGCGGACGCTCTCCCCGGCGCGGGAGGCATCGATTGAGATCTCCCCATCGTCCGGCAGCACTTCCAGGGAATTGGCGATCAGGTTGATGAGCACCCGCTCCACGCGGGACTTCTCGCAGTGAACCATCAGCTCACCATCCACGCGCTGGCGGATGGAGACATTCTGCAGGCCGGCCTTCGACTGTTGCGATTCCACCGCCGCACGCACCAGTTCCTCCGCGGAGCAACGCACACGCCGGCCCGGCTCAGCCCGCGCCACCTGGCCAATCTCAGAGAGAAGCTCATTCATACGGCGGGCCGCCTTGTGGACATGCACAGCGGTCTGCTTCATCTGGTCCGGAGGCAAATCGAAATCGGCCAGCATCTCGGTGCCGCCCACAATGGCTGACAGCGGGTTACGCAAATCGTGGGCGATGGACGCAGCCAGGCGGCCTACTGCCGCTATCTGGCTGCTGCGGATTTGCGCGGCGCGGGTTTCCTCGATGGACGCGGACATCTGGTTGAAGGTGCGGGCCAAGACACCCAGTTCGTCGTGGGAGTCCTCGGGCACTCGCGTGGAGTAGTTCTCGCGGCTTACCGCGAGGGCTGCTTGATTCAGGGCCCGGACGGGGCGTACAATGCGCCGGGCCAGCAGATAGCTCAGAACCAGACCCATCGTCATGGCGATCAACCAGGCAATCACTATGGTTCGCCGCAGCACGGCGACCCGTGCTGCCACGGGCTCGAACGAACGAACCGCCCACAACTCCGCCAGAGCCGTTCCCTCCCCATCCCGGAGAGCGGTGGGCCGGATAGCGAAGCGCTCCGCGCGCAACTCTACCTGTTCAGCCGCTCGATCGCCCAAGGTTGCCAGCACCGTTCGACCGCCGACACGCAGCAGAAAGTCGCTTCCTCCCGTTCGTTCTTTCAATTCCTGCAAGGTCTGCCCGGTCACCGGATGCGCCGCCAGCAGAATGCTCAAGAGCGCGGTGCTCTCTCCCGAGTCCACGTACACGGGAGTCGCCAGGACCTGCCAGACCGTTCCGTCCCACGCCGCGAAGGCCCCGCTCTGCTTGGGAAAGGCCCTTCGCGCGGGATTGAGCAGGCTGGGGGGAAGTTGCCGGCCCTCGCTCAAAGCCGATGGCGTTTGCCCGCCAACGGACGCCAGCACGGTGCCGTCCGGGTCGGCCACCGCGAAGGCCGCGTTGGACGCATCTGCGCGGCCTGCCTGCGCCCGCGCCCAGAACTCCGCGGCGGTGTCACGAATAGTAGCTCGCCCCCCCGTGCCGAAAGCCTTGCGAATATCCGACATGGATGCGAGCAGGGCGCTGGCCGTAGACAGGTGCTCTGCCCGCGATTGCAGGGAAGCATCGATGGTCCCCAGACTGGCGCGCACTTCGTGTTCGACGCCATCATGCAACGCCAGGGAAGCCTGCTGTTCCAAAAACCAGCCCGCGGCGGCAAACAGAGCTGTCACGGCCACTGCCGTGGAAAGATAGATCTTCGCGAGCAGGGAAAAGCGGGGTGTCATTGCCTGCGGCCCGGCCCTGGATATTGATCCACGACGATCGCCGGGTAGTCTTTGCCGTACTTGTTCGTGTGCGGAGGCACCAGGTATCCGGCCTCGGAAACAGAAATGGTGGGCAGCGCCAGGTCGTCCGGCCCAGTGGTGATGGTGCGCTCCAGCGCCGTGAGTACGCCTGCGAGGGCTCGCTCGTGGAAAAGCTTCAGGCGGTAATCGCCCGGGGGCACCATCGTAATGGCGTATGCTCCCTGGGCATTGGTGACCGCGAAATAAGGCGTGTCGAGCACCATGATGATGGCGCTCATGGTGGGGTGAATGTTGCAGAACAGGCGGACAACTCCCGGCCGCCGGAACGTAACCTCGCGCGCCGAACCGGGGGGATGAAGTCCGATGTCGAACACCTGGCCATCGTAATTCGAGAACGCGTTGTGGAAGAACGGGTCGAGATTGGGAAACCTCACTTTCGAGCCGGTCCGGACCGCGATCACGTGAGGGACAAACGTCTTGTTCTTATGCGCCATGGTGGCTTGACCGCCCGCGGTGACCGGCGGCGCGCCCGCCAGCGCCTCCAGCCAGACGACCACACCCGAATCGTCCTTCTCGCGATTCCCGGCGGCCTTGGAATCGGTCACCTCGACCTTCCCGGAAACGGTGGCGCACCAGGCAGCCGCCGCGAGACTAAAAAAGATAACCCAGCGCCAGGTCATAACGATTCATCAATTGAATTCCGGATTGCCGGTAGGTGGTTCGAATCTGCATGATCTCCGGGCCCAGCAGGACATTGGGCGCCAGGTGGAAGCGGAGGTTCGCAGCGTAGGAAAAGTTGCGGGCGATGCCATTATCGGGCAGGTCGCGGTTGACATCGTCCTGGAGGCCGGCGATCAGGTTGAGATCCAGGCGGGGGGCCGCATGCAGGGTCATCTGCGTCCAGCCGCCCTTGCCCCGCACCGGAAAGGCACTGCCCTGTCTGATGATAAAGGCCTGGTGCAGTCCGGCAATCCCCAGGCCGGTGAGGTTCTCACCGGTGAACGCGAAGCCCGTCCAATCCAGTCGCGGAGCCAGCGGCACCAGCCAGTCCACCGAAGCCGCGTAGGAGGGGACCTCCACGCCCGACACCCGCGACCGGCTCAGGTGGAAGCCCGGAGCCAGCTCGAAGCGTCTCCCGCTCCGGGTGTTATGGAAGAGCTCGAAGCGGCCCTGGAAGGCGGCACGCGATGGCGATAGTTTCGTTCCTATGGGCACGGAGGCGGGCGTTTCGGCGGTCTGGTAAACACCCAGGCGGGCGCGCAGCCCGGTGGACTCGGTGAACTTGAACCGCTCCTCGTAGCGGATCTGCGGCTGCCAGAGCCAGAGGTTGCCGCTATTGGCCAGCAGTGGGATGCCAAGCTGGGACAGCGAATCGGGATCGCGCGGCGACAGGATCGGTTTGGCGACCGCGAACGTCAAGCTGCGCGCCCCCCAGTCCAGGCTGACATCGGCGGTGCGGATTCTGGCCAGGTGATTCTGAATGTTCAGCGACCCACCGAAGAAATCGAGCTGCAGTCTTCCACTCAACTGCGCGCCCCACAGGTCCTTCGGCCCGGAATAGAGAAAGGCGAGTTCGGTGTTGCGGAACGTGCCGCCGCCAGCGGGCTTCGGTGCGCCGGGAATGGAAACCAGGGGCAGGTCCGCGCCGCCCGTGTGCCCGGCATAATAATAAGTATTCATCAGCACCAACCCGGAGAGCGTGAGCGGGAAGTGCTCCGCCGCTTCCACCTTGCTACTGGCGAGATCCTGCACCTGTTGACCGACGACATCCAGCTTCTCCTCGAGGGGAACCGCGGGTTTCGCCGCCTTCAGGTCGAGAACCTGCTGCCGAAGATTGTCGATTTCCTGGTTCAATCTCTGGTTGTCGCGTTGAAGCTGATTCAGTTGTTGGAGAATCTGCTCCAGGTTCGCCTGCTGGCCGTTGGCGGCCGCGGAGAGCATCACACCGAGCGCGAGTTTATGCCATGCCATAGGAAGACTCCAGCAATGATATAACGGATTTCCGCACCTCACTGGCGGAGAAGGGCTTGCTGAAAAAAGCGGCGGCGCCGTACTCCCGGGCGCGTCGAGGAAGCTCCGGATCCGCCTCCCCACTGATGACCAGCGCTCCGCAGGCGGGCCAACGGCCGCTCTCGCGAAGCGCCGCCAAAAGCTCGAAGCCGCTCATACCGCTCATGCGGATGTCGGTCACCAGGACATCCACGCTTTCCATGCCCAATAGCGCAAGGGCATGCTCCGCGCTCTCCGCGACCTCGACGCTCGCGCCGGCGATGGTGCGCAACGCCATCGCCAGAACGGCCCTGGCGTCGCCGGCATCGTCCACGATCAGGATGCGGCGAGGCCCCACATTGCTCATAGGCGGCTCACGAAACGAAGCAGTATCCTACGCCATCGAGCGCGAGGAAATCATGATCATGACGCTGCCGCTGGCAGGAGAGGATTTCCACGCGGGTTAAATTGTAACATGCGCCCTCGATCTCGCTAAAGCGCTGTGGAGCGGACCGGAGCGGACCTCCAGGCCTGCCATGCGCGCTTTCATGCGGGCATGCCTTCCGCGAAATACAGTGACATTTGGACTCCTGGCGAGGTTTGCCCCGCAGGCCGGAAGCCGGCTGAAATCCGGCTGCAAGATGAAATCCTGCCGCTCTTAGGTTGTACACTAGAGGGCATATGATGCGCTACACACGGCGTGCATGTCTTCAAATAACCGGAGGGGCGATGGGCTATGCAGCCTTTCGCTCCTCGTCCCGCGCACAAACAGGCATATCTCCGAACCCCGGCCCCTATCGCGGCAGGGTGATCGCCGTTACGGATGCCAAGTGCATTCGCCACGACGAGTATCAGGCTGCACCCATCCGCGGTATGGTGCAGAAGGGTATCTGCGAGTTGACCGGAACGGCCTCTCCCGACGAAGCCTGGAAGCGGTTTGTCGGGCCGGATGATGTGGTGGGTATCAAGATGAGTCCCGTCGGCCAACCGTTTGTCTGTTCCAGCCCGCAGATGCTGAACGCTGTCATCGAGGGCCTCTTAACTGCGGGGGTCAAGGCCACCAACATCATTGTCTACGAACGCTACCGCGAGATCCTTGAAAACACCGGCATCCCTAAGTGGGTGCCTGAGGGAGTTCGCACTGCCTGGGCCGCGGATGCCTACAACGATATCCAGCAGGATATCGAGGGCTATGACCCCGAGCATTACGTGGACTTGCCCTTAGTGCTGCCGCAGTTCGATCTCGACAACATCAAAGCCCGGCGTTCGTTTGCGGCGCAGTTCATTACCAGGCAAGTCACCAAGCTGGTCAACCTGCCCGTGCTCAAGTCTCATAACGCAGCCGGCGTGACCGGCGCCCTGAAGAACCTCTCGCATGGATTGGTCAACAATGTCTCCCGCAGCCACAGCAATCTGGCGGATTTTATTCCGCCCGTTGTCTCCCTGCCGGTCATCCGCGGTAAGGCTGTGCTCCACATCCTGGACGGGACGCGCGGGCTCTACGATGGCGGTCCGGGCGTGACGAAACCCGATTTCGTTTGGGACCACAAGACGATTTATTTCGCCACCGATCCCGTAGCCATGGATCGAGTCGGCCTCTCGGTGGTGGACGAAAAACGGCGCAAGAGCAGGATGCCTCGCATTGCCGACGCCAAAATGAGCTCGTTCAAGACCCAGCCGGAACATATCGATGCCGCGGGCAAGGCTGGTCTGGGCGAGTGGGATCTCGCCAAGATCGAGTTACGTACAGTTAAACTCTAGCGAGGCTCCGCCCTTGACCGGCGCACCGGACCCGGAGGGTGCCCCGGCGCGAAGCGGCGGAGAAGGCGCGGTGCAGAGAGAACCGAGAAGACGTTGTGAAAGCGTAGTTCTCCGCGCCGGTCTCTGCATCTCCGCGGTGAGCAGGATTTTCAGTTGCCGTTGACTTGCGTCACCATGGCCGTGCGGGAACCGGGGGCGTCCCTGAGGACATCCTGGGCCAATTGCCGCAACATGGCCATCTTCGCCGAGTCGTCCAGCTTGTTACGGGCGTAGAGCTGCGATTCGCGCTCCAGTTGCTCCGCCACCGCTTTCATGAACTGTGTGCGCCGAACCAGGAACTCGCCGCGTTGCAGGATTTCCGACGCCTTGGCCAAATTGTTCGGCGCTCCCGCGACGTTACAGACGGCCAGCAGCACTCCGCGGTCCACCGCCGCGCTCAGGGCCTCTTCTTCATCACCGGATGACAGTTCCATCCCCTGCGCAATCTGCTTGAAAAGCGCAGGTTCCACGGCGCCCCCTTTGGGAGGTCCGAAGGCCAGTTGGACGGAATCGCCCCTCATCAGATCCATCTTCTTGGTGTTCTCCGCGAAGTCCAGAACCATGTGGTTCGCCATCGCGCGGTAGTCCGAGGCCTTGCGCAGGAAGGTCAGGGCCTTGGTTCTATTCGCTCTGGCCCCGGCGGCGTAGTAGTCCGCCAACTCTATGTATCCCGCGGCGACCCCTGAGGTGAGGACCAGCGAGAACGGCAGAGCACGCTGGCTATACTCGTTGGGGGCCTCCAACAAATGATCCAGTTTCTCGATGGCCTTCACGTAGTTGCCAGCCACATACCGCTCCTTGGCGGCCGACCAGTCGGACGCCGGCGTCCCCGCTTGCGCCCGCACGGTGCTCGAACAGGATGATAAGGTTGCCAGGAGAGCTGCCAGCAGCGTCACCGCGACGAAACCGGAGAAACGACGTTGAGACTGAGACATATTTGCCTCCGTACTTTGTTGGAGTTTTTCCCTAAGTCGTAGTATTTTCCTATAGTACGAATGACACAAGAGGTTATCAGATGGGATAGGTACTGTAAACGGAGTACCAGCGGTTCCGGGCCATAACTCTAGTTATCGCCGCGATGCTGGCCGACGTATAGGGGAAGATGCTATCTTTCAGTGAGCCAGGTCAACTTGACTCACGCTTCGACCTCCACCCTGGCTGGACCCGAACGCGCGGCCGCGTTGCTGCCCCGAGCAATGCCCACCGCTGTACAGAAGATCCCGTCAGGCGGTGAGGGCGATGCCTCTGACACGGTCCAACCGAGCGGGCCATACACCCTTACCAGCATTAGACACCGGTAGGGAGGCGCAAGTTCCCGTGGTCCCACCCTCTTGACACAGCTCGGTTAGCGGATCACTTGGCAGGACGCTAATTCAGGAAATAAGTGCGATATAGCGTGTCGCGCTGTTTGGGGACGAAGCCGGCATCGCGGATGATGCGCCGCAGTTCCTCCTCGCTGGCGCGGTGATGCGCGCCGGCAGCCGAGACTACGTTCTCCTCGATCATGATGCTGCCGACGTCGTTGCCGCCGAAGCGCAGGCCCAACTGGCAGGTCTTTAGCCCCTGCGTCACCCACGACGACTGCACGTTCTCGAAATTGTCCAGATAGATGCGGGAAATCGCCAGTGTTTGCAGGTACTCCACGGCGGTGGCCTCTTCCTTCACGAAGCGCCCCAGCGAGGTGTTCTCGCGCTGGAAGGTCCAGGGGATGAACGCGGTGAATCCGCCAGTCTCCTCCTGCAGATTGCGCACCAGCTCCAGGTGATTCATGCGCTGCTCCAAGGTTTCGCCGCAGCCGAACATCATGGTGGCGGTGGTGCGCATGCCAAGTTGGTGTGCGGTGCGATGCACATTCACCCAATCCTGGGTGGAACACTTGAGCCGGCTGATGCGGTGTCGCACGCCGTCGTCCAGGATTTCCGCGCCGCCGCCGGGGATGGAGTCGAGACCCGCGTCCCGCAAGCGCGCAATGGTGTCGCGCAGGCTCAGGCCGCTCACTTCGGCGATGTTGGTGACTTCGGGCGCAGAGAGGCAGTGCAGGTGAATCGCGAAGCGCTGCTTGATGCTGCGGAACAGGTCCTCATACCACTCCACCTTCAGGTCGGGATGCAAACCGCCCTGCATCAGCACGCCAGTGCCGCCCAGGTCGAGCGTCTCCTGGATCTTGTCGAAGATTACTTCCTTGGGGAGTATGTAGCCTTCCGCGTGGCCCATGGGACGGTAAAAAGCGCAGAAGCTGCAGTACTCCGTGCAAAAGTTGGTGTAGTTGATATTGCGATCGATGATGTAAGAGACCACACCCTCGGGATGCCACTTGCGGCGGACCGAATCGGCCTCCATGCCGATGCCGATCAGGTCGTCGGAGCGGAACAGCTCGAGCGCTTCTTCACGAGTCATCATATGGAAACCCCAGATGGTTATTCTCAGGATAGCAAAGCCATGGAGGCTCCTAGGCTCATGATCCCTATAAGAATTTTCGATTGGATTTGCGCCCTAACCTGAGACTGTCGCCAGTCCACTGATCCCCGTGCGAGATCGACTCATTCCCTAGGGCTAGCTGGCCGCAACCATGCGGTGCTGCATGCCCTGCAGGAACAAATAGATGGAAAACAGCGGCTTGGGATCGCCCTTGCCCCAACGGTTGACCTGCCACTTGATGCGCAGGTACTTCACCTCGGGGCGTTCGGAGAGGTCCAGCAGGATCTGGTAGGTGCCGCAGTAGAATTTCTGCGGGAATGCGATCACGGGTTTCGCGCCCCAATCGGCTCCATCGGCCGAGCCCCACACCGAGATATCGATGCTCTCCTGTTCGATGATCCGAGTGATGCCAAGGGTAAGAATTAGCATTTCACCTTGCTGATCGCCAAGGTGGATCTCGGGCCCCGTTCCGGCTTCGCGAACGGTGGTTTCCGGTAATATGAACTGTGGAAGCATCGCTGCCTTCCGGCACGGCCTACGTCCGGTTTGCTGTTGTTAACTTCAGTAATTGGCGCCTGGCTCCTTCCAGAGTCTCATATTTCTTACAAAAACAAAAGCGCACCTGTTGGCTGCCGCCCCCCGAGTGTGCGTAAAAGCTCGAACCCGGGACGGCCGCAACACCCAATGTTTCAATCAGATAACGTACAAACGCCACGTCGTCGGCAAAACCTAGGCCGGAAATATCGGTCATGACATAATATGCACCGCTGGGAATAAAACACCTTAATCCGGCAGTTTCCAGGGTGGAGAGGATATGGTCGCGCCTGTCGGCATAGTGCGCGGCCAGGGTGGCGTAATAGTCGTCGCTCCATCCCAGCGCCATCACACCCGCCTGCTGGAGC
>JAIQFL010000361.1 GCA_020073365.1 Terriglobia bacterium | reverse complement strand
GCCGCCTCGCCGCTGCCTGCTGTGCCTCGAGTTCCGCCTGCCGCTTTGCCGCCGCCTGCTGCGCCTCGAGTTCCGCTTGCCGCTTCGCCGCCGCCTGCTGCGCCTCGATCTCCGCCCGCCGCCTCGCCGCTGCCTGCTGTGCCTCGAGTTCCGCCTGCCGCTTTGCCGCCGCCTGCTGCGCCTCGAGTTCGGCTTGCCGCTTCGCCGCCGCCTGCTGCGCCTCGAGTTCGGCTTGCCGCTTCGCCGCCGCCTGCTGCGCCTCGAGTTCCGCCTGCCGCTTCGCCGCTGCCTGTTGCGCTTCGATCTCCGCCTGCCGCTTCAGCGCTGCCTGCCGCGCGTCGATTTCGGCTCCCAGCGTTGCCCACTCATTCTGGCCCGGGTACCGCGAGCGTGCTGCGATCAACTCCGAAAGGGCCTGCCGGATCTGGTCGCGCTTGACGTGTGCCCGCACGCTCTCCACTGCCGCGGCAATCTCGGCCTGACGGACGAGCAACTTCTGCCGCGCATCGATCTCGGATTTCAAGGTTGCCCAATAGCTTGCCTCCGGGTGTTTCGCCCGGGCCTTGTCCAACTCGCCGGCCGCCTGTTGGATGTCGTCCCGCGCCAGATGCTCCCGCACCCTCGCCGCCATCTCCGCGATCTCCGCGGTCTCCGCCCTCTTGGCCGCTTCCGATCGCTCCGCCTGGATCGCGGCGATTGTCTGGATTGCGCGCTCGTCGGCGGGCCCCTCGCGGATCACTCTGGTCAGGAGATTCACCGCCGTTGAAAGATCGCCCTCCTTCCGGTGCCGCTCGGCTTCCTCCAGCGTGGCTTCATACGCGCGCCGCCGGGCCACTTCCTCCGCCAGCGATTTCCACCGCGTATCGTGCGCAAAGACCGTCCGCGTCGCCTCGATGTTCTCCAGCGCCTCGGGAATATTGCCGGCCGCCAGCTTCTCTCGGACCCGCGTAGCAACCTCGTCCAACCCGGCATTGAACAGGCCCGCTTCCACCTGCTTGGCCAGTTCCTCGAACGCACTCTCGTTGGGGAACTCCGCACGGGCCCGCAGGAGCGCCGCTTCGGCCCTTTTCCAGGCGCCGTCCTCAATCTCATGGCGAATGGTGGCGCGATGTCTCTCGATCGCGCCTCGCCTCCGTTCGCGCGCGATCTGTTCGCGCAGGCGTTCCGCGGTCTGCTTCAGTCCCGGGTCGTGAGGATAACGGCCCAGCGCCTGCTCCACGGGTCCCAACGCCGCCGCCCAATCCCCCCGCGTGCTCAGGCCTTCCGCGGCTACCAGCGCCTCGGCCACCACCCGCCGTTCCTCCGCGATCGCCTCCGACACGCGCGCCGATTCCAGCAAGGCCCGTACTTCCGCTTCCCCGCCGTACTCCGGCGCCCGGGTAATGCCCTCGATCGCCTGAGAATACTTGCCGCCCGCGATCAGTTGACGGCTGGCGTGGAGCAGTTCTTCGAGTCCCGCCGCGTAGCGCTGCTGCTCGATCTCCATCTCGAGCTGGCGCGCCAGTTCCACCAAGCCGGCCTCTTCGCCAATCCGTGTCCGCGCCGCCGACACTACCTCCAGGGCTCCCCGGAAGTCCCCGGCATCGCGCTTCTCCCCGGCTTCCCGCATCACCGCCGCGATGGCTTCGGAGTGCTGCTGCGCCCGGTAAAGCTCCTCCGCCGATCGCTGCAGCCGTTCCAGCCCCGTGTCGCCCGGGAATCTGCGGAGCGCCTCCCCCAGTAGGCCCAGCGCTTCCCCATACGCCTTCTTCTGCAGCAGATCGCGAGCCTCCGCCCGGCAGGCGCCGATCTGTTGCGCGCGCATCTGCGCATTCAGTTGTTCGCGCAGCGCCGGCAGAACCCCCGCCGCTCCCGGCTCCTCGGCGAAATTCGCCAACAGATGGTCCAGCATCTGGCCGGCACGCTCCAGCTCGCCCGCCTGCATGGCTTCGCGGGTCCGGCTGACCGCCAGGTTGAACCTTTCGGCCCGCCGCACCCGTTCGTGCTCCTTAGCCTGCTCGATCCGTTCGCGGAGTTGTGCCACCTCCGCCGCCCCCGGCTGCTCCTGCTCGATCTGCTCCAGTACCGCCAAGGCCTCGGAGTACCGTTTCGCCCCCAAGTGGCCCCCTGCCTTCTGGAGCGCCTGTTCGCGCCGGCTATCCCGCTCGCGGCGCTCTACCAGCTCGCGCATGCGCGGGCTCAGCGCCAGGGCTTCCGTGTGATCCGGGTCTATCGCCAGCGCCGCCGTCAGCCGTTCCAGAGCGTCCGTGAGTTGCCCCTTCTGCTGTTTCAGCCGGGCTTCGGAGACCAGCCGGCTGGCCCTTACGGAGCGGTCCAGCCGGGCTTTCACTTCGCCCAGCCGCACCTGTACCGTCACATTCGAACTATCCAGCCGCGCGGCCGATTCCAGGCTCTGCACGGCTTCCCCGAAGCGCCGCTCCCCCACCAGCCCTTCGGCTTCCGATAGCAGCTCGTTTACCCGCCCCTGGACCACGCTCCTCTGTAACTTTTGCGTGATCGTATCGCGAAGCTGGCGCGCCTCCCGGTTTCCCGGGTCCAGTTGCTGCGCCTCCCGCAGTATCCCCAGCGCCGTTTGCAGATCCCCGGTTTCCACCAGGGGCGGTACCTCGCGCAAGAGCGCACCCGCGCGCTCCCGCTGCAGATCCACCAGGACCGCCTTGCTGTCGAGCAGCAACTCCTCGAAAGTGCCATAGCGGAACTCCCGTTCCTTGGCGATCATCCTGTGCACCAGCAGTTCCAGGGCTTCCGGGCAGCCCGCCGCCATCTGGCTCACCGCCGGCGGATCGAAGCTCAGGATGGCCATCTGCAAGGCCTTCCAATCGTGCTTGAAGCGCTCGAAAGGATGCTGGCCGGTCAGCAGCTCATAGTAAACGTCTCCCAGAGAGAAAATGTCGGTCTGCTCGTTGGCCTTGTAGCCCTCTAGCTGCTCCGGGGCAAAGTAAGGGGGGGTTCCTATGATGCCGCCCGTCTCCGTCATTACCGTATGCCGGTCGGGCGCGAGCGCGATGCCGAAGTCCATGATCTTTACCGAATCGTCCGGCAGCAGCATGATGTTCTCGGGTTTCACATCCCGATGAACGATCCCCTTGGAATGCGCATACGCAAGCCCCTCCGCCACTTGCGTCATGATGCCCACCTTCTCCAGCAGGCTGAGCGGCTGACGCTCCTGGATGATGTCCTTGAGGGTCCGCCCTTCCAGGAATTCCATCACCAGGTACGGGTTCCCGTCCTCTACTCCGCTGGCGTGGATGGTGACGATGTTCCTGTGCCGCAGGCTGGCGGTGGTGCGGATCTCATGTTGAAAGCGCTTCAGCATTTCGGGATCGAGACCCAGCTCGACCCGCAGGTGTTTGATCGCCACTTTCTGCCCGGTGTCGGGATCGAAGGCCAGAAACACGTCGCCGAAGCCGCCGTGCCCCAGTTCCTTCTCGATCGTGTACTTGCCGATGCGGGCGATCATTTACGTTTGAAAGCGCCTGCCGAGGCTCTCGATGCCACAGCACTCTGGGGAGGATGGCGTCACGAGAACTGGAATCCGCCCAGAGTAACAGGCTGGTAATATATGATATCCCACAGCCACACGGGTGTTCAGGGCGCTGGCAAGCGCGAGCTGCTCTATCTGCCCGAAGCAACCAACCCGAGTCGTTTTGCGGTTAGCGAGTCACGAGCTCCACTGGTGGGCTGGTCTGGCCCCCAATCGATATCGTGAGGGGCGTATGGTCTCCAGCCGGTACCCCGCTGGGCATGATGATGTTGATCTGGTACAGGCCGACATAGTTCGGCGTCAGCCCGGAGTAAAGCACCTGTGCCGACTTACCCCCGATGTTGACGGTGGCCGGCTGATCGGTGGGAGTGGGACCGGTGGCTACGCCACCCAGCGCGACGGGCGGAGATACCGTTCCCAAACCGGTGCAATAGACGATCAGCACGTCTGCGGCGCGAGCCGGCTGTGCCGTCGAATTCAACCGGCCCGTTTTGAAGTCTTGCACCGCCCCCAAACCCGTGCCGGTCGAATCCTGCGAATAGACCGCCGGCTGCACCGCTGCGTAGGATACCGGTTGTCCTACAGACTGCTCGCCCGTCTGCCGGCGCACGAGTAATTGATGCTGTACGTCGAGTGGCAGATCGTAGGGGAATTGTACATTGATCTGGTTCTTGCCGACATACAACAATGGCAAGGCCCTGTCGCCCAGCATTACCGTGGTGCCGCCGAGTGACGTGGGCAACGGCACCGTACTGGCAACGGTGGGGGAATCCCCGAGGTTATCCCCAAAAATCGAGACGAAGGTGCCCGGGGCAATGGGGACATCCGAAACGTAATCGGCCGCATTTTTCACACCCCCCGGCTGGACGAGAGGCGATTTGGCGCCGCTGCCAAGCGCCATCGTGTACGTGTCCGACTGACCGGAATAGGCCTGTCCACCCTGGACGCCGGTGGCGGCGATCTGCATCGGGAAGGATGCGGGATCATTGGGATTCGGCACCCAGGTTCCCTGCCAGACGCCTTGGCCTATGTGGCTCAATTCGACGTTACGCTCCGCCTGGGGTCCGAAGATCGCTTTCACATGATTCGTCGCGCCGTTGCTGGTAAAGGGCGTACCGGTACACGCGGTTGTAACTTTGGCCTCCAGGCTGTTTGCCTGGCCCAGGGTGGCGGGGACCTGCGTGCCGCCCGCGCCCGGTTGCAGCGAAGTGAGTTGCACGGTGAGCAACCCCGTACAAGATGTTGTCGCCCGAGGGACAGCCCTTGCGCTAAGCGTTTCCGCTCCGCCTCCCGGCGGCGCCACCACGGTCAGTACCGAAACCGTGCGGATCGAGCCGTCGTCGAACAGGAACGTGAGAACCCCACGGTAGGCCCCCGAACCGAGGCTCGTATAATCCGGCTGGACCGTGATCACGCCGGGCTGGGTGGGAAGGATCGTACTCACCCGAGGGCTGTAATTCAACCAATTACCGGCGTCCAAGGTGACTGAGCCAGACCCATACTTCAGGCCGCTCGCGGCACGGCTGGCAGCGCGTACGGTTTGCGAGCTCGGGCTGCTGCCCTGCAGCCCGGTGAAGATCAGCCCGCTGGGCTGCAACTCGGGACCGATGGTACTGCCTGCCGGTTCCACCTTCAGATAAACTGTCATGGTCTGCGGAGAGTTGTCTGCTCCGCTGGAGCGGACCTGGATCTGTCCGTAGTATTCGCCCGGCGCGAGACTGCTCTGATCCACGCTCACCGTGGCGAGAGAGACATCCAGGTACGCCTGGGTCACATGGCCACTGGTGGGGGTCAAACTCAGCCAGCGGATGGCAGATCCATCGGGCGCGCTGGCCTGCGCCGTCCAGTCCATGGACCCTTGTCCGATATCCAGAACTCCAAAGGTCTGGTTGAGGGGCTGGCCGCCTCCCGCCACGGCGTGGAAGCTTAGCCCGGTCTGCGAGATGACGAGCACGTTGTGGCGTTTGGTGACCGCCACGGACACCGGAATCGTAGTGCTCAGGTTGCTGGTGCCCGATGCTGTCAGCACGATACTTCCGGTGTAGGTGCCTGGCGCGAGTTGCGACGGATCCATTTGAACGGTGAGAGCCACGCCAATGGCAGCCGAAGCAGTGCCGCCGGGCGGTGTAACCTTCAACCAGTTGCCACCATTGTTGGCTTTGGCAGCCACGGCAAAGGCCAACGCACCACCCCCGCTGTTGTAAACGTTGATCTGGCTGGTGGAAGCGAGGGCGCCTTGGGGAACGGAGACCGAGATGGAGGCGGTATCCGTTCGGAAATTGGGGACGTCCGGTTGACCCACTTGTAAGGTAACAGTGACGGTCCGCGTGGGCGGAACCGATCCCGGAGCGGTGATGGTAACCGTGCCGGTGTAGCTCCCGGGACTTAGATTGGAGGGGTCAAGCGTGACCTGGAGCGTCTGTGGCAGGATTCCGGTCTTGGGCGTGACGTCCAGCCCGTTGATGCCCGAAGCAGTAGCGGAGAAGCTCAATCCGGCCGAAGCCACGCCGCTCAATAAGGTAGTCACACTAATCGTAGCGGCCGAGATGGGAGCACCGCCGGATTTTGCGGAAAGGCTGAGGGTGTTCGGCGAGACGGTAAAGACCGGCGCGGCGATACTCACCAGGCGAACACGGTTATTATCGGGATCCGCAATGTACAGGTTGCCGGCGGCATCCACTACCATACCCAAGGCGGAGAGCCCGGCATTGGTTGCAATTCCCCCATCTCCGGATAAAAGGCTGGAGCCGTTGCCCGCGATCGTGGAAATTGTACCGTCCCGAGTAACCTGCCGGATGCGAGCACCCGAGGCGATGTAGACAGTACCGTTGTTGTCCACTGCCACGGCGCTCGGATAATCCAGTTTGGCCTGGACGGCGGGTCCGTTGTCGCCCGAGAAGCCCTGCGTGCCGTTACCTGCAACCGTAGTAATGGTACCGGAGGTGTCGATTTTTCGCACTCTGTGGTTGCTTTGGTCGGCGACGTAAAGGTTTCCGGAACCGTCCACCGCAATCCGAAACGGATAATTGAGGTACGCCCTGGAGGCTGCTATGTTGTCCCCGTTGTAGCCGGGAGTGCCATCTACGCCGGCTAAGGTGGAAATCCTTCCATCGGGAGCGATCTTTCGAATACGGCTTTCGAGGGGTTCAGCAATGTACACGTTCCCCGCACCATCGGCTGCCATGTCTATTGGGCCGCGGAGGTTCGCTTTGGTGGCCGGTCCACCGTCACCATCTGAAGCGCAGGCCCCCCTAGTGCCTGGCTGCGTGCTTGGCCCCTGGCCGGCAACGGTGGTGATCATCCCGTTGACACCCACTTTGCGCACACGGCAACCCTCGTACTCCGCGATATAGAGATTACCAGCCGGGTCCAGGGCGATACCCCAAGGGTCGGTGATCGTCGCGGCCGTTGCTAACCCTGTGTCTCCCGTGTCGCCGGGGACACCGGTTCCCGCGAAAGTAGAAATAATCCCCTGGGGCGTGACCTTGCGAATGCGGCTGTTCTGGTTGTCGGCAATATACAGATTTCCCTGCTTGTCCAAGGCGACCGATTCTGGTGAAGCAAGCAAGGATATTTCAGCCCGCGCTCCGTCGCCTGAAAAGGCCGCACCACCGTTACCGGCCACAGTCGAGATCGTCCCGTTTATATCAACGCGCCGTATCTTATTGTTTCCGCTATCGGAGATGACCACAGCTCCGAAAGCGTCCACGCCCACGCCATCCGGATAATGCAGAGTGGCGTTTACCGCGGGCCCGCCATCCCCCGAGGAGCCAAAACTACTGTTTCCGGCGAGGATCGAGATCACGCCTTGGGCATTCACTTTGCGGATCACGTTATATTCCGTGATATACACGTTGCCCGAGTTGTCGGCGGCCAGACCTGCGGGGTAGGTTAGCCCGGAGTTTAGCGCCGCTATACCAGATTGGGACGGGAAATCAAAGAACCCATTACCGGCAAACCTCGTAATGATTCCCGTTGTGGATACTTTGCGCACCGTGTACGAGTTCACATCGAAAAAATAGACATTCCCCTGGGGGTCCACGGCCATGTATTGGTCGCAATTAATGGCGGCCTGAACCGCGGGACTGTTATCTCCGGCGGACTGATAATTGCCGTTGCCGGCAATAGTAGAGATTCCACCATCGGGAGTAACCTTACGAATCCGGCGGTTGTAGTAGTCGCTGATGTACAGATTGCCGGCCGCGTCCACGGCAACGCCAAGCGGGTCCATGCCAGCCTTGGTGGCCGGCCCTCCATCGCCGCTCCATTGGTAGTCGCCGTTGCCCGCAACAGTCGTGATGATTCCGTTGCGATCCACTTTTCGAATGCGTTCACTGCCATAGTCCGCGATGTAGAGATTTCCGCTGCTGTCTACCGCGATCGCGGTAGGGTTAAGCAGCGACGCATTCACCGCGGGCCCGCCATCGCCGGAATAGGCCGCGAAGCCGTTCCCCGCGACCAGGCGGAGTTGGCCCAGACTGGTGACGCGCAAGATGCTGTTGGCGCTGCTATCGATAAAGTAAATGTCGCCATTGGATACCGGCGAATTCACCGGATGAAAGCTAGTGGACAAAGGGGGCAAGGCAGACGTCGGGAAAACCTTGTCCGTTCCAGCAGCCGTTGTGATGACTCGTTGACTATAGAGCGGAAAAGCCAATACGGAAAGGTATAGAGCCGAAGCAACCGCAACCGACTCGACGCGAACAACATGTCGCCAATTCATGGGGGACCTCTGTCAATCTTTGACTAACCTTATGTCTAGTGAGTTCTGTGGACAGTCTGATAAAAAACGCCAAATTCGTACTTGGAAAACACGCCATGGGTCACGTCTCCAGCCACTTTGTAGGCTTTGCCTTCAAAGCGCAGGCCGAAGTGCTCATTCAGATACAAGCGCAATCCGCCGCCGAAATTCGCAGCCACGTTATTGGCGGGGGATACGGTGACATTATCAGTCTGCGGTTTTCCTAAGATCGTGTAATTGAATTGGTAGGTGGTCGCCAGGTTATGGATCACGCCAATGCCCACGACGCCATAGGGAACGATGCGGCGGCTAGGCAATGGGATGGCCACATGAAGACCGCCGTGGAAGTCATAGAGCGGCAGGCTATAATCTGTTGTCACCAGGGTATCGCCTTGCTTTGTAGCCTGGCGCGGTAAACCGGGGAAATAGCTGAATTCTACATACGGAAGGAAAACGGAGCTGAGGGCGTAGCTCACATTGCCTCCGCCCATGACTCTAAAGTTGTCCGTGCCGTAGCTGGCCCCCAGCAACGCGCCCAGTTCTACGGTACCAGTACGAGTACCAGGCACATCCTGGGCAAAGGCGTTTGGGATGAACCAGAAAGTCGTCAACCCGATCAAAACAATCCGTTTACTCCACACTGTGATACCTCTCGTGGATCGCATATATTTAGTACTTTTCGTTTGATTTCCGTCCCGGCACACGTTCGGTGCGATTTCACACCACCTGGGTATAACAAAGATTTCAGGACTTGTCAATGTTGAATTCGCCCTCGTTTATTTCGTCCCTGTCGACGCAAAGTAGAGAAGTCCCTTGGCGCCGGTCCTCGGAGGGATGCTTGAAAATCCGCGCTGACGGAGTCGCGGGAAGCGCCCGGCGCTCACTCTTTGGGTATTGGTGACAATCCGGACCAAGAACTCCAGTTAGACTGGCTCCTGGGGACAGTAAGTGATGTTATTTCTCCGGCCAGGCCGGGAGTGCGCATCGAAATCCAGTGCGGTTGTCGAATAGGTCGGGGGCGCGGTGCTCACGGGAAGAGAGGCGCAGGAATTTCGGACTCGCGCCGAAATCTCCGCCGCGGATCACGCGTTCGGAACCGGCCGCTGGTCCTTGAGGGTGAGTCGCACCCGCAGGGTACTCCGGAGCGTACCAGTCCGACACCCACTCTCTGACGTTGCCCACGACGTCGAATACCTGAAACCCATTGGCATCGAATGACCGGACTGGAGACGGCTCATTGTCCCATTTATCCCGCATTTTCTTGTTGGAACCGAAGTAATTCGCATCGTTGTGGGTGAGCGAGTTTCCCCACGGAAATATCGTGGCGGCTTTCCCTCCCCGCGCGGCGTACTCCCATTCGGCCTCGGTGGGAAGCCCGCCGCCGACCCAAGTGCAGTATGCGTCGGCATCTTGCCAGGAGACATTCGTAATGGGATTCTGCGTGCCGCGGTAGTCCTTGTTGGTGCTGGTGGGCTTGGCCATCGCGTGCCCCGTGTCCCGCACGAAGTGATCGTAGGCCACGGTTGTGGTTTCCGTCCTGGCGATCCAGAAGCCTTTCGTAAGCTTAACCGAATGCCGGGGCTTTTCATCGGCTTGGCACTCACGATCTTCGGGTACACAGCCCACCAGGAACTCGCCCGGGGGAATCCAAACGTAATTCAGACCATCCTTTGACAACTCCCGCATCGTGAGCGGCTTGAGCTCCCCGGCAACCGTACCCCCGGGAGGTTTGGATGCCGGCGGTTCCCGCAGATAGATCTCTTCAGGAATGGTAGACATGGCCAGGACGGGCACTTGGGTGTTGCTGGTGGACCGCAAAACCTGAATTCGGACACTTTCGAAGATACTGGCCAGCGTCACGGGTTTTGCGAGCGCATCCAAAAGTGCTTTGGTGAACACACTTCCGGTGGCGTTCGCTTCCACCGGCACGGACCGGTCGAACTGATCGGAAAAGATCGCGAAAGTCCGGTCGGGCGTTTCGGCAGGACGCGTAAAGCCCGACTCATCGCCCAGTCGTGGACAAGCCCGACTGCCATCTGTCAGCACGATCTTCGCCGCAACTTTCTTTTCATCCAGTTGCTGGAGCAATAGCGTGAGCGAGTAAGCGCCCGGGCTGGTCCGCTTCTCGTCGGGATTGTAATTCACCGGTAACAGGAAATTGTCCCCGCCGAATTGCGCGCCGTATCCCGAAAAATAGACCAATACGACGTCATCGGGTTGTACCAGGTTCAAAAAAGAAGTGACGTCCTTACGTAGGGTGGCCAAATCGGCGTTACGGACCAGGTGCACGTCAAAGGCCAACCCATCCACGGCGCTGGCTATGTGTTCGGCGTCCGGAACTGCGACTCGCACAGGGGGAAGGTATTGGTAGGCAGAGTTTCCCACCACCAGGGCAACACGGCGGGCTTTCGCGGCGGTTTGCGCTGCGATCGGAATGCACACCAACGTCGCGAGGACAAGGATCGGGTGAATCCGACGGAGCAGCGGCGGCATTTGGAATCATTCTACCGTTATTTCTGCCGGATGCGCTGCCATCTCAGACGTATCATATCGAGCGGCCGCTTGGAGTCGTTGCGGATCGCGAAAGTGCTCCATTGATCGCCGGGAGACGGTTGCTGAATGACCGTGACGCCTGGTGTAGTCGCCGACACGGTCACCGGCAAACCCGGCAATTGTATCCCGGCAAGGTGGTTTGGGATCAACACCCTGCCGTTGATCACGACAGTTTCGCCATCTTCCAGGCGGGATCGCCACGTTAATGTTGCGTATAGAGGCACCGACGGATCGTCTTCCTCCGCCGCCGGCGGATTCGCCGGCTGGTTGATCGGCGGCTTCACATTCTGTGGCCTGGACGCCGCCACGTCCTTCCAAGGGAGTTTCAGCGTTTCTTCGGGCTGGAATTCATGGGGGTACGGCCAGCTAGCACCACCTTCGCTCACGAGCAGGGTTTCCCGGCCGGGAACCACCGTCTCCGGAAACGGAAAATCCGCCGACCCATCCGTGCGCCCGAGCAGTTTGTTGCCCACCCTGAGTTCCACTCCCGCGGGAGCGCCGAGCAACTCGATCTT
>JAIQFL010000360.1 GCA_020073365.1 Terriglobia bacterium | reverse complement strand
GCCTGGGCGGTCGTGTGCCCGCCGCCGCTCCAGAAGCTCCCGTGGTGCACCCCCAAACCGGCCAAGCTGGTGCATTCTGTGACCGGCGCTAACAGCAGGTTCTCGATGGAGTACATCAGTCGGGATGACAGAGCCGCCTTAACCCGCGAACCCGCCGAGATCAGCGGCATCCAGCACATTATGGATGTGGACAGGCCGAGGTTGAGGAAATTCTCGCCGGCGGGACTCGTAACTGATCGCTCAATTCACCCTCACCGAATAAATCGCTGTCATGGGCCCACTCAGGTTGGGGTCCTCGCGCTGTAACCGTGCGGGGCGTCCATTGAAGTTGGGCTGGTTCCAGACCTGCACCTGGCGGACGTTGCCGAAGAAACGTACGGACAGGAATCGCGCATTGCCGTCGTGGGCGAGATTTGGCATCTCCTGGCCAGCGCGAACACATGCCGCCTCACCTTGGAAGTATGCCTGGCGGTAGAAGCAGACGCCGTCGCCGCTAAACTCCCGCACCTGCGCAGCGCCCACGACCTGATCGCCGGCGCGAGGCAGCGTGATGGTGTTGTCCTCATCCACATTGGCCTGATAGCGCTGGCCTTGCCAATCGTAAATCACCGTGAGCCTTTTGTCTGCTCCGCGGGCCGGATCACCGCCCATCGAGTCGTTGTTGGCACGGAAGCTCAGGCGGTCGTTCTGAACCATGGACTGCAGGCGCGCGGTCACGTCCATCTGGCGCGCACCTTCTCCATAAGTTGCTTGGACGATCCGCAGCTCGCCCGGGTTGAAGTCTCCCGCGGAACTGCCGGTCGCATCGGGAAGACGCAGCCAGCCATTCTCCGGTATCGTGACGTTGTACGTTTGCCCCAGCCACTGGTATGTCACATCGAGCCGTTTAAGCGCCGCCGGGGCGGGGTCGCCACCGAGATTCTGATTCGCCACTAGGATCGAGAGAGAGTTGCCCTGGATGGTATTGTTGAGGGTCGCCGTCACGTCGTTCTGCCGACGCCCGTCGCCGTACGACGCACTCAGGACCCGCAGGCCACCCTGGCCGTAACCCGACCGGGGATCACGCGCGATCGGCGCCATGCCACGATCACCCGACACTCCCCAGGAACGCAGTTCTACGATATCGAGATCCCGGTATTCGAACGTTTGCACCTGGCCATTCCGGCCGCGCACGCGCACGCGCAAAGTCTTGGGGGTGCCGGGCAACGGGTCGGTACCCAATCCTCCAGCGTCCACGCGGAAGTTGGGACGTCCCGATTCAATGATGCCCTGGACACGCTGCGTCACATCCCGCCAGGTTTGACCCGCTCCCCACTCGGCGCGAATCACCTGGGCGGAGGGTTGTGCCATCAAAACTGCCGGTACACCTACCAGCAACCAAAGAACCAGTCTGTACATGAAGAACCTCCCACTGCTGACCTTACCACCGAAACGCCATGTTCCAGGGTAGGTGGGTGCGAGACAGGACAAAGTGCGTAAATCAGGAGGTTCCGCGCGGTTGTCGAGCAGGCGATTCCCCGACGCCGGTCGCATCCGAAAAAGGCTGCTTTGGCTAATCAGGCGGTGAGGACAATGTGAGGCTCAATTTCGGCAGGGCTTGTTGGGCGTTATCGGAGTTTCCCTCCCGTTAGCCCCAATTCTGCCAGGCCGGCTTTGAGTTCTTTGCTGGGTGTGAAGTACGCAATGTTCTTGGCCGGCACCTCCACACGTGCGCCCGTCTTGGGATTACAGACAATGCGCGGTTGCCGGCGGCGGATACGGAAACTGCCGAAGCCGCGGACCTCGATCTTCTCGCCCGCTCGTAGGGTCCTCACTATAGCGTTGAGGATCGTTTCCATCACCACCTCCGCATCTTTTTGGGTGAGATCTGCCGCGGACGAGATGTTCCTAATAAGATCCGTCTTCGTCAGCACTGCCCTTCGGCTGGCCTTCAGCCCATCCCCGTCCAGCTTTTCCATATCGCTGATGCTATGTCCCCGCCCCCACAGGGTCAACCTCTTCTAATCAATCAACCGCACGGCCTCCTTGCTTGATGTGTTGCTCGCAACCAAGTAGCCGGCTCGCTCCAAAGACCTTGCCAAGTATTTCAATACCGGCGGATCATCGTCCACGACCAGCGTTGGGAGCCCATGGAACCCTTGCCAGATACCAGTGTTATGAATGCGCATATCGTCCAGACCCAGGGAAACATTGAGGGTGACCTCGCCTCAAATGCGGGTATCAGGGTCCGGGGGCTGAGCCGACTTCACCCCGGAGCGATGTCCGGCCCGCTGCGAAGACTCAAAAGACTCGCGCAGAGCGGGCGGCAGAAGCCACTGAATACGTCGAGATGCTGCAAGCGAGCATCATCGCCGGGCCTCCGATCTGGGGGCGCTTTGAGGCTTGCCGTTGATGGTAGGGCCCCGCCTCGACACTCATCCGCGATTGGGCTATCCTTTCTTTGCAGCGGCTTTCACGTGGCACTTGCCATTGGTACAGTTGGCCTTGGTCTCGAACGCCGCGCCACCGGACCGATGGCAGGAGCCGCAGGATATTTTCTTGTCCTCCCCGTTCTTGTGCGGCGGTTTGAAGGCCAAGGGAGCCTTGGCATCCTGCGCATAAAGCTTGTCATGGCACACTGTGCAATCGTTCTTTTCACGCTTGGCGTGAGCCGTGTGGTCGAAGGTGATGTTCCCGGACTTCGCCTGGAACACGAGCTTCGTCGGAGGCGTTTTCTTCTGCGCTACCAACGCTGTTAAGCCGAGCACCGAACAAAAGAGAAAGTAAGCGAACATTTTTCGCATATTCGTACCTGATTCTACCAGATGTCCGGAAGCGGATGGCCGTTACCTAGCTAGGTTGAGAGATCTTAACGAAATTGGCGCCCGAACCCCGCATCCGGTGAGATCGGTGAGATAGATCACCGTCGGGTCGCGAATTCGGTGTTGACGCCGAACCTGAAAAGGCGCTAAGGTCGTAACCACGACAAGGAGATCTTCAAATGTCGATCAGACGATTGGCGATATCCTCAGGCGTTTGCGCGGCGACTCTGCTATTTGCGTGGAGTGGACTTGTGGCCCAGCCGCACGATTCGGCCTATCTGAAGATCAAAGTGAATCCCGGAAGAGCCGGCGTTTTTGTGGATGGCAAATACTTGGGGCCGGCGGCAAACTTCCGAATAGCCCGAAAATACGCCCTGCTGCCTGGACGGCATGAAATCCGGCTGCTCGACCCACGGTACGAAGAAGCGAGTACGACCGTGGATCTTCTGGCAGGCAAGACGACTATGGTGTCCCAGACACTGAAGCCGCTCCCGGTGCCGAAAGGGCCTTTCGGGACGCTGAGAACGATTAATTCCGACAAGTTTGCGGCTGTCTACATCAATGACAAATTCTATGGGCATTCGGACGAGTTTAGCAACCGTGCCCAAGGCGTGCTGTTGCCTCCTGGAGAATACACCGTCAGAATCGAACCTGTATCCGGCGGAGACCGGGTGGCAAGAAAAGTCCAGATAGAGGTCAACAAGACTGTTGTGGTTGAGAAGTGAGCCTTGGTTGCGAGGGAAAGGAGGTTCCTTTATGCCTTTAAGCAGAAGAGCGACGGCGGAGTTCATCGGTACCTTTTGGCTCGTCTTCGGGGGATGTGGCAGTGCCGTTCTGGCTGCCGCATTTCCAAACCTTGGCATTGGATTCTTGGGGGTGGCTTTTGCGTTCGGATTGACGGTACTGACCATGGCGTTCGCCATCGGTCATATATCGGGATGCCATTTGAATCCGGCGGTTTCGGTAGGTCTGGTAATCGGGAAGCGGTTCCCCGTTTCAGACCTGTTGGCCTATGTCATCGCCCAGGTTGCGGGGGCCATCGCCGCCGCGGCTGTGCTCTATGTGATCGCAAGCGGCAAGGCGGGGTTCTCTCTGGCAGGCGGATTCGCCTCGAACGGCTATGCCGAGCACTCACCGGGCGAGTACTCACTGGTGGCGTGCCTGGTCGCCGAAGTGGTGCTCACGTTCATGTTCCTGATGATTATTCTCGGTTCTACCGACCGGAGGGCACCCCAGGGGTTGGCGCCCATCGCCATCGGACTCGGTTTGACGCTGATTCACCTGATCGGGATTCCGGTAACGAATCTCTCCGTGAATCCCGCGCGTAGCACGGGGCCGGCACTGTTCGTCGGTGGCTGGGCATTGCAGCAACTCTGGCTTTTTTGGGTGGCGCCAATCATCGGAGCTGCAATTGCGGGAGTGGTTTATCCCGCCATCGCTGGGGAGCCCCAGTTGAAGTTAGAGAAGCAGGTTGCCGCTGCCGATTGACCGCTCAATGCCGCGGCTCCGGATCGACTTGCCGCCCCTCGCCGCCGTGAGCGCGAGGGTCTATCGTGCAATCTGCGACGGCATATGCTGTAGACTGTTGTAACAAGAGGTGAGGTGATAAGACGTGTTAAAAGACTTCAAAGAGTTCGTGATGCGAGGCAACGTCCTCGATCTGGCCGTTGCCGTGATCATCGGTGCTGCTTTTGGAGCGATCGTCACTTCGGTCGTGAATGACATTGTGATGCCTCCCATAGGCTTGGTCCTGGGTCACGTAGATTTCAAAGACTTGTTCATCAGTCTCAATGGCCAGTCCTATCCGACACTGGCTGCGGCTAAGACCGCTGCGGCTCCCGTCATCGCGTACGGCCAATTCCTTAATACGGTGATTAACTTCGCGATCATCGCGTTTGTCATCTTCATCATCGTGCGGCAAGCCAGCAAGATGCAAAGGAAGCCCGCAACAGCACCAGCCGCACCAACCACCAAGGACTGCGCTTTCTGCTGCACGCCAATCCCCATTCCGGCGAAGCGTTGCCCGAACTGCACGTCGCAACTGACTTCTTAAGAAGGTCGCCGTTGACATGAAGGACTATAGTCTGAGCCGCCTGCGTGCACTTCTACGGAGGCTATCCGTCGGGTCTGCCTTGTGCGCGCAGGTGATTCGAATTCGGGCAATCACCAGCCCTGGAGGTATCGCATGCCGCATTCTTTCAGAAGCACCCTCGTTATCGGATTGACCGTGTCTGCCAGCCTCTTTCTGTGCGCCGCTTGGGCGGACCAGCTCATCATGAAAAATGGCGACCGGGTTGCCGGCAGCATCATCAAGCAGGATGGCAAAACGATCACTGTAAAGACGGTGAATTTCGGGGTCGTTACTGCTCTTTGGGATCAGGTTGCTTCCGTCAGTTCGGAGCAGCTAGTCAACGTCGTTCTTAAAGATGGCAGGACATTGCTCGGCACGCTGACCACTACCGAAGGCAAAGTCTCGGTTGTCGGGAAAGACACGAAGTTGGAGGTGCCTCCGGGCGAAGTCACCAGCATCCGGAACGCCGATGAACAGAAAGCATACGAGCGGCTCTTGCACCCTGGCTGGGGGCAACTCTGGGCCGGGGCCGCCAGCCTGGGTTTCGCCGGTACCAGTGGCAATGCGAGAACCCTGACCTTCACAACCGGTGTCAATGCCGCCCGGCTTACCAAAACGGACAAGACTTCTGTTTACTTCAACGCGATCAAGGCCTCGGCGCTGGTCAATGGCAAGAATTCCGATACCGCTCAAGCGGTTCGCGGTGGAGTCGCCTACGACCACAACGTGAACCCGCGTTTGTTTGTCAACGTCTTCAACGACTACGAATATGATCGCTTTCAAAATCTGGACCTGCGATTCGTTTTGGGCGGAGGTCTCGGCTTCCACGCGATGAAGACGGAGCTCAGCAAGCTGGACCTGCTTGCGGGTATCGACTTCAACCACTCGAAATTCAGCACTCCGTTGACCCGAAACTCCGCGGAATTGTTCTGGGGAGACGAGTACAGCTTGAAACTGACCGGCGCCACGTCGCTGGTTCAGAGTTTCCGCATGTTCAACGATCTGACGAACACTGGAACCTACCGGGTGAACTTCGACGTGGGAGCGTCCACGAAACTCTCGAAATGGCTCACCTGGAACTTGTCGCTGAGCGACCGTTACCTCAATCATCCGGCTCCTGGGCGAAAGACCAATGACTTTCTCTACACGACCGGAATCGGAATCACGTTTGCCAGATAGAGCCGGGCGAACGAATGTCGAATGGAAAGGAGGAAGAAGATGATGGACGAATTGATCAGCAAAATCACGGAAAGAACGGGATTGCAGCCCGAGCAGGCGAAAGGTGCAGCAGAGACAGTCCTGGAATTCTTGATGCCCGCCTTCCGGCGTCCATCGCCGGCAACCTGGACAGTATTCTCTCGGGCGGAGCCGCCACTGAAGCAGGCGGAGCGATGCTGGGAAGCGCCGCCGCAAAACTTGGGAGCATGTTTGGAAAGGACCAATGAACGCAATGAACAAACTATTCAAGTCTTTGATTGTGAGCTCCGCGCTGGCCGCGGCACTCACGCTCTCTGGAGGTGCGCTGGCCTATCAGGCCCCTAAGCAAGCACCTGCCAAAACCGCCACCAAAACTGCTGCAACACCAGCGCCCTCCGACAAGGAAATCGCGGACGCACAGGCGAAAGGGCTGGTATGGGTGAACACGAGCACCAAGGTGTATCACAAAGACGGCCAGTTCTACGGAAAAACCAAGCAGGGCAAGTTCATGGCCGAAGCCGAGGCGCAAAAGGCAGGCTATCATGCCGCGAAAGATTCGACGGCCGCAAAGAAGCCTTCACCGACTAAAAAGTAGTTCTTTGTCGGCCTGGGATCATCGGCACTTTCATGGCGAAATTGACAAAAGCTGATCTTAGCCTAGAGATTGCTCGCGCCGTTGCGGTTTCGCACAAGGAAGCCAAGGGTCTGATCGCGATCATCCTTGACAGCATGGTTCGTGCGTTGCGCAAGGGCGAGCGGGTTGAAGTTCGCGGGTTTGGGAACTTCAGCACGCACACTAGGGCTCCGCGGCGAGGTCGAAATCCGTTGACCGGGGCTCAGGTGGCAGTTCCTGCAAAGCGCGTGCCGAACTTCAGACCGAGCAGAGAGTTGAGAGTTGAGAGTTGAGAGTTGAGAGTTGAGAGTTGAGAGTTGAGAGCCTTGGTCAACGACCAGGCGGATTACGAACACACGGGACGACCGAACGTAAGCTGAGCTCACGGCGGCTATTTCCGTGAGCGCCACAAAAAGAAAGAGAGGAAAGAAGATCTGTTACACATGATTGGGCACGCCATCTTCGGACTGATTATCGGTCTGTTGGCCCGTGCCGTGATGCCAGGCCGCCAGCACATGGGCCTGATCCTTACGATGATTCTTGGCTTGGTCGGTGCATGGCTGGGAGGCGTGATCGGCCGAACGACGGGCATGTATAAGGAAGGCCACCCCGCTGGCTACCTCATGGCGCTCGTCGGAGCGTTGATCGTACTGTTTGTTTACTCGCAGTTTGCCTGATTCTTCGGACTCGCTTCGAGAGGTGAGCTGTTTATCCAAATCAAGTTGTCGCTGGCTGGATGGCACAGCCATGCGAGACGGAGACCATATGAAGATCGTGAAATATTTGATGATGATGCTGCTCGCGTTTTCGCTGGCAGTAGCGCCTGCCCAAACACCCACACCGGCAAAGGATGCGAAGAAGGCCGCTTCGGCCGCCACCGCAAAAGCAGCCGACCTTGTGGACATTAACTCTGCCACTGCGAAACAATTGCAGGCGCTTCCGGGAATCGGTCCGGCCTACGCCGATAAGATCATCAAGGGCCAGCCATATCGCGGAAAGAATGAACTCGTCGACAAGAAGATCATTCCGCAGGCCACTTACAATAAGATCAAGGACCTCATCATCGCGAAGCAGAAGTAGAGTTTCGACCCGGATGGCCGGGCGCTAGGGATGGAAAGGCAGCATGGACTGGTTTGGAACCTGGGGCGTGGCGATGGGGGCCGCATGGCTCTCGGGCGTCAAGCTGTACGCTAGCGTACTCACGTTGGGCTTGCTCCAGCGCTTTGGATTTGCGCATCTGCCGGGTGATCTGCGCATCCTCGGCGACTGGTGGGTCATCGCGGTAGCCGGCGTGCTGTTCTTGGTAGAGTTCGTCGCCGACAAGATTCCTGCCGTCGACTCTGCTTGGGACGCGGTTCATACGTTCATTCGGGTCCCCGGGGGAGCGGTGCTCGCCGCAGCTGCTTTCGGGCACTTTGATAGCAGGGTCCGCCTGCTGGCTTTCCTGTTGGGTGGCGGAATCGCGCTGACGTCTCATGGAACGAAGGCGGCAGCGCGACTCGCCGTGAATGCGTCTCCCGAGCCTTTCAGCAATATAGCGCTCAGCGTTCTGGAAGACGTCGGCAGCGTTGGGTTATCGCTGCTGGCCGCTTTCCACCCGGTGGCGGCGCTGGCAATCGTTGCGGTGCTTGTCGTGTTCGGTATCATGATCGTGCGGAGGGTTGCACGCGGAATTCGAGGCCTGTTCCGCGGCGTGCGCACCTAGCTTAGATATAGTTAGAGGCAAACAAATCAGATTTAGCCGACCGTTTACGAAGGCGGGATGTTCGAACCACAAAATGGGCCCGGGGCGGTGGGGTAAGCGCGAGTAAAGGGTAAACTGCGGCTGATGAACGGAGCCCAACATTTTATGCCGTATAAGCCGTACTGGTTGCAGCGCCTTCCTGAAATCATCGAGAGGCTGAGAACTCTTTCTGTCCAAGCGATCGATCGGCCGACGTTTGAGTCGATCTTCCAGCTACGCCGCCGGCGAGCAATTGAGCTGATGCACATTCTGGGCAGTCATCGCGGCCGTCGAGGCTTTGTACTCGACCGCTGTGCGCTCGTTGGAAAGCTCGAGTCTTTTGAGACAGTGACCCAATACCACTGGGAGCAACAAGCTCGCTATTCACGAGTAGTCGAACAGCTACCCCGAGTGGCGGCCAATACCATCAATGGATCAAATGGTATTGACCCTGGCCGGAGGCATGTGGTGATCGAGTTTACGGATGAAGGCGAATTGATTCAAAAGCTCTTGGTTGTACTTCACGCCGCCTTTGACGGAGAGGATGAGCAGGCCAGGACATCCGAGAAACGGTCACCTAGTGTACTCCAGTATGGTCACTTCGAGCAGGCGATCCAAGCCTTCCAAAAACAATGCTTTTGCGAGGCGGAGGCACTGTTCGCACAAGCCTGCGCCGGGCCAGACGAGAGGATTAGGACCAGCGCCGAGACATACTTGCGAATGTGTAAGCGCCGCACCGAGAAGGTTTTTAGCCGAACCCGATGAGAGATCCCGCGCGGCTTTGTCGGGTAAGCAGTACAGGTTTGACAGTACCGGGAAATGATGGATGGGTAGAATCCGGATTCGAATCTCTTGTTGCAGCAGGCAACCGGGAGGAAAACTGGTGGAACCTGAAGATCGCGCCGGCCATGAGCGGCGTGCAAAACACATCAGTCTTCGGCACAGGGGTGTGCGAAAAACTTGAGCTTTCGCCACTAGACGCATTCGCTGTCGTAACGCGAAGAGCCGGTGAATATCCTCCTGCTCGCCTGCTGTCACTACGAGTCAAGCACCGGCGAGGTTTAGCATCTGGCAGCCGTGGATAGCGTGCAGGCTGGCGGCTCGAAGACGCCTTGGATCGTCCGCAGCCATTGTACTCTTGAAACGCTTTCCGGCTTCAAGAGCCTGCGCTCTGACGCGTCAGCTCCTCGAAACCCGGAGCTCGATTCTTCCCACTCGTCGGCCACGGCGATGACCTTCAGATGTTTTTTGAAAGCGGCGCACGGTGTCGGCGAAAGCGCGCCCGGCACGGACAGGCTCACCATCAGCAAGTTGATTTCAAGGCTCATCTGGCCAACCAACTAGCCGCCTCCCACAGCCGGATCGTCCGGTCGGCGCTCGCGGACGCTATGGTCTTCCCATCCGGGCTCCAGATGACGCAGCCCACGTTGCCTGTGTGGCCCTCCAAAGTACGGAGCAGTTGACCGCTGGCCGCCTCCGAGATCCGAATCGTCTGATCGGCACTGGCGGACGCCAGGACCTTCCCATCCGGGCTCCACGCAACGCCATTGACGGGATACCAGTGGTCCTTCAAAATGAGAAGCGGTTGGCCGGTGGACACCTCCCACACCCGGATCGTGGAATCGACGCCCGCGGATGCGAGAGTCCTCCCGTCCGGGTTCCACGCAACGCTGAGCACACGACCTTGATGCCCCTGTAGAGTGTGTTGTGGCTGACCGGTGTCCGCCTCCCTCAGTCGGATCGTTCCGTCGAAGGCCGCTGATGCCAGGGTTTTCCCATCCGGGCTCCACGCAACTGCAAGGTCGGAACCTAACTCGCCTTGAGGAGCGCGGAGCGCTCGACCCGTGGCCGAATCCCACATCTGAATCGTTGGGCCGTAATCCGCGGATAGGATCTTCCCATCCGGGCTCCAGGCAACAGCCGTTGACTCCAAGTTCCGCATTACTCCAAAGCTTGGGCCATTCGCCAGCGAAGTCGCCAACACCCCCTCCAGTTCTGGTGGCAGGGGACGCCCCATCTGCGTCGCCTGCCAGCCCAGATACAACGCCAGGGCTGGATCTTCGGTTTGCCACAGAGCCGCATCCGCCGTCAACTCCCTCGCCCGGGCTTCGCGTCGGCGGGCTTCGGCAATGTGCGCCTCCCACCCAGTGGATATCATGCCGGCCACCAGCGAAGCGGCTACCAGCAGCCCGGCGGCCACGCCGATCCGGTGGCGCCGGGCGAATTTGCGAACGCGGTACAGCGTGTCGGGTGGGCCTGCGAGTACCGGCTGGTCACGCAGGTGCCGCTCAATGTCGGCCGCGAATTCCGACATCGAGGCATACCGGCGGCAACGGTCCTTCTCCAGCGCCTTCATTACTATCCAGTTGAGATCGCCCGCCAGCTCGCGGCGCAAGGTGGGGGGATTGGTCCGGCGGCAGCGTGCAACCTCGGTCGCTGTCTCGCCGAGTTGGGTAATTCTGTCGGAGGGCGTCGGCGGCACCTCCTCGCGGATGATCCGCAGTAGCTCGGCCAGGCCTGCCTGGCGCAGAGACTTGCCCTCGAAAGGAAGCGCGCCCGCCAGCAGTTCGTAGAGGAGCACGCCGAGCGAATAGACATCCGTGGCGGTGTCGACGTTCGGATTGGTGAGATTCGCCTGCTCGGGGCTCATGTACTCCGGCGTTCCCACTAGGCTCAGAACTCCTATAGTAGCCCGCGCCGGGAAGGCCACTCGTGTTAACGGCGCGACCACGTGGAAACGGTGAGCTTCCTCGCCGAGCAAAGGTTCAGGCACTCCTTCCATGACCCCGATTAGCGCGAGTAGTTGCGATTTGTCGAGAAGAGCCGTCTGAACTTGCCATGAAAGTTAACCGAGATTATTGAACACCATTGTTCCGGCAACTCCTTTAGTTTGTGCAATGTTACTAGATGTTACAAGCATGCTATAGGAGTTCTGAGGCTGCCCATCTGGGTGAACGCGCTCTGTTCGGCCGCACGCTGGTCCGTGGCCTTGGCGATGCCGAAATCGATCACCTTGGGAAACGGCTTGCCATCCTGTTCGAAGACCAGAATATTGGAGGGCTTGATGTCGCGATGGATCACGCCTTTTTGGTGCGCGTGCTGGAGCGCCTCACAGACCGTCACGAACATCTTCAAGCGCTCGCGCGTATCCAGAAGCCGCTCGTCGCAGTACTGGGTAATGGCCACTCCGGGCACGTACTCCATGACGAAGTACGGGCGGCCCTTTTCGCTCGTCCCGGCATCATAAATCTGGGCGATGTGCGGATGCTCCATCAACGCTAGCGCCTGGCGCTCGCTTTCGAAGCGGGCGATTACCTGCCGTGTGTCCATGCCCAGCTTGACTACCTTGAGTGCAACTTTTCGGTGGATATGCTGGGTCTGCTCAGCGATATAAACCGTTCCCATCCCGCCTTCGCCGATAGGCCTCAGTATGGAGTACGGTCCGAAATGGTCGTCCTCGACCTGTCCGCCCGCCAGCGCGGACTCGGTGGACATTCCGTGCGCGGTGGTCGCGCTGGTTTCCAGGCTCTCGCCGAGCCTGAGGTCCCCGATCGTAGTACTGGTGCTGCTTGCCTGCGATAAAAGAGACTCGATCTCCAGCAGCAATTCCCGATCCGAACCACATTTGAGCCTCAGGAACGCGCTTCGCTCCGACTCAGGCAGCCGAAATGCATCCTCGAACAGTTGGCGAAGCCTTTCTGGGCGCTCCGACATAAGAGGAAACTCCGTCGACTTAACGATATGGTGCAACTGCTCAAATCACGCTGCCCCCGGGAATAGTGGTAAAACCATCGTAACGCAGGGCTGGACAGCCGAACCGAGCCACGATGGGGCACATCCACGTGAAGCGCCCCGCCGAACCGCATCTGGTCGGGGCTCTTGCGGTGGCGGATCACCAGGACATTGAGGACGCCCTGATCGATGCCGTCGAGGTGCCCGAGGAGGCCCGCTCCATTAGTGTGTCGCTGGACCGGGTCAGTGTTCCGATGGAGGAACCGCGGCAGCGGCCGGCGGGGCGGCCGAAAAAGGGCGCGCCGAAGAAACCGGTGGAACGGAACTTCCGCATGGCC
>JAIQFL010000359.1 GCA_020073365.1 Terriglobia bacterium | reverse complement strand
CCATGGGATCTACCGCTTGGGCGCCAGTCCGGAGGGGGCCAACGATCGCGGCGCTTTGGCCACGCGGAAGCAGCCAACTGGCTAGGAAAAGATCAGGGCAATAGGGAGAGAGAGGTGGTGTTGCTGGGGGCGTGCCTCCACAGCCATCCTCAAGAACTCAAATCCAGGACTTCGTCGGACATTAACTTATTGAGGGCCAAAAATGGTCTTGACAATGGGGTCCACTTTATTCAGCCAAAAACTCAAAATTGGGAGGATCAACGTTCAGATCTGCCTGCTCAAGCCTGAGAACGTGTACCAGGGCTGCATCGAAAGACATAAATGGTTCCGAGCTTAGCTCGATCAGCACTGACCGCACGGCACGGACCTGCCGTTCTACCATCGATTGCCCACGTAGGCTGGTAACCGCATTCAATAATGAGCTTACAAGCAAGCCGAATCCTTCCCCTATTGACCGACACGCAAAAAGCTCTGGAAGGAGCACTTGGTAATGTTGCATTGCATCGTCGCCCCCGATCATGTCTCCGTCGCTGAGGAGTTCAAGCGCGCTTTCGACATTTTTCACGGCCATCGAAAGAAGCCGCAATGCATTTCTGAGGTACGGTGACCCGATGGATTCCGGGGAATAGTAAATATCCGCGATGCTCACCAGCGCCGGCTTAAATGTCTCATGGCTGGCAATTGACACAACCGGGGCTCGGTTGGGGTCGGAGCTTTGGGTGTCGCTCCCTCCGCCGCTCCGGTCGGCCGTTCCTTGGAACCATGCCTCCAGACTGGTCGCGATGCTGGTTTCACCCACGTTGAGGCGGTGGAGAATGGCTGTTGGTGTGGCGTCGGTATTTGTCGGACTGATGATGAGTTCAACCATGTTGTGCATTAACCTCCTAGAAATCCGTTAGCATCACGGCGGATTACGTGCAATGTCTGCGTGATCCAATCCTCAAATGCAATCTGGGACAGCAAGATTGTGCCCTGGACATATGAATCGAGGTCGAAGGTGACTGTTTCATGAACTTCCGAAACCGATTTCGCAACCTTATGCCAGAAGTAGGGGAGTTCCAGCTTATACTCGATGGCTTCAGCCTTGATTCGAATGGAAAAACCCTTGCTGCCTTCTTCTTTGCGGAACGTGATTTCAGGATAGAGCGGCAACCCTGCGACGCCAAAATAGCGATCTTCCGGAATTCTCAAAAAGCCGAATTTCATGATCTCTGCAGCGGCGCCTCCCTTTGTCGGGAAGACCTTCCTGTAGATCATGCGAAGGCCAACTCGGGTAAATTCTGAAAGTTCCAAGATCGACGAAACCATTTGTGTGAACTCGGCAGCAACCGCTGGGATGCCTTTCAAGAGCTCGCGATCAAAGAGTTGGATGCCCACACGATCCGGTTCTACATTCAGCTCAACGGGGCCGTCCTTCATGACAATCTTGTTCGGTGCGGCATTCGTCACGGTTGCCTTTGGAAGGAGTCGAGTTGTTTCTTGCCAGATTCGTCCCGCTCGATCCCAGAGCAGATAGGAGTGTACAAACCGCAATTCGAAACTGAACTGGGTGAAATCGAGATCTTCCAGTGTTAAAGGCAAAGCAGCGTCCGCTCCTCATTGATTCGCGGCCCTTCTCTCACTACGGGGCTGAACCGTTACTACAGCTAAAAGGGTACAACATTCCTCGGTCATTTCGCCTGCTGCGGCTACAAAGGATTGCCCACGAACGATCGACCACCGTCGTCCAGTGCCCCGCGGTTGGCTTCGCCAGTGCTTTTGGCGATTACTCTCGATAACTCCCGTGACACGCCGTTCGCAGGAATAGGCCAGGTAAGATCGCCAGTGTCCGTGAATTGAGCTGGCTCTAACCTGACGGGATCGCCCGGCCAATCGGCTACGAATGCCTTGAGCCAGCGCCATGGGGGATTTTCCCAGCAAGAAGAGGATTGTGGAATTGGCTCAGGGGGGTCGCAAAAGAAATCCCGTCTGCCACGCATCTACCCCAGGTCGGGAATCAGAAACCGTGCCGGTTTGCCGGCCGCCTGCGCCACCGCTTCGGCGGCCAGATAGCCGCTGCGGACCGCGCCTTCCATGGTGGCGGGCCAGCCGGTACGCGTCCAATCACCCGCCAGAAAGGCTTTGGGAAGCCCGGATTCCGGCGTGGGCCGCAGGGATTCCGTCTCGGGGGCCGCGGAAAAAGTGGCGCGCTGTTCTTTGATCACGTGGGCCTTTACCAGGCGGGCATCGCGCACGCGCGGGAAGTACAAGCGAAGATCGCCCACGGCAATCTCGATGATCTCGTTGCGCGAGAGATTGGTCAGGTCGCGCGACGCGCTGACCACCAGTTGCAGGTAGCGGCCGGCGTCCTTATTGAACATCCACTGCATGGTACGGTCGAGGAGGGTGGCGTGCGGCAACGTGGTGATCTCGCGATCGAACCACAGGTGCACGCCGGTGATGGGTGAGTACTCCAGCTTGGGAGCTTCCAGACCGACGCCTTCCAGACGCTCGATCGGCAGTGCGCAAATGTAGTGATCCGCACGGTGGAGCTCACCGGCTACCACGAAGCCAGTCTCATCGATCCGCGGACGATTCTCGTCTTGTCGGCGCGGCCCAGGCAATGCATCCGGAGAAGAGATCCGGTGAAATGAAAGGGCGCAGGCAACCGGCCGCGCCGCAGAATGGAAATGCGCCCACCCGGCTCCAGGAAGTAGAACTCGCGATAGAACTTGATGCGGTCACGGACTCCCATGCGCTCGTAGAAATCCAGCAGGTTGACGCAGCAGCGCAGCAGGATGTGCTGGCAGTTGTCGATGATTTCGGCCTCCCCGTCGGCAGGCGCGGGAAGCGGAAACGAGGTGGCGCGCCCGCCCAAAAAAGGACGTGTCTCAAAGAGGTCTACCTCGAAACCGGCTCCGCCCAGCGCAGCCGCAGCGGATAGACCGGCGAGTCCGCCGCCGGCGATCAGTACCTTAGGCATTTCAGCAGTAGTATCCCATGCCACAGTTCTCGAGGGCCCGCGTTGCTTTCCTGTGTAGACGAATGAGGGGGGCTTTGGTTCCTAAGAAGAGGTCGGGGGCCCCGAGCTCTTTGGCTCCAGCCCTCTGACCACCCTCGGCCCCCAACCCCTGGCCCCTGGCCTCTCACCACTCCGTGGGGCTCGCCCCCAACCCCTTGCCCCTGGCCTCAGGCCCCCGGCATGCCGATCCGCACCAGCAGGCGGGCGAAGCGGGGGTCGGAACGGAGCGGGTCCATGCGGGGGTCAACCCTGATTTGCGTCAGGAAATAGTCCCGGTTTTCGTAGGCCCTCTCGAGCCAGGCGAAGGCCTGCTGCTTGTCGCCAAGTGTTCCGTATATCGCCGCGATATAGTACCAGTCCACCACGCCGTTCTCCGGAACTTTCTCAAGCTCAACCAGCAGTCGCCGGGCATCGCTCGTTCGTCCGGAAGCGGCGTATGTTGACGCAAGTCCCGTCCCACCGCTGATCCCCATCAGTTCCTCGCCGCGCCGGTATTCCGCGATGGCTTCCGCATACATGCGCTTTTGTTCGTAGGCTGCGCCCAGGAGAAAGCGCGCAAAGATTCGATTCGGATCGATGGCGAGGATATTCTGAAGCTCGCGGATGGCGTCGTCGTACCGGCGCCAGAAATAGAAAACGCGTCCGACGTTGTTTCGTATGATGAGCGACAGCGGATCCGAATCCCTTGCCTTGCGGATTTCAGCCAACGCCTCTTCATGCCGGCCGCAATCCGACAGGTACCAGGCGTATCTCAAATGCGCCATCGAAAAGCCCGGAACAAGCTCGACGGCGCGCCGGTATTCCGCCTCGGCGCCGGACCAGTCCCAGTAGAAATGATGCTTGATGACCGCGAGTGAAGCGTGCGGCTCAGGGAGCAGCGGGTCCATTTCCAGGGCCTTACGTGCGGCCGCCTCCGCCCGCGGGAACGCCTCCCGAGGCGTGATCACCGAGTAGTTGGCCATCAGGCTGTACGAATCCGCCAGGCCTGCATGCCCCGCGGCGTAGAACGGATCCAGGTCGATGGCCTGCTGAAAGTACCCGGCGCTCTTCCGTATGCTTGCCTGCGTCTGCTTTTCGATTTCTCCGCGGCCGCGCAAGTACGCTTCGTAGGCTTCGGGTTTCACGGTGTGGTGGGAGCCCAGAGCACCGCGCACCTCGGCGGTGAGGTTGGCATTTACTTGCGAAGCGATATCCAGAGCCACGGAGTCCTGCAATTCGAGGATCTCCCCGAGATCCCGCTCGTAGCTTTGGGCCCACAGGTGAGTATCGCGCGGCCATCGATGAGCTGCGCCGTAACCCGGACCCGGTTCCCCGAGCGCACCACCGATCCCTCGATCACGGCATCCACGCTCAACTCCCTGGCGATCTGGCCCATTGACTTACGGTGATCGGTGTATCGCAGAGTGGAAGTTCGCGAGATCACGCGCAAGGAGCCAATTCGCGCCAGGTTCGTGGTCAATTCGTCGGTCAGGCCGTCGGCGAAGTAGCCCTGCCCCGGATCGCCCGAAAGGTTCTGGAGCGGAAGGACGGCGATCGATCGAATGGGCCCCCGGGTGAACCTGCCCCATCCGAGCCATAGCGCCAAACCAGCGGCCAGGAGGGCGGCGAGGGCCAGCGGGAGACGGGCGGCGGCGGGCAAACGCCGGGTCCGGGATGGCGGCGGGGGTTCGGCCTGAACAGCCGCCCCCACCACTTCGAGATCCCCAATAAAGCGGTAGCCCTTTCCCACCACCGTCTCCAGGTGTGTGGGCTTCTCGGGCGAATCGCGAAGCGCGGTGCGAATCTTCCGAACGGCGTTGTTGATGGCCGGTTCCGTCTCGACCGCGACCCCGTCTCCCCAGAGCCGGGCGATCAGTTCCTCCCTGGTGACCAGCCGCCCCCTCCTCTCGACCAGAAAAATCAGCATTTCCATAGGCTGGCGTTCGAGCTTAACCTTGACGCCGTCGCCGCGGCGAAGCTCATAACGGTCGAGATCGAGTTGATAGAGTCCCGTTGACGGTTTCGTCATGGGTATCTCACAGCATACGCTTCTTCCACGCCCACGCATATACCCTGCCAAACTGATTGTGCCGTAAAGGTTTAATTCGTTACAGAAAGAATATGCTTTGGATACGCGCCGGTGATTGACCGATACCCGCCTGTGGCTTCAAAGTGCGGATGGGCGACTTGGAGACCATGTGGTTCGCCGTCAATGTCTGCCAGATAACCGAAGGAGGGATCTGATGTCTTCAAAAAACGAGATTCGATTAGCGCTCCACGAGCTCGGCTCGCTGAGTGAGCGACTGCGCGACGAGATCATTTGGATCATGAGGGTCGAGTTCGAGCCAATCGTTCGCGACGCCGGAATGGTGCTCAGAATCATCCCGGCGATTCACAGCCGGGGTGATCTCAACATCGATTTCGATTCTAAGAGCCCGCCGGGCAAGGTTTGCAGAACGGTCCTCGGCGAGGATGGCACCGGCGAGGTTTGGGTCCGGGCTCACCGGGAAATGCGCGTTTGTGGAAACGCCAATCCTCTCACGGGCAAGCGTGACCGCCGGCGGCTCCTCACCTATACCGCCTTACTGGGACGTGCGCTCGCCAATTGTGCCATACACGAGTTGGGCCACTTCATCGCCGACCTTTACCACACGTCTCAGACGCAGAACTACATGCAGACGTGGGGCCCTCCTGTGAACAAACGAACACTTCGCACGCAACGAGAGTTCTGGGGTGGGCACCAGTCCTTCAATGCCGAACAGAGACAAAGGTTGGTGACTCAGTTGAAAAAGCGCGAGTGGTCCGGGGACCCAATAAGTTTTCACTGAGCTTCACGATGGCCTTAGACATGGCTTCTGTTCAGAGCATCCTCATCATTCCATCCGGGTCCTGATGAGGTTACTGCAGACCCTGCGACCGGACCACTGGTGCGCGGGCAACCTTGCCGCCAAACACTGGCAATAACGCATGCGGGTCCGGCTGCGATAGAGGTAGTTGGAGACGTGCGGCCCACCGGGGACCCTCTTTTCGTCTCCGGCGCCGAACAAGCTGATTGTGCCGTAGAGGTTTAATTCGTTATAGAAAGAAGTTGCTTTGGACACGCGCCGGTGATTGACCGATACCCCCCTGTGGCTCTTAAGGTGCGGATGTGGGGGGTAACCCGCAGACAGGGCCGCCAGCCAGGAATGCACCCGGCCCAAGGAGAGAAAAGCATGAAGCCGTTTGAACATCGTCCTACACATCCGCTGGAGAAGGGGCCTCGCCCCGGGAGCCGTATGCCGCCGTATAAAGTGGGTAACGACGAAACACTGGAGTCGGTGGCGAAGAAATTCGGACTGTCGGTGGATCAATTAAACTTTCACAATTTCCACACCACCAATGTGAAGGAGATCAACTGGTACTTGCACCACCATGTCGGCTGCACGCTGCCGACGCGCGACCAGAAGAACTGGAGGTTTTCGCGCGCCGCGTCGCCAGGCCTGATCTACATCCCCCTGGCACCCGTGCCCCACCCTGTGCCCATACGCATACCCGTTCCCAAGCCGGTGATTCCGGTCGACATCAGCGTGGATGGGGATTCGCCGTTTCTGCCCGCAGATGTGAAGTTTACCCTCGAGTTCAGGATTCCGCCCGAGGGTCCGGCGGACTTGGGGTATCTCGTGGCGCAGGCCCGGATCAACGTGGAAGGCGAGGTGAAGCAACAAGGCGGCTCGCTACGAGGGAAGATCTCGATCAGGAAGGACCAGTTGAGGGCCGCCGTCGAGGCGAAGATTATCGAGGATACCAAGGCAACCTTCGCCGTGAAGTTCGAAGACAAATTGCTCAAGGCGATCGCGGAGGCGGCGAAGAGTGGCTCGAAGTGGGATTTCGTCAAGGCCGTAACCGGGCCCTTCGAAGCACAGATCAAGACGACGTACCGCTGGAAAAAACTCTCGGTGACGCCGGAAATCGGCGGCGAGTTTTCGGAGACTCCCGTGGCCGTACGTCTCTCCGGCACGTATGAGGACGACATGTTCTTTGAGGGTTGTCCGTTCCATGGCGCGTTCACGGTGAAAGTGGGATTCAACGTTGGCCTCTCGAAAAAGGGCTGGGCGTGGCTCGCAGACAAAGTGGGCCGGCCGGCGCTGCGGTGGTTTCTGACACAGGGTGGGCGCGCGTTCGCCACGGTGACGTCGGAGGGCGTCTTGACGGGCGCAGCCATCATCGGCGGTGCGGTCATCGCAACAGCCGCGATGACTTCGTTAATCGCGTGGGCCATCGGGGATGCGAATCGCAAGGCTAAGCTGGACAGGTACGCGCGGTTTTACGTCGAAGCCTACAAGAATTTTGTGTTCGGCTATGATCGTCCCACGAGTGTTGGTATACTCCCCGACGACAACGATACGCGGGTCGAGTTGGTGTTGCTGGGCGAGAAAGACGCGCTGCTGGACGCGCGGGCGACCCTGGCAAAGGCCAATCACCCGGCGGCACGTGGCACCGATCAGCAGGCGATCGCAGCGTTTAGCGAGCTCCTGATGGACGAATTCAATGGCGATGTCGGCGTGAAAAGAAGGGAGGCGCAATCGAAGCTGTGGAGGACGCTCGAGGAGAAGGCGAAACAGGTGGCTCGCCGGTAGCCGCCCCGTGGCCTTCGGCCCGCCCCCTATCCCAACAGCGCCCGGATGGTCTCAATGCTATCTGCATCCTCGGGCTTCTTGTCATGCCGCCAGCGGGCCATGCGAGGGAAACGGACGGCGATGCCGGAGCGATGGCGCGGGGAGCGCTGAATGCCTTCGAACGCCAGCTCAAAAACCAGTTCCTGCTTGACGGCGTGAACCGGACCGAACTTCTCGATGGTATTCCGGCGCACGAACGCGTCCACTTCCTGGATCTCGTCGTCGGTCAAGCCGGAATATGCCTTGGCAAACGGGACCAGCTTCCCCTGGTCCCAGATGCCAAACGTATAGTCTGTGAACAGGCTGGCGCGACGCCCATTCCCGGGCTGGGCGTAGATCAGAACCGCGTCTACCGAATAGGGTTGGATCTTCCATTTCCACCAGTCCCCGCGCCGGCGGCCCACACGATAGGGCGAACCGCGCCGCTTCAGCATGAAGCCTTCCACCTTCCGTTCCCGAGATCCCTGGCGCAGTAGTTTCAGACCATCCCAGGAGCCGGCTTCCACGATGGGGGACAGCACCAGGGCGCCGTCCGGCAGGGCGATGGACTCCAGTTGCGCACGGCGCCATTCGAGGGGCCGCTCGCGCACATCCAGGCCCTCGAACTCCAGCAGATCGTAACCCATCAGCACCACCGGCACGTCCGCCAGTATCTTGTGGCCCAGGACCTTGCGCCCGATGCGGCGTTGCATCTGGGCGAAGGGAAGCGGCGCGCCCTCCTTCCAGGGGAGCACTTCGCCATCGATGACTGTGCCCTCGGGCAGGAGTTTCCCCAGCGCGTCCAGTTCCGGGAAGCGAGGGGTAATCAGCTCTTCGCCGCGAGACCACAGGAAGGTTTGCCGCTGCCGCCGGATGAGCTGGGCGCGAATCCCGTCCCACTTCCACTCCACCTGCCAGTCGCGGATGTCGCCCAATCCCTCGACATCGCCTTCCAAGGGATACGCCAGGAAAAACGGGTAGGGCCGGCTGATTGGGGCGGCCGGTGGAGCAGCCTCGGCCCGCGCTGGGGAGTCCGGTGGGGCAGCGCTCCCGGCCTGCCCTTCTGCGTCGCGGCTTGTGGAAGCGAACCCGAGGGCTCCCTGCCCTGCCCCACCGACCAATTGCTTCCAAAACTCGGGCGTGGGCTGCCACTCCCCCATCAACCGGTGGGAGATCACCTCTCCGGAAACTCCGCTGACTTCGGCCAGGGCCCGCACCACCAGGCTCTGCGAGACTCCCACCCGAAACTCGCCGGTGATGAGCTTGTTCCAGGCGAAGCGCTGACCCTCATCCATTTCCCGCCATGCGGAAACCAGCCAGGCGCGGCGGGTTTCGTCGTCGGCCTCCCGCAGGGGCAGCAGGCGCTGCTCCACCCAATGGTGCAGCGGCAGGGAGGTCGATTCCTCCGCGGGCGGCAGAAGCAGCGCGATCAATTCCGCGAAATCGCCCACCGCGTGGTAGCACTCGGCAAACAGCCACTCGGGCACGCCGGCCTCTTCGGTGGCCCATTGCGCCAGCTTGCGGGACTCCAGCAGGCGCTTGGGACGTCGCCCGATCAGGAAGTTTACGGCCCAGGCGGCGTCTTCGGGCCGGGCAGCGGCCAGATACCTGGTCAGGGCGGCCACCTTTTCGTTGGTCTTGGTGGTTTCGTCCAAGGCAGCATACAGTTCGGCGAAGGCTTTCACGATGCGGACTCCTCGAAGCGGGCTTCCACCGCCACCGCTCGGCGGCCGTGCTCCTGGAGCCAACGAGCCAACGGCTCGCGATAGCCATGTGCGACCCAAACCGTTTCCGCGCGCGTTTCGTCAATGACGCGCAGAAGGGCGGGCCAGTCGGCGTGATCCGACAGAACGAAGCCACGGTCCAGCGAACGTCGCCGGCGCGTACCGCGGATGCGCATCCAGCCGGAAGCCAGCGCCGTGGAAGCATTCCCGAAGGAGCGAGTCCAGGCAGAGCCGTGGCAGGAAGGCGGAGCGATGACGAGTGCGCGTGACCACTCTGCGGT
This sequence comes from Terriglobia bacterium, assembly GCA_020073365.1. Lineage (GTDB taxonomy): Bacteria > Acidobacteriota > Terriglobia > Bryobacterales > Bryobacteraceae > JAIQFL01. The sequence goes on along the minus strand of JAIQFL010000359.1, from coordinate 4,253 downwards.
CGGCACGGTCGGCGCCAGCGGAAGTCTGTTTTGCCGGTAGATCTGGCAGACGCGGTCCACAGCCTCATGCACGTGGATCGGGCCGATGGAAGGGTCGATGGCGGCAAGCAGGCGCTGCGCCTTGCCCAAAGCGTGCGCGAACAGCAGACTGGCCTTGCCGGCCTCCTGATTGGCTCGCCACCAGGCGTGGATGGCATCCATGACGGAGGCTGCGGCGGGCCAACGGAAGACCGGCAAACCGAAGGTCGATTCGGTTACAAAGGTGTGGCAGCGGAGTGGCTCGAAGGGTGTGCAGGTCGGGTCCGGCGCCAGCTTGTAGTCGCCCGAAACCACCCAGACTTCGCCGCGATATTCCAGGCGAACCTGCGCGCTGCCCAGAATGTGGCCGGCGGGATGCAGCGAGACACGGACTTCGCCAAGCGTTAGCGGCTCCCCGTAACCGGCGGTTTGGATCGCGGGATCCGGTCCGACGCGAAACTGCAACAGAGATGCCCCGGTGGTCGGCGTGAGGTAAGCGCGAGAACCGGGGCATGCATGATCGGAGTGGGCGTGGGTAATGACTGCGCGGTCCACGGGCGACCAGGGGTCGATGTAGAAATCTCCGGGCGCGCAGTACAACCCGGAGGCGCGCAGTTCCAAAAGGGCCACTACCGTATTATCGAATTACTTGGACCCTGCCTGGCGGCGATTCCTGTTCCGGCGGAAGCTCCCAGCCACGACCAGCGCGGCTCCCACCATGAGAAACGTGGACGGCTCTGGAGCGTTAAAGGGGGGAAAAATAGGCGGTGCAGGGCCTCCATCGAGGAATTGCGGACCCGCTAGCATTTGAGCGGGTGTTGTACCGTCCGACCACACGTTCTTGTATATGAAGGCATAGGGCGAGGACTGGTGCAAGCTCAGCGATTCATAGGTGGTCGCCCAGCCTAACATACTTAGCACGCCCGTATCGGTGGTGGAAGGTACTTGCACCTGCCCGGCGGCGAATCCATCTCCTCCGTCGTGGACAATGTCCCAGATTGCGAGTTGTATGCCCGCCCCTTGGGCGGGGGAAGCTACCCAATCCCCTGACGGCAAAAGCGAATGGTTAAAGGGGGCAGGATTCTCGGATGGACGCAGTGCGTTATCGACGAGCCACGCTACCCTGTCCAGGTTCTTGCCCGATACATCGGCGGGGTTCAAGACGGTGGTGCCGTAGACCACGTTGGGGTTGATATCGGTAAACAGGTCCACGCAAAGGGTTTCCCGGTTGTACTGTAGCGTGGCCTGGGTCAGCGTAATGTAGATCACGCCAGCGTAGTAACTCTGTGGGTTCAGGCCGTTTTCGGCAATCGTGATGTTCTCTCCGCGATTCCAGTCGACACCCGTGGCGACAATGATGGAATTTGCGGAGGCGAGCGTGGAGAGCAGTAGCAATCCAGCGAACAGGCGGCCGGTGGTGCGGAAAATGGGGTCTCGTTTCATAATTCCTTCGGCCGCTCATCTTTGGCTGCCAGTCCCAGTTTCACCCAAAAGTACTGCGAGCCAACAGTAATGCACGTACCGTTAGCGTTTTAGTACCTGTATTGTCCTGCCTGACTATTAAGTTCTTAATTGACAGCCGGGGAAACCGGACCTAGGATGTGAATAATTATTCCTTAGCAACAGAGAGGAAGGGATTTCATGAGCTTGGTCCTGGCAGCATTCGCAGATGGAGCGTTGGTGAGCGCCATTCTTACGGTTGCGGTATGGTTTGCCCTGTGGCTGCTACACCGCCGGCAACCTGGCGGACCTGCCGACCATGGCGGCCAGGATCGCCGCCGGACTGCGGAACCGCTACGCGGTGGAAGCCCGGCAGGCGACACCACCCGCACTTGCACTCTCCGCTATTTTCCATCGCGGTTCGTGTTGCTTGAGGTGTAGGCGAGCACGCTGACAGTGCGACACCGCGAGGGGTATTACGGGGTGCGGTGAGGGTGCTTGCCCACGTTAAGCCAGACCGAGCTCCTTGAGAGCCGCCCCGGCGCCGCGGAGGTTCGGCAGCCGCATCTCCGAGTACTTGCGGGAGAGCAGCACGCCGTCCGCTCCGGCGCGAAAAGCGGCCAGCACCGCATCCTTGGTCCCATCGGGCGTGGACTTGCTGGACGTCGGAGCAGTGGGAATGTCGATGTCGATCCCCGGCCATAATTGCGTCTTCGTGCCGTTCAGCGCCTCGCGGGCGCGCTTGGCCTCGCGATACACGTAGTCGGATGAAAAACCGGATTTCGGAAGGTCCGCCAGGTTCTTCTCCTGTTTGTAGTCCAGGACACGGTAGTGGAAGTCCAGCAGATCCTGCTGCGGGACGTCGCCATAAATCGTCTGGCCCACGTTCCGGATGTAGCCGGCCATACGTTCGCCGCCGCAGTTGTGGTACATCACCATCTTCAGGAAGTCGGAATACTTCGTAAGCTCCGAAAGGTCCTGCTCCGCGCGATAAATCGGGCTGAAGGAATTGTTGTGCCAGATGTGCCAGCCGACACCGATCGACGGCTTCACGGCTTTCACCTTGTTGTACATGGCCGAATAGGTTTCGCGAAGGCTGTCGGTCCACAGCATCTCCCACGCGAGCAATTCCGGGTAGCGCAGCATCAGCCGCCACAGCGTGACGTAGTAGCCATCCACCGGACGTCGACCCTGGCGGCTCGCTTGCACGAAGCTCGCCAGAGCCTGGAAGCCTTCCCGGGCGCGCACCACGTTGATCCCACGCTGCTGGGCCTTACTCTCGCAGAAGTCGCAGAAACAGGTGATCTTCACGGGGTTTCCCGGGGCTCCTCCGTGGGCCCCGCGGAGAGCGTCGGCGAAGGCGCCCTGGCGCTCCGAGCCCCACATGATCCCATCGATTTCGTACGACCTGGAGTAATCCTCCACCGTCCCCAGCAGCCAGTTGTGGTAATTGGGATTGTTGAAACAGAGCGTGGTGGCATTGGTGCCGTCCAGGTGCCTTTCCTGGGCCTGCCGCACGTTCGGAACGGTGTCGTTCCAGACGTCCTCGAACCAGCAGATGGTCTTCATCCCGCGCTTGCGGGCGGAGGGAATGACCGCCTCCAGCACATCGTAGTCGCCGAAATCGGGCGCGCGAAAATTCTGGAGTAGCGTATCCTTGTAAAACTCCGGGTGGATCTTGGTGTAGCTGCCGCCGTGAAACGTACCGGGGCCGTTGCTGTTGTCGTACTGTTGCTTGCCGTGGTCGGGGAGGGGCTGACCGGGCACCTGCCGGCCGGCGATCCCACGTCCGTAGGTGAACGTGGCGATGAACAGCGTGTTGATGGACGCGTCCTTCTGAAACTCGTCCAGCACCGGTTCGACGCCTTCGTCCACGAACGAGACGGCTCCCACCTGGATGCCGATCATTTTGCGCGCGGTCGGGGTATTGGTCTGGGCGGCTACGGTCAGAGTGGCGGCAGCGGCCGTGTGTAGGAAATTGCGTCGGTTCATATATCGAGTGTGCCACGCAAAGTTCCCCGAATGCCCCGAATTCAGTTCTCGAAGTTCTCGATGGATGCGTCAGGGAGTTGAGACTGTGATGCCGGCCGTGGTGACAAATGGTGTAAGACTGAGCGTAAACTGGCCGCGTGAGGCGGCGCCACTGACCTGGGGCCCACCCACCACGCCGAAGCTGACACTCCCATCCTTGGAAAGATCAAAGCTCGCCTTGAATTGCGGGCTGATACCCACAGAAGTGGTTGATCCATCCTTGGCGACAGTCACCGACGCTTTGCCGAGGAGGTACAAATGCACCCACGATTTATAGTCGACCAGCAAATCAGGGCTGACGCCTTGCGCGAACACCTGAAAGGTCGTGTTCTTGGGGTCGCTGATCGGCTGACTGATTGGCAGTCCCATACTGGCGCCGGCTTGAAACTGCCCTCCCGACGCTATCGGCCAGACACCTCGGACGGTGAACACGAACGTATCGACCACCGGGTTGGTTTTCGGTGACGGACCGAAAAGTGTCAGTTTGGGTACCGCACGCTGCACCGAGCCGATCAGTTGCAGTTTCTTGGGAAAGAAGCTCGGCAGCGTGAGCGGCGGAAGTGACGGAAAGGTTGGGAATCGCAGGGCGGGCAATTTCGGGAGGAGACCGGGAAAGGGGAAGGGTTCCGGCAAACCTGGGATATCATCCGTCAGAATGTCGCTGCCCGAGGGCATAGGCGCCAGAGAGAAGGTGGTGGAAGACAAAGATGGGATTGCCGGCGAGGCGACTTGTCCTAGCAGGTCTCCGGAAACCAGAAAGTTCA
>JAIQFL010000358.1 GCA_020073365.1 Terriglobia bacterium | reverse complement strand
GGCACCCATCAGTTTTCGATGAAGCGGATTTTTGGAGAATTAGGGGTGTTCCGTCTCCGGGGTCCGTTACGTGAGGCCGGTTCGTGAGTCTGCGACGAAGCCAGTCGGAAAGCCGGATGCCGGAAATCGGCACGTCCGGTTTGATGAGCGGGGTTGGGAAACAGGGCGGCGTTTCAACGCCAGTACCTGCGCCCAACCTCGACTCTACCGGCCAACCGATTCTCTCACAGCATCTGTGGCCTCTGAGGGGGTGGTTGTCACGGAATATGAGACTGTATTTGCGAAATGCTTCGCGACAATGAGCGACTTGCTCTATTTCGCCGCCGTGGATCGGCCGACCTTTTTCATGACCTGGTTGATGGCGTCGAAGACGCGAGTTTCCACGCCGGGTGCGAATGGGCCAGGCTGGCCGTAGTAGACCATGTTGTCCTGGGCCTCGTAGCCGCCTTCGCGGAGGACGCGCTCTGACGGGATGTAACACATCACGGAGTTCGAGTAGGCGGCGACGATCAGAGGCTCGACCGAATACTCGCGTTTGGAGCGCAAATCGTAATCGACCACCACCTCGCCCGAGAGCGCAAGCAGCGTCAGGTCCTTCCCGAAACGAATCGCCTGCACGGGGTACGAGGTTTCTTGAACGGGATGATCGAGCATGGATCGCGCGCGCCGCTTCGCCGCGGGCGATGCTTTGGGATTGGCGAGATCGGCTTCGTAAGTCGCGGGGCTCTGCGGCGCGAATGGCAGCGCGGTAACGATATATGCGGCGCGAAGGGGCCCGCGTAGGGGACCGAGGGGGCCGTCGAGGATGCGATGCGCCTCGGCGGCCAGTTCGCGGCCATGCTGCTCGGCCAACTCGATGGTGCCTCGCGGATTGGGGTTCTGATCTCCGCCACACAGGGCGATGAAGAGCGCGGTGGCGCCGGGGTAGTCGGCTTCCAGTCTCGCCTCGGCAAAGCCGGCGTAATCGCCGCTGACCTCATAGAAGTCGCCGTTCAGGGTGGTGTTGTGGCAGGCATACGCGAACAGGACGGCGCGGAGATGACCATCGGGCCCGGCGACCTTAATGACAGGGACGGCGTGATCCGTTGGGCCCGACGGGTTGACTCCAATCTTGATCCCGGTCGCGGTCGGCTCGCGACGGTTCATGGCGAAGCCGGCTTGTCCGAAGCCGTACGAGAACTGCGCGGGGGAAAGATCGGCGATCGCCTGGCCGATGACCGTGACGAGATCGCCAGTCAGGCGCGACGCGTAATCGTGCAGTCTGGCTTCCTCACCCGCCGGCAGAGTAAACATGGCGGCAAGCCCTGGCCAGACTACCGGTCCGGTGTGGGTATGGGAAGAGTTGAGGAGGAGGCGGGCGCGTTCGATGCCAAACTGCTGGTGGGCGCGGGCCGCGACCTGGTCCGCTACCTCCGCCGGCAGACCGATGAGATCGCTGGCCACGATGATGGTCCGCGCGCCCGAGCCGTCCTCGATCGCGAGCGCCCTGGCCCAAAGGGGCTGGCGGACGGCCACGGAGGGGTGGTTCCGGCTGGCATATCCGGACATCCAGACAGGACCGCGCGGCGTGATATCGATGCGCGCGACACCGGCGCGAAGGGCGGCTCCCGGCAATTGGGCGACGCTGAACAGCACGACGAAAGCGATCTTCATGCGCTTACGATTGCCGGGTACACTTTGCGGATGGCGGTCACCGCATCTTCGGTATCGCGCTCGGTGTACTTCGGGCCCATCATGACGCCCGCAAAACGGCTGAGGATGTCGAGGGTGCGCGGACAGCACTCGCGGCCGTAGCGAATGGATTGGCCGCGCTCCGAGGCGAATGATGGCCATCGCAGGGTGACCGTGACTTTCTGTTCGATCTCCGGAACCACCGGCAAAACCACCGAGCCGGCCGGGCCGGCGACGGGAACGCCCTCCGCCTTCATGGCAGCGGCATAGCGTTGGCGTTCCGCGCTGGACCGGAAACCGAGAAAGATTCCGGTGCCCAGCTCGCCTTCCGGATCGGGCAAATGGCGCAGGTGCAGCGCGGGAACGTCGCGAATGCCGCTGTACACGTGACGGGCGTTGCGGCGCACGTCGGCGATGATGGTGTCCAGCTTCCGTAATTGAGCCAGCAGCACTCCGCCCGTGAACTCGTTCATGCGGTAGTTCAAGCCGGGCATGTAATGCAGCTTGGCGGGGAAATCGCGGCGCACGGTGACGTCGTGGAAGCGAACGGCGCGCTCGAAGAGATACGGGTCGTTGGTCACCAGTGCGCCCCCTTCGCCCGCGGTAATGGTCTTGCTCTGTTGCAGGCTGTAGATTGCGATATCGCCCATCGAACCGAGCGGGCGTCCTTTGTAACTGGCGCCGACGCTCTGGCTGCAATCTTCCAGCACCTTCAGGCCGTGCTTGTGGGCGATCGCCAGGATAGGGTCCATGCCGGCTGGGTTGCCTTGCAGATGCACGGCCATGATCACCTTGGTTTGGGGCGTGATGCGGTGCTCGATATCGGCGGGATCGATGTTGAACGACTCATCGATTTCGGCAAAGACGGGCAGTGCGCCGACCTGGATCACGGTGGCATAGCAGGAGTACCAGGTCCAGGCGGGAATGATGACCTCGTCGCCGGGTCCCACTTCCAGCGCCGCCATGGCGGTGTGCAGAGCGGCGGTGCCCGAGGTGACCGCCAGCGCATACTTCGTCTGCATGCGAGCGGCGTACTCATTTTCGAAGATCGCGACCTTCGACTGTTCGAGCGAATTGGCGAAACGGAAAGGCTTGCGACTCCGGAGTACGTCCGAGAGCTGCGTTTGTTCCTTGTCGTCGTAGTAGAGCGGGCCCCAATTGGCAGTACCGAGCGGTTGGGAGCGGACCGGGGCGCCACCGTTGACGGCAAGTTGTGGAGCGGCTTCGGCGGAAGCGAGGCTCGCCGCGGCTGCGGTGGCCAGAAAGGCTCTGCGATCCATAGAGAGATCTCCTTCTGCTGAGATTCAGTTTACGCCCAAAATGGCGGGGAAGCACGGGGCAAGTTACACCCCTGCGCATTTAGGAGCGCTTGTTTTGGCACGGTGAGCACCTCGCGGAATGCTATGTCCAGGCGCACGGCGGGCGTGCCGCCTTCCGGTAGATCGGTCACGGGGACATTTTCATGCCGGCCCCATATCTGATCAGGTATCATAGTTGCGATACGAGAACGTGGCGCTATTGACGAAAGGCTTCAGCATTGGAGAGCGGTACAGGCATTTCGTGAAGCACGTCCAGCAACGGGGCAATATCGTGGCTGTGGATGAAGCGGCATATGAGGTGATGGCTGATCAATTTTTGGGAGGAGCCAAGAGGCCGAGCACATTGGAATGCACGCGGGCCGGGGGAGATTTAATAAGGTTTGACTGCAAGACCGACGAATATGGCATCTGCGATGCCAGTGGGTTCATAAGAACGTACTTTCGTCCAGATCCTGACCGTCACCGCCTGGCCAGCAACTTTCACTACATGTGCCGCGAGTGTCGAACGATTTTTTTAGCATCGGGAGGGACCCAAGTCATATGATTCTGTGCCCAGTTTGTGGATTCCGCTTCCTACCGAAGGAAGTCCTGAATCACGGTATCTGCCCTTCTTGCGGAACCGAATTTGGTTACGACGACGTAGGGCGGAGCCATGAGGCGCTCCGCTTGGAATGGCTTCGCAATGGCGGCGAATGGTTCGACAGGTCGCTAGGTCCACCAGCGGACTGGGACCCATTATCTCAGGTGATGGCAGCTTTTTATCATGTTCGGCTTGCGACCCCAACCGCACGGAAGCCGATCATCAGCGAATTTCAGCTAGACACGCCGTTGACCAAATTTGAATCCGGATCGTCGCGCATCGCCGGTTAACAGAATGCCTGAACCGATACTGTTTGCACCATGTGAGAAAGTGATCCTCGACACCGACGGACTGGTTTCTTTGATTACTGTTATTGAGCGATTGGAAGTGACAGTACCACCAGGTATTCAACTTCCTCCAAACGCCGCAATACCTCAACGATGGCAATCGCTCGCCATCTGGCGCTTGGAAGAGTCCGAGGCAGGACAGTACGAACAGATGACTGATCTCATCGTTCCGGACGGTTCGGTAGCGATGCACACTGAACCAATGGCGCTGAAACCTACGACTCCAGGGCGAGCAACGGGAGCGAAGATTATTTCCACTCTGACTTTGGTTCCACTGACGGATGGCCCTTTGCGACTCAGGCTCTTTTATCGGAGGATCGGTGAACAGGAGTGGACACCGGCGGCAGCGTATCCAGTAGACGTGGTTTTAATCCGAAAATAGAGTGGCGTTGCCAGTCGCCAGCAGGCGTTGGTACAGGTCGGGATTCTGTGTGAACTTCGCCATTACGACCTCGCGCATGACGTTGAACTTGATCTCGTCCCAGTCCGGCCGCATCTTCATCTGGCGGCCGAGGCGCTTGGCCTCGCCGGGAGTCGGCAGCAGCAGGAACATGTCCTGGATACCGGGATGCTCAAACTTGCGGGCTTGGAAAAGATGCTCTGAAGTGGGCCAAACTCTGCCTTCCTAAAGGATTGGCGCCGGCGGCCCGATCAGTCGTTTGCCCTCAAAGGGCCAGAAGTTGCTCAGAAAGGCGAACTCGCCCTTAAATTCGGTGATGGCTGGCATGTATATTCTCCGTAGGAAGCGCGCGAAGCGCGAATTAGAGGTAGGTAACGGAACTGGTCTGTTAGATCGCGAGGTTGTACTTTTCCAGCAGACTTCGGCGCGCGCCAGAACTGACCCACCTGTGCTTCTATTCTAAGAATGGCCCAGGCAGCCTGTGCTGAGCCACAAGCCCGCTGGCAGCCGCGCAAAACGTGGAGCCGTTTCCGTTACAGGGTTGATTTCGTAATGAGCCGGAGGTTTGCGCCCCTGGAGATCCCTGGAGATCCCTGGAGATTCTGGAGATTCCCCTCCTTGACAAGGTTGTTAGGGCACCGCTATACTAACCGTCGACACCCTCCCGGAGGTAAACGTGGACTCGGATTCTGTTACGAGGAGCCGTCAACTCTATTCATTGCTGCAGCCCTATGCGGCGAGATTCCAAGCTCTGTTGGAGCGGTTGGATTATGAAAATCCATTCAAGGCGCTGGCGGAGGAAGATCAGGCTCCTAAGGAGTTCGCTTCACTAGCTCGGAGCGTCTCCGAACTACCGGCTGGTGAGATAGCCGCACTTCTCGACAAGGTGATTGCGGCTGACAAGAGCGGCGAGAAGAATTCCCTCGACCTGCAGCACATACAGGAGACGTTAGCCAAGCTTGAGGAGCAGATCCGTTCCGTGGGAAAGGTTACTCAGTCGTTCGCGAAGAAAAGGGTGCGGGTTCCGGCTCCACTATCGCCGGACCTTCAGGGGGCGCTGAGGGTGGAGGCGGCGCGCCTCGAGCGAGACATTACTGCGGTGCGCGCGCGCATGATCAAGGAGCACGACCTGCGAATTTTGCGCGAAGCCAAGGTTCCAGCCGACACTATAGCCGCCATCGTGCGCGATGCTCCAAAGCAGAAAGATGTTGACAACCTAACAGGACAGTTGGAGAAGATCCGGCGCCTGCTTACGGACTCGGCCGTGGCTGCGAAGCTCGCCGAGCGACGAAATTCATTGGATGCGTTCACAAGCGCCGCCCGTGAATCACTTCATCCCATTCTCGACCCGCGGGTCATGCACCAACTGAGCGAGTTTGCCCAACCAATCTTCAAGTCCGACAATCGGAGTCGGAGGAGGGAGTAAACCATATGGCAGCGTTTTACTGGAGCATTGGACAAGTTGTGGGCGGCTCCCAGACGATGATACTCACGATTGTCGGCGAGGTAATTGATCTTCAAGTAACATCCAGACCCGAGTTGGGAAATCAACCGGTACCTTTTCAGGGTTTTCAGGCATGTATACCCACCCAGAACGTAACATGCGGCCCAGTCCCGCTTACGTGGTTGCCGCTGACGGCCAACGGGTATTTATGCGCCGGTGCGGGTCAGACTACGTCTTCTATGTTGCCGGTGCCCTCGGCAACCAGCCAGTCGCCAACAGACCCGAATCCGAACGGCCCGTCCCCATTTTGCGACGCCCAGACACATGGTGGCATATTCTATACCACGCCCACTGGCGGCGGCAGCGCAACGAACCCCCCGGACCCCTGCGATGCCGCCCAGAAGTCGCCCGCGCTCAGCGCGGCGCGTTCTTACTACGAGTACGCGTGTGGGTTGCTGCGAAGCGATCAGGCAAACGTCACTGTATACACCGGTATCGCTGCTGCTGCTCAGGCGGCGGCTATCGGTTTCACAGCCGCGGCCGCTGCCTCAGGGATACTATGGTATGTCGCGGCCGTGTTTGCGGTTATCGCCATGATTTTCGGGGCCATTGCGCTCTTATTTTCGCTCCTTGCCGCGCAGGCTTCAATCGACTTGGGTCTTGATGAGACTCGATTGGACCTCGCCCAGAAGGCCTGGGAGAGTGCCATCGCGGCGGTCCGCACGGCCTGTTGTCCAGCCTTGATCACCATCAGTACTGCTGACCTGGTGTGCCCATAAGTTCTCTAACACCGGTCTGTTAGACCGCGAGCTTGTACTTTTCCAGCAGTTGCACCAGCTCAAAATGGTATGGAGTCGGATTCATTGCGAAGCTCCCCTTCTTCCACTCGCGCTGGAAGTCGTGGTGTTCCTGACCTGGCTGGCGCCGTGGCCGCGAGTAGACCTTTTCGGGAAGCACGATGCCGACGGCGGTCAGAGCGCAATCCAATGAAAACGCGTCCTCCTCAAACTCGCACCACGGGTACGGATTGTCGGGGTTGCTGAAGCTGCTGATGATCGTGCGCAGTTCCCCGGAATTGATCCCGTTGAGGACCATGACAGTCTTGTGCTTCCTCGCCCACTCCCAGAGCATCTCCCGCGCCCGCTGATCACGCTGCTTCGTGAGTTTTACCTGCGGGTCGGCATACTTCACGAACAGCTCGCTGGTGACGTGCAGGGCCTGGATGCCTTTTTTGGATGCTACTCAAGTATTGGTTGGTGAAGGTGAAGAGGCATGATTTGGTTGGAGTCTCCTACGGCATTTGGAATTGGTAGAATCCTATGGACATGAAGTTGCACGTGCTTTTGGCTTTGGCAATATTTCACGCTGTACCTTTGATAGGAGTAGCGCAAACTGGCAATCCGACAACAGTGGAAAGGGCTACGGTCCGCCGTGAACTGCTCGAGGCGCAGATGAAGTTCAACAGGTAGTCGCGCGGACGGAAGCGGCAAAGGCACGCTTCGCATCCGGTACAGCCCAGCGTCTTGCTCAAGTCAGGGACAAAGCTGCGCAGATGATTTGGGACATAATCGTCAACAAGAAAGATCCTACAGACCTTCCCTCATCGTCGGACGCCGCCAATACATTCAGAAAGGAGTCCGAACATTATTCCATAACGTCGCGGCTCGTGAGCTTCTGGCTGCTCCGCTCGTTCTCATTAACTGGCGTCGCAGTTTCCTGTTCTTTGGCGGTGAGCTGATCCCATCTTAACCGCTTGCCGCCGACCTGGGGACGGCCACATCGAACCACTGGAAGTCGGTGACTGATTTTCAGAGTTTAGGCCCTGTTACGGTTGACGCCATGACGTCAGCCTGTTACTGTTTGTCGCAAGGAGACGTCTAATGTCGAACCCCAAACCGGGCCTCAAGCGGCGGAGCATTTTTCGGATGATGGCGGGCACGGCCGCACTCGGATCGGTGCTGGCCGATCAGGCAGCCGACGCGCAGCCACTCCAGTCCGGCGGCGTAAACAAGAACTCCGCACCGAGCCAGTTGCGGATCACCGATATGCGGGCGATCCGGATCGCCTCGAACTACGATTATCCGATTATCCGGATCGACACCAACCAGGGCGTGTACGGTCTTGGCGAGGTTCGCGATGCCGGTAACGAAGGCATGGCGCTTGTGCTGAAGCCCCACATCGTGGGCCGGAACCCGCTGGATATTGAGCCCATACTGGACAGGGTTCGCAATTTCACCAGCCAGCGCCGCTTTGGAGGCGGCTACAGCGCGCTGGATATCGCCTTGCACGACATTGCGGGGAAGGTATACGGTGTGCCCGCCTGGCGGCTGATCGGCTCCCAGTACCGCAATCGCGTGCGCTGCTATTGCGATACGACGGAAAGCAGCGATCCCCAAGTGTATGCCGCCCGCTTAGCCGCCCGCAAGAAGATGGGGTTCACTTTTTTCAAGATGGACATCCGGCCCGCGATGATCCAGGACAGGCCCGGAGGGCTGAATACGCGTGGTGTGGCGACGGCCAAAGGCCTCCAGATGTACGGCGAGCACATTCAGGCCGTGCGCGACGCCATCGGCTGGGAGCAGCCTCTGGCGGCCGACCACTTCGGCCCTCTCGACGTGAACGACGCCATCCGCCACGCCCGCTTTTTCGAACAGTACGAGCTCGCGTGGGCCGAGGATCTCCTGCAGGTGGGCACGCTCGGTTCCGGGGATGCTCCCAAGAATTGGCGTGCCTACAAGGAGATCAAGGAATCCACCGTGACGCCCATCAATACCGGCGAAAGCCTTTTTGGCCTGGAAGAGGGATTCCGGGCCCTGATCGAGAACAACGCGGTGGACATCGTCCATCCGGACCCGTTGACGTCGGGTGGCATACGGGAGACCAAGCGGATTGCGGACTTTGCGTCCATGTACGCAATTCCGACTGCCGTCCACTTCGCCGGGTCGCCGGTGGGATGCATGGCGGCTGTACACATGATTTCGACGATTAAGGACTTCGTCGTGATGGAGAACCACGCGGTGGATATCCCATGGTGGGGAGACCTGGTGACAAAACCGGCCAAGCCTATAATCCAGAATGGTTACATAGCGGTGCCGGATACGCCGGGTATTGGAGTGGAGCTGAACGAAGAAGTGTGCAAGCAGCACCTTCGAATTCCCGGGTACTTCGAGCCCACTCCCCAGTTCGACAAGTATATTCTCGACGAATTCCGGACCGGCGGCCCCTATCCGCACCTGGATGAGAATGGAAAGCTCGTCAATGCCCGCTAGGATGCGAAAGAATCTGGGGGTTGTCTGGTTGCTTACGCTCACGGCGACCTGCCTCTCCGCGGCCGACCCTACATTCATCCGGCGGCGCATTTCGGATATCCAGCCGCAGCCGGACCGGTTGACTGCCAACGCGAGGTCGGCTTTCTACAAACCGCTCTTCGGCGCGGGTGACCCCCAAGCGAATCAACTCAAAGGCATCGCCCGCTACGGGGAGCTGACCGTGGGGCCAGACGGCGCCAGCGCGACTGTGAGCTACCCTGCCGAAGAGCAGATCTACTACATTCTCCAAGGCAGCGGAACCCTGCTTTACGGCGACCAGAAGGCGCCGGTGAAGAGGGATGACTTCATGTACCTTCCGCCCGGTGTCAGCCACGGCATCGCCAGTTCCTCGAGCGGTTCGGTCCGGCTGCTGGTGATGGGATTCAGAATCCCGCCGGGCACCAGCGTGGCGCCCACGGCGAAACTCATGCTGGCGAACGCGGCCGATGTCCCACTGGTTCCGGTGCAGGGACACGGGCCGACATCGCTCTTCAAACTGCTGATGGGGACGACCGAGAGCACGCGGGACAAACTCGCCGCGGCAAGCCAGATGGTGAGCCTGTTCATTATGGATTTTGCGCCCGGCGGCACCAACATTCCGCACCACCACGACATGGAGGAGGAGATCTATTTCGTCCTCAGGGGCCACGGAGATATGGTGGCCGGCGGGGGCGCGGATGGGAACGAAGGAAGGTACCCGGCCAAAGAGGGCGATGCGTATTTCATCCGCCTCAATTGCACGGTGGGATTCTACAGCGGCTCCCAGGCGGGCGAGAGCCACGATCTGATTCTCGCCGTTCGTTCGAAGTATCCCTTTTCGCGCATGGGGCATTAACGGCCTGCGCGATTCTCCGGCGGAGCTCACGCATCGAACCAATCAAGCCCCGGCAGCGTGCTGCTTCCTCGCCTCGCCGAGAATGCCGCGCATGTACTGGGCCGCCAACTGGGCGTTCTTGTCCACAAAATCCAGACCCACCGTCCGGCCGTCGACCACCGGCAGCGGATGGCACAGTTCAAAGCCGGCGTACCCTTTGTAACCGATATCCAGCAGGCCCAGCATCTCCCCCAGGCACTTCTCGTCGCCCTTCAACACGATCCCGTCGGGACCGCGATCGTATTCGCCGCCGAAATGCCATACTGTCTGGAGCGCACCAACCTCGTTGACCGCTTTGCGAACGGCCACCTCGTCGAGACTGTGCTCCAGCCTCGCATCGAAGCAGATCCTCAGATGCGGGGATGCGACTTCCTTCACCATCCGCAGAGTGTCGAGGTAGCCCCGGGCAATCACCGGAGCGTGGTTCTGTAAAGCCAGGACCACGCCAAACTCGCCGGCGAACCTGGCCGCTTCCGAAAGGGTCTGGCGGCACCACGCCCAGGTCTGTTCCTCGGAGAAGTCCTGGTGCTCGGCCTTCCAGACAGCTTGAGCGATGTCGTATCGGCCTCCGCCGCCGGGCACCAAGGTTACGCCCGGCCAGCCGCAAAACACGCGCATCACTTTCGCACCGAGATCGGCAGTCATGCGCATCAACTCGCGCGTGTAGACCAACTGGGATTCCCGGTGCTCCGGGATAGGGCTGCTGAAATCGTTATTGCCCGACACGGCGTAGATCTCGATGCCCTGGTCGCTGGCCACCTTGCGCAGTTGCTGGCAACGCGCCTTGGGCATCTCCAGCGGGTTGCCGTGGGGACGCTTTCCGTCGATTTCCACCCCTTGATATCCGAACTTTTTGGCGCGTCCGATCACCTCCTCGACGCTCAGGGCGTCACCGCGATACCAGACACCTCCATAGGTGATGCTGTACAGCCCGATTTTCACATCGGCCGCGGATGTGGCTGCACCGGCCGGATCTGCCCCGAGCGCGCCGGCCGCCACCGCCACAACTTTGACGAAGCTGCGCCGGGTGAATGGATTGCGATCGTTTTCCGTCATGAAGGAACCTCCCTTACCGCCCGCACCGGCGGGTGCGATACCGAGCCCATTGCCGCGGAGATCACCCTCCCAATTATGCCACCCTCGACCTGTGGCGCAAGCACTCGTGCTCGGGGTCGGTCGAGACTCAGAACTCCTATAGCACAGCTTGTAACACGGTGTCACAATACACAAATCAAAGGAGTTGTGGAAGTAATGCTGTTCAATAATTATCGTTAATATCGTGCCGATTTGCGCGGCCGTCTGAACAACTCGCATCCTCTTACAAGCTCACGCGAATTGGGTCATTGACGAGTTCTGGGACTTAAGCGCCGGAGCGGTGGGCGCTCGGAAACATACAGATACTCACTGTTTC
>JAIQFL010000357.1 GCA_020073365.1 Terriglobia bacterium | reverse complement strand
GTCTCCCGCCCGGCTTGGGCACGGGGATCAATGGCTCCAGCCGACTCCATTGCTCATCGGTCACATCGGTGGGATAAGAAGCTCGTTTTACCACTCCTTTTTCATACCGCATCCCGAAACAAAAGTCCAGAATCTTGTTTTAGGGCTTTTTTGACACGTTCTAAGGGATCGTCTGGAAATATAACACGGATAAGAAAGGATTGGAGCTTACCCGCGTTCATCTGTGGCCCAATCCTTTTTTCACGGCTGACGGTCGCGGCTCTGTCGTCAGGGAGCGCGGGCATTCCGTGGGAAAATCGGAGTCATGAAACCGGTTCGATGGATTGCCCCTCTTCTGATGGCGGCATCGACTCTCCCGGCGCAAGGGACGTCCAGGTGGGTGTACTTCGGGCGCGATCATCGGTTGCAGTACCGCGCCGATGCTCAGGGCAATCGCATCATGGATTTCTCTTTCGCGGGTTATCAGGGCGGCGGAGTGCCACTGCCGGCAACGCCGGTGGCGAAGACCCTCAGCGCGGTGGGCGGCGACAACACCTCCGCCATACAGGCTGCCATCGATGAGGTGTCCGGGCGAGCACCCGATGCCAGAGGCCTCCGCGGCGCCGTGCTCCTGCGGCCGGGCTCTTACGAGGTAGCCGGCACCCTGACCATCGGCGCCAGCGGCGTGGTCTTGCGCGGCAGTGGCTCTGGGGACCGCGGAACCACCATCAAGCTGACGGGGCCGCCGCACCGGTTCCTGGACATTCGAGGCTCGGGCGCGTGGGAGGCTGTGGGCAATTCCACGCCGATCACCGACGCCTACGTCCCCGCGGGCATAGACTCATTCCAAGTGGAGCGCACGGCCGGCCTCCGCGTGGGGGACACGGTTCTGGTGCGGCGGCCCGTGACGGAAGCGTGGATCCATTTCATGGGGATGGACACGCTGGTCCGCGACGGCAAGGAGCAGACCTGGATCAAGGCCGGCAGTTTCATTCGAACCGACCGCGCGATCCAGTCAATTTCGGGCAACCGGATCAGACTGGATGTTCCGCTGAGCGACTCCTTCGACTCGAAGTTCCTGAATCCACCCGGGCCGACCCTCATCAAGTACACATTTCCCGGCCGGATTGCCGAGGTGGGAGTGGAGAGCCTGCGGGTTGTGGCCCCCGGCCAGGACGCTCCGATTACCGAGGCGCAGTACACCGTGCTGCGCATGGACGCGGTGATCGACGGCTGGGCCAAGGACACGGTGGTTCAGGAAACGCAGAACAGCATTACGGTAGGCGCCGCCGCCAAACGGGTGACGCTGGACGGCATCCGTATCATCCACACGTTGACCCACAGCGGCGCGGCGGCCCCGGCCGATTTCTCACTCTCCGGCACGCAGATCTTCGTGAATCGCTGCTCCGTGACTGGCGAGGGCACTTGGCCGGTGGTGACCCAAGCCACCGTTACGGGACCCATCGTGGTCCTGAACTTCTCGAGCGATGCACGCGGCGTGGCGCCACATCAGAGGTGGGCCACAGGTTTGCTGGTGGATGGCGGCAACCTCGCGCATTCCACCGAAAGGACGCCGGGCATCGCTTTTTCCAATCGTAAAACCGCCGGTTCGGGGCATGGCTGGGACATCGGCTGGGGAGTGGCGTGGAACGTCACGTCTCCCTACTTGCTGGTCGAACAGCCGCCCGGCTCGATGAACTGGTGTATCGGCTGTAGCGGAAGACCGGTGACTACTTCGGGGATACCTTCGGGCATTTTCGATTCTCCGGATGTGCCCGTCACGCCATCCAGCCTGTACCTGGAGCAGTTGCGGGAACGCCTGGGCGATCAGGCCGTGCGGAACATCGGGTACCGATAGAGTACAACCCTGTTCCGCCCCATGCGCTGACCCCGTTGTACTACTATGGCGAGGCAACCGCTGGCTGACGGGGCGCCCTGGGCTCGGCTCCGATCGGAGCCACGACCGGGCTACCCTCTGGGTTGGGAGTCTTTTTGGGGCCGGGGTGAACGTCTGCCTAGGGCAGGCTTTCGGAGTGCCTATGCTCCATCGGGTGGTCGAGTTGCATCAGCCGATCGAGGTTCGCTGTGAACCTCCGCACAAATTCGGCCTCCGAGAAGCGACGTGCGTACACCTGCAGCTCCACCGGAAGAATGCCCGGTTCCGTCTCTTCAAAGCGCGCGATTGCGGCGGCCAGGCATTCCTCGGACGGTTCTTCGAAGAATACCCCGCCGAAGGGAGGCACCGTCTCCAAGGCTCCCCCGCGGCCCAGGGCAATTACCGGCTTTCCGCTGGCGAGCGCCTCCACCGGCGTAAGGCCGAAGTCCTCCTCTCCGGGCAATAGCAAGGCACGGCAGCGGGCATACAAGTCGCCCAGCTCATCGTCCGTGACCCGGCCGAGAAACTCGATATTGGGCGACGCCATGCTTCGCAGTTTGCGGTAATCCGGACCGGAACCCGCGATGCGTAGCCGGCGGCCCGTGCGCGAAAACAGCCGTACTGCCAAATCGATCCGCTTATAGGGAACCAGCTCGGAGACGATCAGGAAGTAATCCTCGGGCGGCCTCCAATAATACGCCTCCACATCCACCGGGGGGTGAACCACCTCGGCTTCCCGCCGATACGTCTTCCAAATCCGCCTCCTGACGTTTTCGCTGTTTGCGAGGAAGTGGTCGACGCGCGCCGCCGAAGCGTAGTCCCAGAGGCGCAGATAGTTGGTGAGCGGCGTCATCGCGGCCCGCTTCCACTGGGATGTGGTCCACTCGTTGCGATAAGCCGGATACAGGTCCCACAAATAGCGCATGGGCGTATGGCAGTAACAGAGGTGCCGCGTCGCAGAGGAAGTGATCACGCCTTTCGCGGGACCGGATTCGCTGCTCACCACCAGATCGTAGCCGCGCAAGTCGAAGCTTTCGAGCGCCATCGGCATCAGGGGCAACAGCGACCGGTACCCACGGCGCAACGGGTTGAGGAAGGACGTCGTGATCCTGTGCCGCCGCAGTTCCGGGCTGAGCATCCGCGGGTCCAAGAACAGTGTGAAAACATCCGCGTCCGGCAGAAGGCGGCAAATCGCGTCGAGGACCTTCTCCCCGCCTCGCTGATTCAGCAGCCAGTAATGCACGATCGCGGCCCGCATATTCACCAGCTTACAGCCCTATGCGATAGGATGTACGACTTCGCGTTGACTTTTTACTACTGTAAAGGTAATGCTTGTGTTATCAAGATTTTGTGAGCACTCTAGAAGGTGTGAGGACAAAACCGTTCGATCCGTTACTGCACGATGTGGACCTCCCTCTGTCGGGGACTTATTACGCCCAGGGATTCCCCGTCGAAATTACTACAAACTCACATGAGGTGCTGGAAGCTGCCGCCGAGAGTTGGGGCATGTACAAACGCGAGTTTGACCGCAAGCCGCTGGAACTCCGGATCGTCGTTCAGCCTCAAGGCGACCTCGCACCGGAGCCATCATTCCGCGGACAGCGCGGTTATTTTTCGATTATTTCAGACCGCGACAATTTCGCGCTCTACGCTTCCAGCACGACGTTTGCGTTCTGCTTTGTTTCGGAAAAGACCGCTGCCGATCATTCCTGGTTCCGTTTCTATTTCCTCGAGACCATGGTCTACATGCTGCTGGCGCAGCACTACGTGGTTCCGGTGCATGCCGCGTGTGTGGCCCGCCACGGATCGGGTGTCTTGCTTTGCGGCTTGTCCGGAGCCGGTAAGAGTACCCTTTCGTTTGCCTGCGCACGCGCCGGGTGGACCTTCGTAGGAGACGATTCCACTTGGCTGCTGCCGGACGAGGATGACCGCACGGCTGTTGGCAGGCCTCATCTGGCGCGCTTCCGGGATGATGCGCCGGGGATTTTCCCGGAATTGACAGGATACGTTCCCCGAGCGCGTCCCAATGGCAAGCTCTCGATTGAGGTCTCACTCAGCGAGTTTCCGCATATCCGGACGGCATCGCGATGCCGGGTCGGCTGCCTGGTTCTGCTGGATCGCCACAGCGGAGGCGGCGCGCGGGCAGAAGCCGTTCCGTCGTCCGAGGTTGTGGAACGGATGCTGCAGGATACGCCATCATACGGCGACGAAGTCAACGACCGCGTGGATAGAACGGTTCGCAGGCTACTGAGCGTGCCGGCTTACCGGTTGACCTATGGGGCGCTGGACGAAGCCGTGACGGTTCTCTCCGACCTGAATCATAATACCGAGGAACAATGAGATTCGGTTTCCTGCTGCTCTTGATCGCGGGTGTTGCGCATGCACAAGTCGCCTCGGCTACGCTGGCGGGGACGGTGGTGGATCAGTCCTCCGCCGTGGTCGCCGGCGCCACCATTACTGCCAGCCAGCCCACCACCGGGTTCTCCCGCACTACCGTGAGCGATGCGCATGGCAATTACGTTTTCGACCAACTGACTCCCGGAACCTACACCATCCTGGCGCAAAAACCGGGATTCCGCGACTACCAGGCGGAGGGAGTTGTGATGGAATTGAGCCAGAAGGCCCGCCAGGAGATCCGGCTTACCCTGGGGCCGTCACAGGAGCGCATCACCGTTGCGGCTTCGGTGTCACCTGTCGATACCGACGACGCGACGGTGGGCTACCGGCTGGACAACTCCAAGATCGCCGCGCTGCCGCTGGCTTCGCGCAATATCGTCTCGCTGGTAACCCTCGGTCCGGGAGCCATACCCAGGCAACTGGGCGGGTTCGTGCATGACGTCAATAACGACGTGCAGGAGGGCTCCCGCGGCTCGGTGGCGCTCAACCCTCCGATCAACGGCAGCCGGTCGGTAATGAACGCGTTTCTGCTCGACGGCGCTTATGACACGGACCGGAACACCTTTGCGATTGCGGTCTACCCGCCCATGGACTCGGTGCAGGAGTTTCGCATTCAGTCGTCGCTCGCACCGGCGGAGTTCCCGAGTGCCGGCGGCGGCGCCATCGACGTGGTTACCAAGTCCGGGAGCAAGGATTTCCACGGCAGTGCATTCGAGTATTTCCGGAATGAGGCAAGCGACGCTCTCAATTATTTTGACGACCCCACCCTGCCCCGCCCGATCTTCCGCCAGAGTCAGTTCGGCGCTTCGCTGGGGGGGCCGCTGCTGAAGAACACCTTCTTCTATGGGATCTATGAGGGGATGCGCCAGAAAGCCGGGACGTCCACTTTGAGTATCGTGCCGGACCAGGCCACCCGGAGCGGCGATTTCAGCGGCGGCGCGAGCCCGATCTATGACCCGCTGAGCCTGGATGCCGCCGGAACCCGCACACCGTTCCCGCAGAACACAATTCCCCAGGCCCGCATCGACCAGGTTGCCTCTACCTTCCTGGCGAAGTATCAACCGCTGCCCAATCGCACCGGCGCCTCCGGCAACTACCTGGATCCTACGCCCAACCAGACCACCACCGACAGCGCGTCGGGACGCATCGACCATCAGTTCGCGAAGCGCAGCCTCTTGACCGGCAGGTACACCTTCAACGGAGAAAGCAACACCGTCGCGGGCTCGTTCCCGCTGCTGGCCTTTTCCGAGCAGGTCCGCGCGCAGCAGGCGGCCGCCGCCTTCACCACCAGCGGCTCCTCCTGGATCAACGAAGCGCGCTTTTCCTTCACCCGGCTGCGCCTGTTTGACGTGCCAGAAACCGCGTTCAAAACCAACGTGGCGCAGCAACTCGGGCTGGCCGACCCGCCCACCGACCCCTTGAGCTTCGGGCTGCCCTACTTCAACGTCACCAACTACTCGATCGTCACCGATTCTCCCTCGCTGCCGCAGGTACAGCGGGACAACCTCTGGCAGGCGTCCGACGGATTCTCGCTGGTCCGCGGCCGTCATAGCCTGAAGTTCGGCGGCGACTGGATCCATTTCCAGTTGAACTATCTGCAAAGCAACCTCACCCGCGGCAGGTACACGTATACCGGCGTCTTCACCAGCGTGGATGGATTCGGGACCGATACCGGCGACCCTATGGCCGATTTCTTGCTCGGATTCCCACAGGACACCCAGCGCACCAAGGGCTCCGGCCAGGCCTATATGCGGCAGAACGTGTTCGGAGCCTACGCCCAGGACGACTGGCGCGTCAACTCCAGACTCACCTTCAACCTCGGGCTGCGCTATGAATATGCGTCGCCGTACACCGAAACACGCGGCAGCTTTCTCAACCTGGACTATTCCAATCTGCCCAATCCGCCCAGCCTCGTGCATGTTGACTCCGCCACCAATCCGCATCGCTTGAATTTCGCGCCGCGCGTGGGACTGGCGTACCAACTTCCCGGATTGTTCCACTCTGTCAGGTCCACCGTGTTCCGCGCCGGTTACGGGATCTTCTACAACCCGGAAATCGCCGTGGAGAGTTATGACCTGGTGCTCAACAGCCTGCTCAATGCGGTGAATGAAACGCAGGGCGACCGCGCTCCCGTGCTGACCACGCGCGACGGGTTCCCCAAGACGTCCGCCACGGGCTTCCCGAGCTATTTCGGCGTCGACCCGAACGCGCCCCCAACATACGTGCAACAGTGGACCGCCAGCATCCAGCATGAGCTTCCCGGTCGAACTCTGCTGGAACTGGCATATGTCGGCTCGAAGGGGACTCACCTGGGCCGCTACCGGCAATACAACACGCCGGCGCACGTGGAAACCGGCGAAAACCTGCCGCCGCGGCCGGGCGATCTGCAGTTGCTGCGAACGTTCCCCTCTCTCGGTGAAATCATCCAGCGCCAGCATATTGCGAACTCTTCGTACAACTCGCTTCAGGTCAAGGTGGAAAAGACCGTGTCGAGCCGCCTCTCCATGCTGGCCAGCTTTGTCTGGGCGAAATCCCTCGACGATGCCGACAGCGTGATCCCCGGCCTCTTCGACAGCGTGGGAGCGCAGGACGAACGCAACCTCAGGCTGGAGCGCGGCCTCTCGTTCTTCAATGTGGGACGGCGCATCAGCGCGGGCTATGTCTATCGCCTGCCGGAAACAGGCATCGCGGGGCCGCTGCTGCGCCGTTGGTCGGTGAGCGGCACGGTGACGCTCCAGGATGGCACGCCGCTCGACCCCTACTACTTCGCGGTGGACTATGCCAACTCGGGCACGCCTAACCGTCCGAACATCGTTCCCGGCCAGAGCGTCTGGCTGCCGCGTGACCAGCGCACGGCCGACCACTTCTTCAATACCGCGGCCTTCACCGCTCCCGCGCCCTACACGTTCGGTAACGCCGGACGAGACACGATTCCCGGACCTGGTAACAACATCTTCGATGTCTCCCTGCAGCGCCAGTTCCGGGTTCGTGAAGGGCATAAGATCGAATTTCGCGCGGAATCCTTCAACGTCTTCAATCACCCCAACTGGGGCATCCCGATCAACAATCCCGATTTCGGACCCTTCTTCGGGAAGATTGCTACCACCGGAGACCCCCGGCGGATGCAGTTCGCGTTGCGGTACGATTTCTAGTTGCCGAATCCATGGCCGAGTGCGAGGCTTCCCCGCGGGGCGGCAGCCGTATTGTCGGCGTTGCACGTGGGCGATCCACGTTCCGATTCGCTGGAACGGCTGAGCGACCAGGAGTGGCGTGAAGCGCTCGACTTCAGCGATCGTTCCCAGCTTACCCTGGCGCTGCGCCGGCACATGCGGGAGGCCATGCCGCAGTGGGTGCGCGAGCGCACCGATGGGGACGCAGCCCACAACCTTCAACGCCTCGAACTGCTGCGACAGCTCTATCAATGCCTCTCCGGCAGGCTGGCAGCGGCGGGAATCGAGTTCGCCGCACTCAAAGGACTGGCCCACTGTCCGGACTTCGGTTCCCTGCCCGAGGACCGCCCTCAGTACGATATCGACCTCTACGTGCCGTCCGAAGAAATGGATCGCGCGCGCGATGTGGTGCTGGCTCTCGGCTACGAACCGCTGGAGTCCATGGAAAGCTCCCCCACCGATCACATTCCCGCGCTGATCCGCAAGACGGGGTGGGAATGGCGCGGCGATATCTTCGACCCGGAGATGCCCCTTGCGGTCGAGCTGCATTTCCAGTTCTGGAACGAAAGGCTGGAGCGTCTGCGGGCTCCCGGTGTAGAGGAATTCTGGAGCCGGCGCGTGACGCGCGAGACCGCCGGACTCCGGCTTCCTTCGCTCAGCCGTCCCGATGCTCTGGGCTACGCGTCCCTGCATGTGCTCCGCCATATTCTGCAAGGCAGCGGTCGTCCGTTTCATGTGTACGAGGTGGCGTGCTTTCTCGATTCCCACGCCGTCGATAGCGAATTCTGGAGCGCATGGCGGGAATTGCACTCGGCGGAGTTGCGGCGGCTGGAGTCGGTGGCGTTCCGTCTCGCCTGCGAGTGGTTTGGGTGCCGGCCGGGATCGGTCGCGCAAGAGGAGATGGAGCGATTGCCCGCGGCGACGCAGGCCTGGTTTGAAAAATTCGCGACCTCACCGGCCGCCTGGCCGTTCCATCCGCGCAAGGACGAACTCTGGCTGCACTTGAGCCTGTTGGATTCACCGCGTGACGCCTGGAGCGTGGCCCGGCGGCGCCTCCTCCCGGGACGATTGCCAGGACAGGTGGACGCTATTTACATTCCCCATCGCGACATGAGCTGGAGCCGGCGCGCGCTCAAACAGATGCGCTATTGGGCATTCGTCGCGTCGCGCGTGCGGCATCATATCGCGGCCCTGCCCGGCACGGCCCGCTCGGGTGTCCGCTGGTGGTGGAGAACTAACGGCTTGGGCAGGCAGTTCTGGATCTTTCTCACGGCCGCCGTGCTGTTCAACTTCGGTTTATTCATCTTCGTTCTTCTGTACAACCTGTATCTGCTCGATCTCGGTTTCCACGAGGACTTCCTGGGCGTGCTGGGTGCGATCGACCGGGCCGGTCTGGTGGTCGGAATCCTGCCCGCGGCGTTCGTCGCGCGCCGGTTCGGTTTGCGCAATGCGCTATTGGCGGTGATTGTGGCCGGCGCCGGAATCGTGGCCTTGCGCTCGCTCAGCACGGCGCGGGTGGTGCTGGGCGGCCTGGCATTCCTGTGGGGGCTGGTCTTCTCGGTGTGGGCCGTGGTTCTCGCGCCCACCATCGCGGGCGTGGTGGAGGAAAAGCGCAGGCCCGCGGCATTCAGCCTCTTCTTTGCGACTATGTTCGCGGTCGGGATCGCCGGAAACTGGATGGGCGGCCATCTTCCGCTTTGGGTCCACGGCAAGCAAGCGGCCTTGCTATGCGCCGCGGGCCTGGTAGCAGCCGCGATTCTGCCGGCACACCAGCTGGCTCCTGCTAGGAAGAGCCCCGCCGCCGGCCCATCCGACCCTGCCGCGCGCGCGCCCGAGCGAGCGAGGGTCTACCCGCGCGGCCCGTTCCTGGCGCGCTACCTGGTCCCCTTCTCCTTGTGGCACCTGGCCACAGGTGCGTTCAATCCTTTCCCCAATGCTTATTTCCAGCGGCTGAAGTTTCCGGTGGAACAGATTGGAAACGTGTTTTCCGGATCGCAAGTGATGCAGGTGGGCGCGGTGCTGATGGCTCCTCTGGTTTTTCGTAAGGCCGGCCTGGTGCCCGGAATCGGCTGGATGATGGCAGCCACCGCGGTGGGTCTGTGCGGCCTCGCGGCCGAGCCCCCAGGCGCCGCGGCCGTGGTGGCCTACGCCGGCTACATGTCGTTTCAGTGGATGAGCGAGCCCGGGCTGAACACATTGCTGATGAATCACGTCGAGGAGCGGGAACGCAGCGGCGCGTCTTCATTGAACTATCTGGTGGCCTTCTCGGCTCAGGCCGTAGCGGCCTTCGCCGCCGGCCGGCTGATCGCGCCATTCGGTTACGGAGCGGTGTTGGCCGGCGCCGCCGCCCTTGCCGCACTGGCGGGGGGGCTATTTCAGGTGTTGGTGCGCGGTGTGAGGGAGTGGCACTGAGCAACCCTACAGTACCTTCGTGCCATACTGCTGGAGCGCCTTCTGATTGAACTCGATGCCGAAGCCCGGCGTGTTGTCGAGGTACAGGATGCTCTTTTCGATGCGGGGCTTCCGATCGTAGATCTCGAACCAGAACGGGTCGCGGTCGGGGTTGGCGAACGACTCCAGGATGTAGCCATTGGGGACGGACGCCAGAAGATGGCCGTGCAATACCGGTTCGTGGTGAGGCGCCATCTTGATGTACGACATGGAGGCCATGTCGGCGACCTTGCGCCACTCGGTGATTCCGGCGTGAGCGTTGCAGTCGAACTGCATGACGTCGATGGCGCCGGTCTCCATCAGTCGGCGGGCGCCCCAGCGCGTCAATTCATGCTCACCGGATGCGAGCGCGATGCGGGTGTTCAGCTTCAACTGTTTGAGGGGTTCGACATCGTCGTACCAATGCAGCGGCTCCTCCAGCCAGACGATGTCCAAGTCGTACATCCGGTTCGACGCGCGGATCGCGGTGGGCACATCCCAACCCTGGTTGGCATCCAGCATCAGGTTCACTTTCGGGCCGACTGCGTCGCGGACGGCCTTGACGCGCTTGTAGTCGTCCTCCACGGAAAAGCCGCCGCTGATGCCTCCGACCTTGAGCTTGATGGCGTTAAAACCCTGGTCCACGTATCCGCGCACCTCCGTGATCAATTCCGGAATGCCCTTTCCTTCGCGGTAGTAACCTCCGGTGACATACACCGGAACCGTATCGCGGTATCCACCGAGGAACTTGTAGACCGGCAGCCCGGCGGCTTTGGCCATGATGTCGTAGATCGCGGCGTCGATGGGCGCCATCGCCGAGATCACGTTGGTTGCGGCCCAGCCTCGCGTCGAGGGCTCGCGGCCGTAGGTGACCGCGAACATCTTCTCCCAGATCTTCCCGACCATGAACGGGTCCTCCCCGATCACCAGATCGGCGAAGCCTTTGCGGAACAGGTCCGCGCCGCCTCCGGAGCCTTCGCCTTGACCCGAAATGCCGGCATCGGTGTGGAGGGTCACAATCAGGCGGGAAGCTTTCGGCTGGAAGCCTCCGATCGGTGAATTGGCCATCCAGAAGCGTTCTTTCAACGGCTTCTCGAGGTGCAGGACTTCGACCTTCGTAATCTTCACCTGCCTTGACTGGGCAGGCGGGCGATCGGCCTGGGGCGTATCGGCCAAAAGGGTTGCGGGGGCGCCGAGCATGGCGGTTTGCAGCAGTTTGCGGCGTGTCATGACGAGGCCAGTTTATCACTCGGAAGCCGCGACGGCGCCCGGTTCCCCGATGCCGGGCGACGTGGTGCGGCGGAGGAGATTGGAACAGCGCCGCCGACGCGGCAGGCGATTGCGCGCCTCCGCCGCAACGCTCGCCCGACTGGCCCACGGGCTTGCGATGGGCCCGTGAAGCGCCCGGCATCGCAGAGCGCTTGTGTCAGGCGGTCACGAAGCGAACTTATTTCCCGCTCGCGGGCCGCAGGCCCCGGCTCGCATACTTCTGCCAGATCTCCGGGTCCCGCAGCATCTTGACGAA
>JAIQFL010000014.1 GCA_020073365.1 Terriglobia bacterium | reverse complement strand
ATGTCAGCAACATCATCCTGGACGTTCGCCACATTTTGAAGACCCCTCTTGAACCTAGAGTGCAACCTGGCTGTGGATTGACCCCACCCACACCCGGTTTGCGGCCCCCCGCCGCGTCGGAGCAACCGACCGTTCGGTGGCAAGATATATCAGACTTTGGCCCCGGTGTCAATGGAATTGTGTGCTCAAGAGTTCGCTGTCGTGATTCTCGACAGCGTCGTTAACAATCTGTTTTCAGGTGTTTCGCCAGCCATGCCGTGGTTGGCGGAGACATTCGCCCCGGCTTTGCAGGATGCCCGTAGGAATGCGGGCATGGCAGGCCGAAGGCGCAGTGTCGCTTTCTTCTCCCATGCCTGACGATGCTGCGCTAATGTGAATGGACCGCATGGTCCGGACATAGGCGCTAAAAAGGGCCCCGAATCAACTCTGCGCCATTGAGGTTGGACTGACCGCCGGCACGTACGCTTTCCCACAACGCCGTTAGCCGACTACGCGACCTCCTGACCCTGCGGGTACGCACAGGGTCTGGGTATCGAAACTCGCTTCGAGATGGCGCAGCAAGAACGACCGAGCCTTTCTAAACTCTGAATACCTCACGTATTGTCGCGACGAGGTTTTGCCGTTCCATTTCTGCGACGATGAAGGGAGCATTGCGTCGGAGGTAGTCGAAGGATATTTCGGTTAAGCAGTAGTCCATTAGCCATTTGACACGACTCTTGAGGCACGTACCCTCATCGTTTAACCCTAGTCGATCGATTGTCGCTTGAACCATTCGCCTGTTCTCGAGTGCAAGATTGGAAGAAGGCTTGACCAACATTGACGGGAAGTCGATGACAAACCATCCGTTCTGGACTAGAAAAGGATCCAATACATCTTCATGAACACCTTTGCGGCCGTTCAGCGTCGCACAAACTAATCTGTAATTACTCCACTCGTAGGCATCGGCAGGGTAGGTATCCTTGGGTCGAAAGTGTTCAACCGTTTCCGCACCGGTATCGTACGGGATCCAATGACAACTGTAGGAGCAAATGCCACCGTATGAATCGTGTAGCTGTGGTCCAATATGATGCCAGTACCTATGATTGCGCCACTCTTTTGACGCTGGACGTGGGGTGCCCTGCAAGAAACGCTGGCCCCTGCGACGGACCAACCGGTCGAAATTTGCCGGTTCCTGCCTTTGATCGACATGGATCATCTTGCGACACCCCGCTGCTGGGCGAAGTACAGCCATCGGGGCCAGTATTCATCATCGGGAGCCAGAAACTTTACCAGCCGAGTGTGTACTTCACGGACTCTGTCTGGCGAGGCATCTGGTGCCAATTGGAGTCTCTTTGCTTCTTCAATGGCCTGCTCCGCTGGTAGCGAACGCGCCTGGCCTAGACCAAATGCGTCCGATACAAGCCAGAGATCGGCCCGTCCCCGCTTAACGAAGGGCAATTCCTCGAGTGCCACGTTGCCTTCGATTAGCTTCAGGTGGTGCAAACCATCTCGGCTCTCATCGAAGACTGTCTCCGCAGAGGCCATCACAAGCGGCGAGTGAGTTGCTACATGGAGTTGTGGTTTAACGGCCGTAGCCAGGTTGGAAGCGACCTGCATAATGGCTGGGACGATCACTCGTTGCCAAAGGGGGTGAAGATGTGCTTCTACCTCGTCAACAATAAGCACTAAGTACCGCTGCGGCTCCCTACGGGCAATCGAACTGGTCACAAGGTGTTCATGCCAAGCCCACACAAGCGTATATGCGAGTGCAACAATCCTCTGGACCGCCGCCGACGCGTGCAGGATTGGAACTTCTCCGTATGACATTAGAAGCGTCGGAATCTCCCGCGATTCGAGAGATATGCGGATGGGCTCTCCCGGCCGCAACTCCTCGGTTGAGGGAGAGAGCTCAGTTAGGCTGGAGATGAAGGCTGAGTACTGCTGCTTGTATCGTTCACCACCAGTCTGCCATATTAGCCAGTCTCTTAACAAGCCATTGCAAACCCACCTTTCCCTTCCCTCCGCGGTATCAGCCTGAGTTCCATTCCAAACTTGCTCGCGAGTTAGAAAGATCCGGCCCGGTGTTTTTGCCGTTCTCTCGGGCTCCATCAGTTGGGATCTTGCGGGATCCCAGATAGCAAACGATCCATCGAACCTCGCATATATCACTAAACCGGGCAATCGCGAACCGCCCGGAGAAGTCGTCCAAACTTGGCGGTCCCAGTTGTAGGATGCGGAGTAATTTTGCACACGGCCAGTAAGGGAAGTTAATGTAAACAGAATCTTGGGTCCGCGCTTCGGGTTATCCCTACGCGGCATCGCAGGGTACTCGATCCACTCCCCGGTGAGCGCCCACCAAAGACATTCCAAGAGAAACGTCTTGCCCAAGCTGTTATTTCCAGTAATGATGTTAAGGCGTTCGGCCGGCTCGTACTTCAACGCTTTCGTGGGGCCGACGTCGCGAATCTCGAGCGATCGCAAGGCCGCTCCTGCCGGCGGGCCGATCAGCGAAAGCAGATCAGCCTCGGAGACAGGCTTTTCTGAGATCCAGGGTTCTGCCAGTGGTGGAACCCGTTCATTGAACAGCGCTCGGCGTTCCTTTTTGGTTAGCCTATATTCCAATATCAGCCTCAAGACGACGTCCTGCGGAGACACCTCGCTGGGCCACTCCAAGCCGCGAAAAAGCCATACAGCAAGGTGGAACGCAGGTATCCGACGCTCGCCAAGGTGCTGCTGCAAACGCTCAACGTAGTCCTGCCTCCAGCCCCAGGAGGATTCCGCCTTCTTGTGGATCAGTGCATCTCCAAATGTGTCGGTGGTTATTCTCTGCAAGGACGTACTGCCGTAGCGAGACGCCGTCCACCTGTTCGATTGGTCCGAAGTTTGGAATGGATTGTAGAAGCCTGCGTGCGCTGCAGTTGGCTTGTAGTGCCGTTCTAGGATTCTTTGAACCGCTTGCGAAAACACGATGGTGCGCACTCTTCCCACTGGAAGTTCTGCCTCCTTAAAGGCCAGGAATGCCATGCCAAAAAACGGGTGAAGGTGCGCCAGGGATGGCAGTGAATTCCGGATCTGTTCGACACTTAGGAACATCGTCATAGCCGACGCAGCTCGGTCACCATAAAATCGCAGAATTGCTCGCTTAAATCTATGCCGACTGAGCTCCTTCCAGATTTTAGTGCAACTCGCAGAGTGGTCCCGGCCCCGGCAAACGGGTCCAGGACTCGCCCAGCCTTCGGACAGCCAACATCGAGGCATCTTTGCACGAGTTGTTCCGGGAACGCTGCGGAATGCAGTCCTCCATTGGATCGTCGGCGCGCGGAAATCGTCCAGATGTCCTCCTCACTACTGAGGGCGCCGCGCGAAAAGTAATAGCGTGGTGATTTGCTGAACATAAAAATCATTTCATACGTGCGCCACGGCCGGTCTTTGGCCGTCGGCTCTGGAAGCGACCCTGTTCGCGTCCAGACAATGGGCGACCGAAGTATCCACCCGCGCGCGATCATTTCCAGGGCAACTCTCCAGGGGATGCCTATGACGGTTTTTCGCGGAACTCCTAGGCCGCTTGCATCAACCGCGCGCAAGCCGAACCGTCGGGCAGCACTCTTCTTGTCTGTCCCCTTAGGCTGACCTTTGGCAGAGTAATATGTATCACCCAGATTCAAGAAGAGCAGTCCGTCCGCAGTCAGAACTCGACGCACTTGGTCCATTATGCCGGCAACTGTCTTGACGAAACCATCGATTGTTTTCTCCTGGCCGATCTGGCCCACCACTCTATAATCCCGCTGCCAGTAGTAGGGTGGCGATGTAACCACGCAGTTGAAGCTGTTTGGTAGGAAGCTGTTAAGCACGTTTTCGGCATCCCCTTTATGGACCTCCCACGGAATTCCATCTCGCGTATGTCCCCGCCACTCGTGAAGACCGGTGGGAAGACCAGTCGATCCGGAATGGTGCCTTCGTTCCGAGGCGGACTGCTGCGGTTGTAAGCTCCTGGTTTCTGCCATAACGCGTGTGCGGTTGCCGGTTATTTTATCAGGGTGCGGCCCGCTGGTTCCCGCAAAAGGATCTTGCGGGGGCTGGAACAGGTACGATATGGCCTCGCCCCGAAAGAAATACGCCCTGGTCCGCGCGGGTCCCCCCGACCCGGTGGACGTCCAACAAAACGAGGTCCACCCCACCATCTTCGCGGCCCATCCTCGCTGCGGCAAAAGTAAACGCCACTGGGCTGAATGCCCGCTCCATGGTTGACAGCTAAGGCTTTGCCGTCGTACCGTCGGTCGAGGGCTGTGCCTGTTACAGGCGTTGCCGCGCCCTCACGGGTCGGGGTGTTCGTTTGCAGAGAATGATCAAACTCAAAGAGCCGATACCGGCTTCGGGCAAAGGGAAACGGGCCAGCCACATCTATCGCGTGGCAGCGGAGATCATGTGCCACAAGGGGTATGAGGCGACATCGATGAACGATATCGCCGATGCGGCGGGACTGACCAAAGCCGGAATCTATCACTACATTCGCGGCAAAGAAGAACTGCTCTTCGAAATCATGATGTATGCGATGGACAACGTGGAACAGAACATCATCGTCCCGGCACAAGAGGTTGCGGACGCCGAAGAACGGTTGCGGACCATCGTGGACCGGCATACCAGGAGCGTGATCGAGGGTGTGGGCGCAATCACCATCGTTCTGGATGAAATGACGGCGCTTACCCCGGCGCACCGCAAGACCATCGCGTCCCGGAAGCGCGCCTACCTCGACTTCATCCGGCGCACGCTCGAGCAGCTCGCGGAAGAGGGAAAACTGCGGAACGTCAATCCTACCATCGCGGCCTTCAGCCTGCTCGGAATGATCCTCTGGATTTCTCGCTGGTATCGCCGGGACGGCAAGATTACCCCGCAGGAAGCCCTCAATGATTACCTGGAAATTGCCATGAACGGGGTGCTAAAGATGGAGGCTCAAGCCTGACCCACTCTCACCTGCTTCCCGGTCCAATAGGTCTCGCGCAATTGGCGTTTCAGGATCTTCCCCGTGCCGGTCTTCGGCAAAGGCTCCGCGGCGAATTCCACGATGCGCGGCACCTTGAATCCGGCGATGCGCTCACCGAGAAACGCCAGAAGCTGCTCCCGGTCGAGTTGCCGTCCGGGCTTGAGCACCACCACCGCGGCCGGCACCTCTCCCCATTTCGGATCCGGCGCTGCGATCACGGCGCATTCAAACACCGCCGGATGGGCGCAAATCGCCTTCTCCACCTCGATGGATGAGATGTTTTCACCGCCGCTGATGATGATGTCCTTCTTGCGGTCCACAATGTGTATGTAGCTCTCGTCATCCCACACCGCCATGTCGCCGGTATGCAGCCAGGCGCCGCTCATCACCGCCTTAGTCGCCTCAGGTTCCTTGAAATAGCCGTCCATGACGTTGTCGCCGCGGATCACCACTTCGCCAATGGACTGCATGTCTTTGGGCACATCCCGCACCTGCAGGTCGACCACCCGTATTTCACAGCCCGGCAGAGGCCAGCCTGCCATCGCCATGTGGCGGATGCGATCTTCTTCATCGGCATAGCGAACGGTTCCTTTGGTCCGTGCGGAGGTGGCCACCGGGCAGGTCTCGGTAAGACCATAGCCGGCCATCACCTTGCAGTGAAACGCGGTCTCCATCTGCCGGATGAGCTCCGGCGCCGCCGCGGCCCCGCCGATGTGGATCTCCTGCAGGCTGGAGGTATCGAACTTGCCGAGCTCCGGGCAATTCAACAGCGAATTGGCCATGGTCGGCACCAGGGACATCGCGGTGGCGGCCTCTTCCTGAATGATGCGCAGGACCTGAGCCGGATCGAAGCGGCGGACCATCACCTGCTTGAGACCGTTCATTACGGCGGTCTGCGGCCGGCCCCAGCCGTTGGCGTGGAACAGCGGAATGGTGTGCAGCTCGACGCCGTTATCGTCGTGGTTGAAACATCCCCCGACCGTAAGCGCGTGGAGATACAAGGTGCGGTGCGAGAGCATCACGCCTTTCGGGGCGCCGGTGCTGCCGCTGGTGTAGAAGAGCTCGGCAATCTCGTCCTCATCGAAGGTGGTGAAGTCCGGGCGCTCGATACGCCCGCGAGAGAGCAGTTCGTCAAAAGTGAGATCCGCCTGGGGGACCGGGCCGTCTATCGACACCCAGCGCTGGATGCTGGGACAGGCCGCCCGGAGAT
This sequence comes from Terriglobia bacterium, assembly GCA_020073365.1. Lineage (GTDB taxonomy): Bacteria > Acidobacteriota > Terriglobia > Bryobacterales > Bryobacteraceae > JAIQFL01. The sequence goes on along the minus strand of JAIQFL010000014.1, from coordinate 55,693 downwards.
GTTCCACCTGAGGCGCGAAATCGCTTTCGAATGCCAACATGCGTGCTTCCGCATGATTGAGGATGGCAATCAGCTCCGCTGCCTGAAGGCGCACGTTGAGGGGCATCACGATGGCGCGGATCAGCGGCGCGGCGTAGTAACCTTCCAGGAGCTGGTTGTTGTTAAAGCTCAGAAAGGCCACGCGGTCGCCGCGTTGGATACCTTCGGCGAGAAGGCCCGCCGCGAGACGCTCCGAGCGTTCGCCGAACTGCGCATAGGTATACCGGCACGGGCCGGACACGACTCCTACCTTGTGTCCATAGAGATCCACACCGCGGTAGAGGCAGCGAATGGGGGTCAGCGGCAACTTCATGGTTGTCTCCTCAAACGATGTACCGTTCTGCCTGCAACAGCCGCCTTGCGATGCCCCGGCGCAGCTCGATCGCGTCGGCCGGCTCATAGGACGCCATCCGGCGCAAGAGCTCGAACGCCCCCGGGCTCGGCGCGGCCGCCAGCACGTTGCGCGCGGCAATCTCGATACGCCCCATGGCGTCGCGCAGCAGTACTGCCGCAAGGTCGCCTGCGCCGGTCTGCTTCGCTTGCCCCGCCAGCTTGCGGGAACGAAGCAAGGCGGACTCCATGGCATACGCTTCAATCATCATATCCGCAATGTGAATCAGGATCTCCTGCTGCTTGTCCAGGTTGCTGGGATACTTCCGATGCGCCGCGGCAAGGCTGAGGAGCGCGATCCTCTTGGCGTTGCCTACCAGCCGGTCCAGTGGGACAGACGATCGGTTTTCGTCGTCTCTCGCCTGGCTCTCCTCGTCGGCGTCGTAGTCGTCCGTTGCCTCCTGGAGCACCGAGTCTCCAGCCGAAAGCAGCGCAAGCTGCCCGCGCGCGTCGCGCTTCAGCAGCATTCCCGGTATGAGCAGGCGGTTGATCTCGTTGGTCCCCTCGAAAATCCGATTGATGCGCGAATCCCGATACGCGCGCTCGACGGCATAGTCCTGATGGAACCCATAACCGCCGTGGATCTGAACACCCTCGTCCACCACGTAGTCCAACATTTCGGAGCAGTAGACTTTGACCATGGAACACTCGGTGGCAAACTCTTCCACGGCTTTGAGCATGGTCTGTGAGGCTGTGGGGTGGTCCCACGAAAAGCCGCGCAGACGGCTTTCCACCAGGCCCACCGACCGCCAGATCATGGATTCGGCGGCATAGATGCGGATGGCCATTTCGGCGAGCTTGTGCTGGATGGCCCCAAATTCTGCGATGGGCGAGCCGAAGGCCTTCCGGTCCTTGGCGTATTTGAGGCACGTGGCAAGCACCTTTTTCGCGCCGCCCAGAGTGCCCGGTCCCAGCTTCAGACGCCCGAGATTCAGAATATTGAAAGCGATGATGTGCCCGCGCCCAATCTCGCCGAGCACATTCTCCACCGGCACCGGGACGTTGTCGAAATACAGGGCCGTAGTGGAATTGCCCTTGATCCCCATTTTTTGCTCTTCGGCGCCGCTCTTCACACCGAAGCTGCGCTCCACCAGGAAGGCGGTGAACTTCTCGCCACCCACCTTGGCGAAGACGGTGAACAGATCGGCCGCGCCGCCGTTGGTGATCCACATCTTCTGGCCATTCAGGATGTAGTGCGTGCCGTCCGGCGAAAGATCCGCGCGGGTGCGCGCGGCCAGCGCATCCGAACCGGCATGCGGCTCGGTGAGGGCATAGGCAGCCAGCATCTCTAGATTGGCGAGTTTGGGTAGATACTTGCGTTTTTGCTGCTCGTTACCGAAAAATAGCAGCGGCAGGGTGCCGATCCCCACGTGAGCGGAATGCCAGCCAGACCAGGAAGCATCGCCGGCAAAATGCTCGGCCGCCACCATCATGGCGGTGATGTCGAGTTCCATGCCGCCGAATCTTTCGGGAATCATGATGGCCGTCAGCCCCAGGTCCGCCGCTTTGCGGACGATACTGCGCGCGACGCCGGGCTCGTGGTGCTGGATGGCCTCGCGGTGGGGTTCCACCTCCGCAGCCCAGAACTCATCCACCGTGCGGGCAATCGCGAGGTGTTCCTGGCTGAGGTCCTCCGCGGTGAAGATCTCTTCCGGCGCGCGGTCCTCGATCAGAAACGCACCGCCGCTGATGATGGGAAGCATGGTTGTTGCCGTTGCCATAATTCTTATACCCCCGCCGCAACTTCTCGTTGCCGATCGAAATCCGTGAACCTCGCGCCGCTTTCGGCAAGCCGCCGAAGCAGAGGGGCGGGCGACCATAGATCGTCGCTATGATGTTGGCGAAACTCCTCGATGCGGGCCAGCACCGTTTTGAGCCCTACCGTATCGGCGTAGAACATGGGACCTCCGCGCCAGGCGGGAAAACCGTACCCGTTCAGGTAGACCACGTCGATGTCCGCGGCACGCAGCGCAATGCCTTCGTCCAGCACGCGCGCCCCTTCGTTTACCAGCGCCAAGACGCAACGATCGACGATCTCTTCCCGGGTGATGCTGCGCCGCTCGATTCCGGCCTCACGGGCAGCCTGCTCGATGAGAGCGGCAGTTTCGGGATCGGGCGAGGGCTGCCGGTTCTCGTCATACTGCGACCAGCCGCGGCCCGTCTTCTGGCCAAAACGGCCCATTTCGCACAGCCGGTCGGCCACCAGCGGCACGCGTACGCCGGGCTTTTCGAGGTGTCTGAATTCCTTCCGGATGCGCCAGCCGACGTCCAACCCGGCCAGGTCGCTCATGGCCAGCGGTCCCATGGCCATGCCGAAATCGTAGAGCGCCTGGTTGACGTCTTCAACCGAAGCGCCCTCCTCAACCAGGAACTGGGCCTCGCGCAGATATGGCGTCAGCATGCGGTTCCCGATGAACCCGCGCGCGTTTCCGGCGAGCACGCCGATCTTGTTCAGCTTCTTGGCCAGGGCCATCGAGGTGGCCAGCACATCTTTGCTGGTGGCTTTTCCGCGCACGATTTCGAGCAGCCGCATGACATTCGCGGGACTGAAGTAGTGATGGCCCAACACCACTTCCGGGCGCTTGGTGGCAGAGGCGATTTCATCGATATCCAGGTACGACGTGTTGGACGCGAGGATGCATCCCGGCCTGGCGACGGCGTCGATTTCGGCGAACACCTGCTTCTTCAGAGCCATCCCCTCGAAGACTGCCTCGGCGATTATATCGGCCTGGTCGAAACCGTCGTAGGTGAGCTGCGGCGTGATGAGCGACAGCCGCTGATGCACCGCGGCATGCGACAATTTGCCCTTCTTGACGCTGTTGGCGTAGTTCTTGTGGATGGTCGCCATGCCGCGGTCGAGTGCTTCCTGGCTGGTCTCCTTGACGATCACCGGGATGCCCGCATTGGCATAGTTCATGGTGATGCCGCCGCCCATGGTGCCGGCGCCGACCACCGCCGCGCGCCGGATCTCGTAGACCGCGGCATCCCTGGGCACGCCGGGAATTTTGGAAACGCCGCGCTCGGCAAAGAAGGCATGGATCAGCGCCTTGGACTGCGCCGAATAGAGACACTGATCGAAGAGCTCCGCCTCGCGCGCGCACCCCTCGTCGAAGGAAAGCCTGGTAGCGGACTCGACCGCATCGATGGCAGCCAGGGGAGCCGTTTGGCCGCGACGGATCTTCGCCGCCTGCTGGCGCGCCCGCGCGAAGATCGCCGGATCGGCGTCGCGCAGCTTCTCAATTCGTTCCCGCGTTTTGGGATGGGGCCTGCCCGCGGCTTCGCGCGCAAAAGCCACGGCGCCGGCCAGGAGATCGCCCTCAATCACGGCATCGACGATTCCCAGAGCGTGCGCCTCGCGGGCGCCGACCGGCTCTCCAAACGCGCACATCTCGACGGCTTTGGCCACACCCGCCAGGCGGGGCAACCGCTGCGTTCCCGCCGCGCCCGGAATGATCCCAAGCTTCACTTCCGGTTGTCCGACCAGCGCGTTGGGGGCCATCACGCGGTAGTGCCCGGCCATGGCCACCTCCAGGCCGCCGCCGAACGCGGTTCCGTGGATGGCCATAATCACGGGCTTGGCGCAGTCCTCTATTTCGAGCAGCAGTGGATGCAGGCTGCCCCGCAACTTCTCCCCGCTGACCACTTTGCCGAATTCCCGGATGTCGGCTCCCGCGATGAAGGTGCGTCCCGCGCCGATCACCACGATGGCGAGTGCGGCGGGGTTAGCGGCGGCAGCGGCGATCGAGGAACGAAGGCCCTCCGGCACACCGGGACTCAGCGCGTTGACTGGGGGGTTGGTAATGGTGACGACCGCGACGCGGTCTTCGAGGCGTACCGAGACGAGTTCATTCATGCCGCCAGACAGTCTACCGACCGGCAAGTCAGCCTGTCAAATGGGAGCAGGTCGAATGTGGGGCAGGCGCTTTCGCCTGTCAACCCGCCTATCGTAACCTCGCATCTTTCGTTTCTCCGTACAATTCGGTCTCCTCTGCGAAGTTTGGCACTGATCCCGAACAGGAGGGGCATCCACGGGGTGTTTCTTCACCGAATCTTCGGTGGCGCGGAGCTAAACTAGTCCGGTAATCCAAAACAAGGGAGGCTCAAGAAATGCCAACTCAAGTAAAACCCATTCCCCAAGGTTACCGTTCGGTAACGCCATATCTGACGCTCACGGACGCCGCGCGTGCGCTCGACTTTTACAAACGTGCATTCGGCGCACAGGAAGTGATGCGCATGGACGGTCCGGACGGAAAGGTCGGACACGCTGAAATCAAAATCGGCGATTCCATGATTATGCTCGGGGACGAGATGCCCGGCACCGGTGCCCAATCTCCACAATCATTGGGCGGCACTACGGCCGGCATCTTACTCTACGTCGAGAACGCCGACGCTGTCTTCAACCAAGCCGTTTCCGCGGGCGCTCAGGTCGAAACTCCGCTCGCTGACATGTTTTGGGGCGACCGCTACGGTAAGCTGAAAGATCCGTTCGGACACTCCTGGTCAGTGGCAACTCACAAAGAAGATGTCGCCCCTGCCGAGATGACCAGACGCATGCAAGAGGCGATGGCGAAAATGCGACAGCAGACTAAATCGGCCCACTAAACTCTACCGGTTTCATCCCTGGCTAAAGCCCGGCTTTAGCCAGGGTTTAGCCGGCCGCCGGCCACTCGTGCTCAGGTGATCGCTCCAACCCCGCGACGCCGTGAGGAGTGGGCCTTATGCCATTTCACGGAGAAAACGTCCATGGGAGCGCTCTTCTCAACCTGCAGGATTGGTGCTATGCTTCCCAGCAGGAACAGTGTTAAAGTCTTTTCTCCCATGACAGTCCTCGTCAAAAAGAGACCCACCCTCAGCGTGCCGGAGGCCATCCAGCGCGAGGCCGGCATCAAGCCCGGAGACGTGGTAGAGTTCAAAGTGGTCCGGGGCACGATCACCATCTACACGACCAAGCTACCGCCCGCTGAATACATCCCAACCAAGGCCGAGGCCGCCAGCATTCGCAAAGGCCGCGCCGCTTACAAGCGCGGAGAGTACGTCACCCTGAATCAACTCCACCATGAATTGGACACTGCTCGTCGCCAAGCCCGCCAGAAAAGCACTCGGAAAACTTCCTGACCGGGACCAGGTACGCATCGAGCAAGCCCTCGACCAGCTCGAACGTGATCCATTCAGCGGCGACATCAAACGCCTGAAGCCTCCCGGCTGGCGCCGGCGTGTTGGCAACTACCGCATTTTCTACGACATTTTTCCTGACGAGCGGCGTATCGTAGTTACCGCCATCGAGCGCCGGACGTCGACTACCTACTAACCCCGTCTCCTCCATTCATGCTCCACCACGATGATGAATTTGAAACAGAGTACTTGCTACGCTAAGGGTTGTGAGCGCTCTCGAAAACATCGTCGAGGATCTGAAGGCGCTGCCGCCGGCCAGACTGGAAGTGGCCGCCGACTTCGTCCACCGGCTCAAGCAGATCAGCGAAGAAGAGCGCCAGGCGATTTTCACTCGCACATCCGGTTCACTCTCGCCGGAAGAAGCCGACGAGTTGGAACGGGTCATCGAGGAAGGCTGCGAGCGAGTCGACGAACAGGGTTGGTAGTGTCCTGTTGGAAACGAACGTGGTTGTCGCGCACTTCCGAACCGATCCCGACCTCACCGCGCGATTGAGGGCCACGCCGGCCATTTACCTCCTGTGGGTGGTCTTGGGTGAACTCCACTATGGCGCGCTACGCGCACAGCGGCGGGAAGCACAACTGGCTCTGATCCGCGAGTTTCTGCAAACGGCCACCCTTCTTCTGCCGGATCGGAGTACCAGCGAGCGGTACGGCCAGGTGAAAGCGGAACTCGCAGGCATCGGCAAGCTGATCCCAGACAATGACATTTGGATTGCTGCCACCGCCCGCCAGTTCGATCTTCCGCTAGCAACCAGGGGCGCGCACTTCGCCCACGTGCCAGGAATGCAGACGCTTGCCTGTAGGCCCGAACCCCGCCGCACGCGCGTTTGGAGTCGCTGTGTCGGATTGTCTCGATTAGTCTGATAGCCCGCGGTTTTAGTGGTGTCGGTCGTGCATCTGTAGCGAAGAGCTAACACGCCGCATTTTCAGCATCTTGCGCCAAGGCGGGCGGCGCGGGCGTCTCTGCGTTCAGGGAGAGCGCCATTTTCGGTCACAAGCATTCGTCTCAATGAAATGAATAACTTAGGTGAGTTTAGACTCGTCGCTGTGCTACACGTAAAGGTTAGCGTGTACGCTGGCGGAATCCGAGGATCTGCTAAAAGTCGTGAGTGCGGGCCTATACTTGGTCTCATGGCGGAGCGGAAGAACCTGAAGACCATTCCTAAGATTTTCAACGATGGTCTTTTCGAGTTCCTATCGTTGTTGATTCCGATTCTGTTCGACGCTCTTCTCGGCTTCGTTATATTTGGAATTCTACTGTTGTTTGCATGGGTGTTCGGGCTCACGAGGGCCCTGGGCATTCTGAAGCAGGAACACCTAGACGCGTATGAACTCGCTCACTTTTGGCTCAATTATGGCGTTTTTATGGCGGTTGGCTTCAGCGTGTTACTACGAGTCGTGAAGCGCATATTTAAGGGAGACTGATTCAGTATGCTGATGCGGCGCCTTGACGAGTTGTTCGGTCCTGATACTCGTTCGCGCTGGAGAATCCTTGCCATTTCAGCTTTGACGATAGCTGTTACGGGCGCACTCTCTGAGCTTGAAAATAGGACGGTACGTGACGCACAGATCCTCGCCACGATGTTAGGAGTCGTCGCCTTTCTGGTGCAGGTAGGTGCCTACTGTCTACACGAATCCACAGCCCAAGTCGTCAGAGCCAGTAAACGGCGACTTGAACCTATGATGGCAATTCCTCGTAGGCTTATTGCTGCTGCGGTGACTGTAGCTATCGTAGCTGTTCTAGATGCCTTTACCGCGAGGAAATCGGTGGCTGCAATTCTCGACAAAACCCTGCGGATGTCCCTTCGTGAACCGACCCTCTCGCCAAAGGATGCGGAGCGCGTTGCAGATTGCCTGCGCTCTGCGGCTCGGGGACCTTTGTCTCTTCCACCACAAACCCTTACACGAGTCCGTGACGCTGTAAAGGCGTCGGCATTGCAAGACCCCAACTCACCCGCCGTAGCAAATGCCTCGAATGCACTCGTTGAATATGGCCGCGAAAGGGATGCAGAATCGTTTCTTGACATTCGAACCCGAGTTCCACGAACAGAAGCTGAAGCGGCGTTTAAAGAGGGTGTAGAAATCGCCGTGCGCCCACTGACGGAGTACCCGAAGGCACTGGATCAAACGCAAATATCTGCGGCAGTATCGGCTTTCACCCGTGCGCTGGCATTGGCTGGAAACAATACAGCTCTTCAGATTGAGTGCCGGCTACTACGTGGCGCAATATACGGCATGCTTGGCAAGTATGATGACGCCCTAGCAGACGCAGAAGCGGCCGAAAGACTTGGTGCGTTGGATTTGAGTCGTATCATTCCACTAGAAGCAAAGGCTCTTGTGAGCCGAGGTCGTCCTGGAGACCTACAGCGCGGGGTTGAGTTGCTCACATTTGCGATACAGTCCGATCTTTCCAGCGTTCGTCGCGTGCGCAGAGACCCGCGGGACAAGTTGATATTTGACGTCCAACTACTTGCTTCTCGATCGTTAGCCTACTACAAACTCGGTGAATTCAATAAAGCTATTGAAGACTGCGTGCGCGCCTTAAACTTAACACCCCCAAGGGCTGCATTTGTACCGACTTTTTTCCACATACTGATTTTCTCGTATTTGCACCGGGGAGAGATGAGTGAGGCTTTACGGGCCGCTTCCGCACTGGAGCAGAAAACTGGAGATCCGAGAGCACGCATGATACGGGCGATCTTGGAGTCAAATCAATCTGATCCAGAGAAGGCCTTGACGGAACTTCAGGACAAATGGCCGTTCGATGTCAGCCCGATGTTTACGCTTAAGAATTGAATCCAAGCCTGCACCACCTTGCGGCCATACCAGAATCAGGAGGAACTCTACGCCCGAACCCGTTTCCATCGTTCCAATCATCCCCATCGCCCAGCGGGGCATCCCTTTCACTGCCGCCGACGGCCAGACTTTCGTTCGCCTGATCCCCGACGACGGCCGTGACGCATCTTTCAAAACAAACCCGCCAGATGCGTCACAAAACTTCGAGTCCCCCTCGCAACCTACAGAAACAGGGGAACATAGAACGCGAGAAGAAACTGGGTATCGTCCCGCTCACTTGCGTCACCCGGTGCGCCACGGCCCAATCGAGTGGGACAGACGGTCGCCTTTTGAGACGGCCTTGGCTGGCATCCACCGATCTCAATCGGCTCCAGAATGCTCAGTCTTGCCAACCGAGCCTACGCCCGGTTCCGGCGATGCTCTCCCCGCCGATCACCCGCAGTCGCGATATTCTGCGACACAGTTGCCGTCATGTCCGCCCCGCCGCACTTCGGTCACAAGCCTTTGTCCCAGTCCCACCAACAACTTACGTCGCGAACCGCGTGACGCGATGCAACGGTTCAAATCGGACAAATTGGGTTCGTTCCCGCACCCGGCTTCACCGCCCGCGAACCGTCCGGAAATGGGATTTGGGTTCTTCCGGAAATACGCGCAAGTTGTTGAAACTACAATGCTGTCGAAACGGCGTCTTTCCATGCCCTAGGGTAGCCGGCGCGCCGGTCATGCCGGGTTCGTTTCGTCAAATTCGTTCCGCCAAAAAAACGACGCGCTGCGGGCCGGTGCTTCGTCAGACGCGCCGTTCCGCGCCGCCCTTTTGGCTATAATCGTCTTATCCGTAAAGCGGAGTAATAAGGAGTACTTCCATGCAGTCTCGTCGCAATTTCATCGGCCGGGTGGCCACTGGCCTGGCCGGCTCGCTCGCGGCATCCAACGTACTGGGCGCCAACGATCGCATTCGCATCGGCATCATCGGGCCCGGCGCCCGCGGGTCGGAAATCCTGCGCCAGGCGCTGGCCTGTCCCAATACCGAATGTATCGGCGCGGCCGACGTGTACACGCGACGCCTGGAGAAAGTCAAGGAGATTGCGCCCGACGCCAAAACATACTCCGACTATCGCCGCCTCCTCGAAGATAAAGACATCGACGCGGTGCTGATCGCCACACCCCAGCACCTGCACGCCGAGTGCTTCACCGCCACGCTCGATGCCGGCAAGCACGTCTACCAGGAAAAGACCATGGCGTTCAGCGTGGAGCACGCCAAGCGCATGCGCGCGGCCGCCCATCGTGCTGGCAAGCAGCGCATCGTGCAGGTGGGGCACCAGTGGACCTCCACCGGCCAGATGCCCGACGCGATCAGTTACCTGAAGCCCGAATTGATGGGGAAAATCACCATGATTCACGGGCACATGTACCGCAATACGCCGCACGGAAAGCCTCAGTGGACCAACCCCATCTATCCCGACATGACGCCGGAAAACATCGACTGGAAAGGCTTCCTCGGTGAGGCGCCCCAACGCCCCTTCGATGCCAATCGCTACGCCAACTGGCGCTTCTTCTGGGACTACTCCGGCGGCAACGTCACCGAGAACCTGTGCCACCAGCTTGCCTTCTGGTACAAAGCCATGGGGTTGGGAATTCCCAGGTCGGTCACCATGACCGGAGGAATCTACCTCTGGAAGGATGGCCGCGAGGTCCCCGATACCATGAGCGTGTCGATGGAGCACGACGAAATGCTGTACACCTGGGATTCCGGGTTTGGCAACGAGCGCCTGGGGGTGACCGAGGAGGTGCTGGGTGACAACGGAACCATCTCCCATACCATGCAGGCGATCCGCTATACGCCGGAAAAGAAGAACCGGCCGGACGCCAACGAGATGGTGGGAATGACTAAGGCCGATCCCAGGGCCCACATGCAGAACTTCCTCGATGCCATCCGCGATTCGGGCACGCCGCTCAACTGCCCGTTCGATCTTGGCTTCCGCGTGGCGATTGCCTGTCGCATGGCGGTGGACAGCTACCGGAAACAGCGCACCATGCATTGGGACGCCTCCAGGGAAGAGATCGTATAAGGCCGTGGACTTCGAGTACACGCCGGAACAAATCCACCTGCGCAAGTCGGTCCGGGAATTTGCCGAAGGTGAGATTGCGCCTCACGTCATGGAATGGGATGAGGCGCAGATTTTCCCCCTGGAAGTGGTCCGTAAGCTGGGTCGACTGGGCTACATGGGCGCCGTCTTTCCCGAGGAATTGGGCGGCGCCGGACTGGGCTACATCGACTACTCCATCATCATCGAGGAACTGTCGCGCGTGGATGGCTCGGTGGGCATTATCCTGGCGGCCCACACGTCGCTCTGCTCCAACCACATTTACAAAATGGGCAGCGACGAGCAGCGCCGGCGCTATCTTCCCAAGCTGGCCTCGGGAGAGTGGATCGGCTGCTGGTCGCTCACCGAACCGGAGGCCGGCTCGGATGCCGCCGGTACCCGCACCAAGGCCGCGATGGAGGATGGCCACTGGGTGCTCAACGGCGCCAAGACCTTCACCACCAATGCGCACTATGCGGATGTGTGCGTAGCCATGGCCGTGACGGATCGCGCCGCGGCGCAGCATGGAATCTCGGCCTTCCTGGTGGACAAGGGCACCCCCGGTTTTCGCGCGGGCAAGAAGGAAAACAAGCTGGGCCTGCGCGCCAGCGCCACCGGCGAAGTGATTTTCGAAGGGTGCCGCCTGGCGCCGGAGCAACTGCTGGGCAAGCTGAACGAGGGCTTCGTGGACAGCCTCAAGGTGCTGGACGGCGGGCGCATCTCGATCGCGGCCCTCTCCATCGGGATGGCCCAGGGCGCCTACGACGCCGCGCTGCGATACTCCAAGCTGCGCAAGCAGTTCGGCCGGCCCATTTCGGAGTTCCAGGCGATCCAGCACAAACTGGTGGATATGGCGGTGGACCTGGATGCCGCGCGCCTGCTGAACTACCGCGCCGCATGGATGCTGGACCACGGCATGCGCGTGACGCGCGAGTCCGCCATGGCCAAGCTGTTCGCTTCCGAGGCGGCCGTGCGCATCGCCAACGAAGCCGTACAGATCCACGGCGGCTACGGCTTCATCAAGGACTATCCCGTGGAGAAGTTCTACCGCGACGTGAAACTCTGCACCATCGGCGAAGGCACCAGCGAAATCCAGAGGCTGGTCATCGCGCGCCAACTCCTGAAAAGCTGATGACTGAATGGGCTCGTAAAATTCGAGAGGGCGACGCGCGCTCGCTGGCCCGCGCCGCTACCGGCGTGGAGAACGGCGATCCCCAGGCGCTGGAAATCCTGCGGGATCTCGCGCCCTTCGCCGGGCACGCGCGCGTCGTCGGGATCACCGGACCGCCGGGCGCCGGTAAGAGCACACTGGTGGACGCGCTGGCGAGCCACCTGCGCCGCCAGGGAAAGACGCTCGCGATCGTCGCGGTGGACCCCAGCAGCCGTTTTACCGGTGGCGCAATTCTGGGCGACCGCATCCGCATGCAGCAGCACCACGCCGATCCCGGCATCTTCATCCGCTCCATGGCCACCCGCGGCACCACCGGCGGCCTGGCCCGCGCCACCGCGGATCTGGCGCAGTTGATGGATCGGGCCGGCAAGGATTTCGTGCTGATCGAGACGGTGGGGGTAGGGCAGGACGAAGTCGAGATCGCGGATCTGGCGCAAATTACGGTGGTGGTGCTGGTCCCCGGGATGGGCGACGACGTACAGGCCATCAAAGCCGGCATCCTGGAGATTGCCGACATCTTCGTGATCAACAAGGCCGACCAGCCCGGCGCCGATCGCGTAGAGCGCGAACTCCAGGGAATGCTGAGCCTCGCCCATGGAAAGATGCCGCCGATCATACGCACGGTCGCCACCGACGGCACCGGCGTAGAGGAGTTGGTGGAGATGGTGGGGCGACCGCTCCCTGAGAATGTGAGGAAGAATCGCCCGCAAGCGGGCGAGGCAGGCGGCACCGCCTGCCCCACCACTGAAGGCCCAGGACGTGCTGGGGTGGCGCAGGCGGTGCCGCCTGCGCATCTGGGTTTTTCCCCGGCTCTTGAGGAAGCGGTTGCCCACCCGCCCCACATCGACCACCTGGGCATCGCCGTAACCGCCCTCGAGGCCGCAGTCGCGTTCTATCAAACCCTGGGCCTCTCCGTCGCCCATCGCGAAACCGTGGCCACTGAGAGAGTGAACGTGGCCATGCTTCCCGCCGGCGATGCGCGCATCGAGCTGCTGGAACCCTCGTCCCCCGATTCCCCCATTTCCAAATTCCTCGACAAGCGCGGTCCCGGCCTGCATCACGTGGCCCTGAAAGTTCCCGACCTCGCAGCCGCGGTGGAGCGTTTGCGTGCGGCGGGCGCCAGGCTGCTGAACGAGCCGCGCCAGGGAGCCGGGGGCCATCTCTACGTGTTCGTGCACCCCGCCTCCACCGGCGGCGTACTATTGGAACTGATTCAGGAGAGCGGACATTGAAAGCGGAAATCGGCATTATCGGCGGTAGCGGGCTGTACTCCATGCCCGGATTCGAAGCGCATGAGGAGGCGAATTACGATACGCCCTTTGGCATGCCCTCCGGCAATTACGTGCTCGGCGCCCTGGCGGGCCGGCAGGTGGCGTTTCTGGCCCGTCACGGCCAAGGGCATAGGATCTCGCCATCGGAACTGAATTCCCGCGCCAATATCTACGGCATGAAACTGCTGGGCGTGGAACGGATCATCTCGCTCAGCGCGGTGGGCTCGCTCAAAGAGGAACATCGTCCGCTCGATTTCGTCATTCCGGACCAGTTCTTCGACCGCACGCGCGGCCGCGTTTCCACGTTTTTTGGCGACGGCCTGGTGGCGCACATCAGCTTCGCCGATCCCATTTGCCCCGAGCTGGCCGAGGTGGTTGCCGGCGCGTGCCAATCCGCAGGCGTCAATACGAAAAGAGGCGGCACCTACCTTTGTATGGAGGGTCCGGCCTTCTCTACCAAGGCCGAGTCCAACATTTACCGAAGCTGGGGCATGGACGTAATCGGCATGACCAACCTGCAGGAGGCCAAGCTCGCCCGCGAAGCCGAAATCTGCTACGCCACGGTCGCGATGGTGACGGACTACGATTGCTGGCACCAGGATCACGACGCTGTGACAGTAACCAACATCCTCGACAACTTGAGGCAGAACTCCGAGAATGCTTGCAAGGTGGTGGCTGCCGCTGTCGCCGCCCTGCCGGCGGGCCGCACCTGCAAATGCGGATCTGCGCTGGCCCACGCCCTGCTCACCGATCGCGCCTTGGTGCCGGAGACCACTCGCCAGAAGCTGGGGATCCTGATTGAGAAGTACTTCGTGTAAGGAGATCGCTCAGGACCTGCTGGACCGGTGCGTAGCCGGCAATCCTCCCAAGGAACTGCCGCGGGCGTTGGTGGAGGAGCCTTGCGGCCAGGCGCTCTTCGGAATCCTGGTGGAGGGCCTGGCGGACCGTTTTGAGCCCGCATTGTGCGACGTGTACGCGCGCTTGTTCTCGCAGGCGGTCGCCCATGTCACGGAAGGTGTGGACCCCGCCTCGCTGGTGGCCCACTATGAACGCGTGCGGCGTACACGGCCCATCTCCGGCAAACCGCAACAGGTCTACGTGCTCTCGCGCGTCACGCTGGGGGCGGATGTGGCGGTCTCGAGCGTCTTGCTCCGCGCGGCTAAGAGACGCTTTCCGGAAGCCCGCATCGTGTTTGTGGGTCCGGCCAAGAATTTTGAGCTGTTTGCAGGCGACCCGCGCATCCATCACGCCCCGGTGCCGTACCGGCGCGGCGGGCTTCGGGAACGGTTGGCGGTCTGGGAAGAGCTGAAGGTGCTGTTGACCGCTGATGACGCGGTCGTGATCGATCCCGATTCCCGTTTGACGCAACTCGGCCTGCTGCCGGTCTGCGCCGAGGATCGTCACCATCTCTTCGAAAGCCGTGCCTACGGAGCGGAGACCGGGTCCGCGCTTTCGGAGCTCGCCGCCGCCTGGGCCCGCGAGACCTTTGGTGTGATCGGAGGGAAACCATACATCGCTCTAAGTCGGGCGGGGCGCGCGGCTCCGAAGCGCAAAGCCGAGCCGAAAGCCAAAGCGGAGCCGCGACCGTCAGGGAGCGGTCGGCCCGCCGGTCCTTACATCGCCGTGAACCTGGGGATAGGCGAGAACCCGGCCAAGCGAATTCCGGACCCGTTCGAAGAGCAATTGCTCGCGCTGCTGGCGGAGACCGGCCTTGGACTGTACATCGACAAAGGCGCCGGCGGCGAAGAAGCCGAACGCGTCGAGCGGGCCGTAGAACGTGCCGCGGTCAAACCCACCTGGTGGGAAGGCTCGTTTGCCGGATTCGCCGAAATCATAGCCCGCAGCCGCCTGTACGTGGGGTACGACTCCGCCGGCCAGCACGCGGCAGCCGCGTGCGGCGTCCCTCTGATCAGTGTATTCGCGGGCTTCCCCGCTCCGCGTATGTTCGAGCGCTGGCGGCCCTTGGGAGAGCGCTGCCAGGTGATTCGCGTGGACCGCCGGGATGCGGCCGAAACCCTGGCCTCCGTCAGAGAGGCCCTCAAGCTGTGGCAGCGCGTGGTATCGTGAGAGGCGTCACAATTGACTGGCCCGGTACTGGTACGTCAATGGTTGACGGCCACCGTCCGGGCCAAATATGTTGGGTTGGAGGATGCGATGTCACGGGCCACAGCATTGGTACTGTTTCTGACGGTTCTCACGTCAGCGGAGGCACAGCAGAAGAAGCGCGTCGCCGTCATGAATTTCGACTATGCGACGGTGCGGACCTATGTGAACACACTATTCGGGTCCGATCAGGACGTTGGCAAAGGTATCGCCGACATTTTGGTAGACCGGCTTGTCACCGATGGCTTCTATTCGGTGATCGAGCGCAAGGAACTGGACAAGGTCCTGGGCGAGCAGAACTTCTCGAACAGCGATCGCGCCGACCCTTCGAGCGCCGCCAAGATCGGTCGCGTGCTCGGCGTGGATGCCATCATTATCGGTAGCATCACGCAGTTCGGTAGCGACGATAAGAAGACCGACATCGCTGGCGGCGCCACGAACCGTCTGAGCAAGTATGGCATCGGCGGGTTATCCCGCAGCAAGGCCAGTGCTGTAGTGCAGGTTACCGCGCGCATGATTGACACTTCCACCGCGGAGATCCTGGCCAGCGTCCAGGGCCGCGGCGAAGAGTCCAAAAGCGGCACCGGCATTCTGGGGTCGGGTGGCAGTTGGGCGGGAGCTGGAGCCGGCGCCCTCGACATGCGCAGCAAGAACTTCCGCGAGACCATTCTGGGCGCTGCCGTGAACAAGGCCGTCACCGAAGTGGCTAACGGCCTGGACCAGAAAGCCGCGGCGCTGCCCACCAGGACAGTGGAGATCGACGGGCTGGTTGCCGACGCCTCCCCCGACGGCACCCTGATCATCAACGTCGGAACCAGGGCCGGTATCAAGGTGGGTGACAAGCTCCTGGTCAAGCGCACTGGGAAGGAAATACACGACCCGGCCACCGGGAAGGTGATCCGCCGCATGGAGGACTCCCTCGGTACTTTGACCATCACCGAAGTGGATGCGCAGTCGGCCGTCGGCAAGTTCAGTGGATCTGGGCAACCTAAGGTTGGAGACACAGTTTCCAATCCGAAACAGTGAATCTTTATGAACCTCGAAGTCGGTTCGACCATCGGCGACTATCAGGTGATTGCCATCCTGGGCGCCGGCGGCATGGGCAAGGTGTACAAGGTCCGGAATACCATCTCCGACCGCATTGAAGCCATGAAGGTCCTGCTCCCGGACCTGGTCAATGAGCCGGACCTGGCGGATCGCTTCCTTCGGGAAATCAAGGTACACGCCAGCCTGGAGCATCCCAACATCGCCTCCCTGCACACCGCGGTGCGCGTCGAAAACCAGCTCCTGATGTTGATGGAGTACGTCGAGGGCGTGACGCTGGAGCAGAAGATAAGCGCCGGTCCCCTGCCTGTAGCGGAGGCGGTGGACTACATCCGGCAGGTACTCTCGGCGCTGGAGTACGCGCATGGCCGCGGCGTAATCCACAGGGACATCAAGCCCGCGAACATGATGCTGACTCCCGGCGGAGTGGTCAAGATGATGGACTTCGGGATCGCCAAAGGGGCTACCGACCGGCGCCTGACCATGACCGGAACCACCATGGGGTCGCTCTACTACATGTCGCCCGAGCAGATCCAGGGCACCACCGGCCTGGACGCGCGTTCGGACCTGTACTCCATGGGTGTGTCGCTCTACGAACTGGTCACCGGCAAGCGGCCATTCGACGGGGACAGCCAGTTCGCCATCATGTCGGCGCACCTGGAGAAGGCGCCGGTGCCACCCATCGAAATCGATCCCAAGCTGCCCCAGGCGCTCAACGACGCGATCCTGATGTCCGTTCTGAAGGACCCGAACGCGCGTTTCCAGACTGCCGGGGCCTTCCGCAACGCGCTCGGCAGCGTCGTCGTCGCGGCCGCCCCGCAGGCGCCGGTCGCTGCCGCCGCCCCGGTGGCGGCCCAGGCCCCGGCCAGCGCACAGGCTCCAGCCAGCGCGCAGCCTCCGGCCAACTTGTCGGCAGCGGCTCCGCCGCCTAGGGGCAAACGCGGCCTTTGGATGGCACTGGGAGCCGTCACCGTCGTGCTGGCGGTAATCGCAGTCATCGAATTGGGCCCGGGCAGAGGGACGAAAGCGGCTCTGCCGTCCACCACGCCGGCCTCCTCGACGCAGACGGCGCCGGTCCAGACTGCGCCGGTTGGGACAGCACCTGCCCAGACTTCGCCGCCGGTCATGGAACCACAGCCGGCCGCATCCCTACCCTCGCAACCACTGCCCGCGGCATCGGTGCCAACACCGAGCAATGCGGCGGCCGCCCCCGGGCAGACTCGCGAGGCGCCGAGGGTCGCAGCACGTACGACACAGCAGGGAACCCCGGCGCCGCTTCAGCAGCAGCCCGTCGCCAGCTCACAACCGGCTGTTCAGCAGCCAGCCGTCCAGCAACCGCCCGTCCAGCAACCGCCCGTCCAGCAACCGCCGGTCCAGCAGCCATCGGCGCCGGCAACCGCCCCGCAGCAGTCCGCCGGTAACGCCACGGTCCAGGCTGAACTGCAGGAAGTCCGGGAACAGGTCAGCATGCTCAATGTGCGCGCCAACGGCATTCGCGGCACGTTGCAGAGAATGGAGAGTCAACAAGCCGCCGCCGGACTGGGCTTGAACGCCGCCCTGGCGGGGCCGCGCGATCTGATGAACAACTTCCTGGACGAAACCACCAACGCCCTGAACGCGGGCGACCCGGCCACCGCCAGGAGCATGATGAAAAAAGCTCAGATCCAGGTGGAAAAGCTGGAGAAGCTCCTGAACCGCTAAACTAAGAAAGTTGACGGACCTCGAACAAGCACGTGAATGGCTGGCCCAGGCGGATTCCGTGGCGGTGTTGACCGGCGCGGGGATTTCGGCGGAGAGCGGCATTCCCACTTTCCGGGGGGCGGGCGGGCTTTGGAAAGAGCACAAACCGGAAGAGCTGGCCACCGCCGAGGCCTTTGCGCGCGATCCGCGCCTGGTGTGGGAGTGGTACAACTGGCGGCGCGAGGCGATCGCCAAAGCCGCTCCCAATGCCGGGCATCGAGCCCTGGTGCAACTGGAAATCCGTAAGCCGCGCTTCACCCTGATAACACAAAACGTGGATGGATTGCACGACCTCGCGGGAAACGGCAAAATCCTCAAGCTCCACGGCGACATCTGGCGGATGCGCTGCACCTCCTGCGGCGCCAACTGGCCGAATCGCCGCGTGCCCCTGCCCAAGATTCCTCCCCACTGCGCCTGTGGCGGCCTCGCGCGCCCTGGAGTGGTCTGGTTCGGCGAGCCTCTGCCCGACGGCATGATGAAGGAAGCCGAGCATGCCGCCGGGGCGGCGCAGGTGTTCCTGGTAGTGGGTACGTCGGCCGTGGTGTACCCCGCCGCCAGCCTGATTCCTTACGCCAGGCACGCCGGCGCCAAGGTAGTGGAAATCAACACCGAGCCGACCGCCGTCTCCGCGACGGTAGACTGCGCCTTGCAGGGCCCCGCCGGAGAGTTGTTGCCGAAGCTGCTGTAAGACTGGTCCCGGCCTGTCCTCGCGTGGGTAGATGTCCCGGCCGGCCGGAGAACGTCTCCGATTTCGGTACCCCTTCGCAGCCGCGCGGGCGTACAATTCGATCAGCGGAGGTTCTTATGGCGCTTTTAGAGACACTGCGCGTATTCCTCGATCAGAACCACGCCGAATACACGCACACGATTCACCCTCAAGCCTATACGGCCCGCGAAGTCGCTTCGGCCGAACACCTGCCCAGCCGGGAGGTCGCTAAGACCGTCGTGATCTTCGGTGACGATGGATACCACATGATTGTGGTTCCCGCCAGCCGGCTGGTGGATTTTCAGGAGGTGCGCCTCACCCTGGGGCTTACCCACGCACGACTGGCCACGGAAGCGGAAGTTGGCGAACTGTTTCCGGATTGCGAACTGGGCGCCATGCCGCCCATGGGGAATCTGTATGGCATGCCCGTCTATCTCGACAGCAGCCTGGCTGAAGAGGAGATGATCGCATTCAACGCGGGAACCCATCGTGACGTGATCCACATGCACACCGACGAGTATCGGGCCCTGGTCCATCCCATGGTGATTTCATTAGCCCGCGAGGCCGTGATGCGCCACGGCTGGTGATCCAGCCACGCCGGCCAAGACCAATGCCGCCCGCCTTTTGGACCAGGCCGGCGTACCATACGAGTTGCGCCAGTACCCGGTATACGAGGAACACCTCAGCGCTCCACAGGTGGCGGAAGCGATCGGCATGCCACCCGAGCAGGTCTTCAAAACCCTGGTGGCGCGCGGCGATGCGAGCGGCGTGGTGCTCGCCTCGATTCCCGCCAACACCGAACTGGATCTGAAGGCCCTGGCGGCGGCCAGTGGAAACAAGAAGGTGGCACTGGTCGCGGTGAAGGAGGTGCTGGGCTTGACCGGGTATGTCCGGGGTGGCGTCTCCCCCATCGGTACCAAGCGGCCCTACCCACTGTATCTCGATGAGACCGCCGACCTGTGGGACGTCATCTCCGTCAGCGCGGGCATCCGAGGCTGCCAAATGCTGTTGCACCCCGCGGATCTCGCGCGCGTGGCAGACGCCTGTCGCTGCGCCATCGCCATCTTTTAGGTCCAGGTCCAGGTTCTAGGGCGTGCGGCCTCCATGATCCGGACGAACACTACCCGCGATTAGCTGGGGATGGGGGCCGTGCTACGATAAATACTTGTCAGGTCTCGGGCTTCGTGCAACGGGCGGCTGCAAACCCCGCCAGGTCCGGAAGGAAGCAACGGTAGCGGTGCGGCTCGTGTGCCGCGGATCACCCGGGGCCTGGCATTAGCCCACCGCATGTACCAAGTCATCGCCAGAAAGTACCGGCCGCAGACCTTTCACGACGTGGTCAACCAGGAACACGTCAAAACCACCCTCGAAAACGCCATCGCACAGAAGCGCATCGCCCATGGGTATATCTTCTCGGGCCAGCGCGGCACCGGCAAAACCACCGTCGCGCGCATCCTGGCTCGCTGCGTGAACTGCGTCAACGGGCCTACCACCGAGCCCTGCGGCGTCTGCGCCAACTGCCTGGAAGCATCCAGCGGCGGAGGCATGAACGTCATCGAGATCGATGCCGCCTCCAATCGCGGAATCAATGAAATGCGGGAGCTGAACCAGAGCGTACGGCAACGGCCGGCCAGCGCCCGATTCAAGGTCTTCATCGTCGACGAGGCCCACCAGATCACCACCGATGCCTTCAATGCGCTGCTGAAGACCATCGAGGAACCGCCCGAGTGGGTCATTTTCATCCTGTGCACCACCGAAGCGCACAAAATCCCGGCCACCATTGCATCGCGCTGCCAGCACTTCAGCTTCCGCTCCGTGGATTTTGAAGATCTCACCGCGCGCATGGCCTGGATCTGCCGACAGGAGGGTATCGACGCCGACGCCGAAGCGCTGGCGGTGCTGGCGCAAGCCGGCGAGGGCAGCGTGCGCGATTCCCTCTCGGCGCTGGATCAGGCCATCGCCTGCTGTGGAGCCAAGCTCGATGCCGCGGAGGTGCGCGCGCTGCTGGGGGCGTTCTCGCTGGAGTCGCTCGAGAAGGTGACGCAGGCGCTGCTGGATAGCGATTCGCGCCGCATGCTCGAAGTGGTGGATGAGCTGGAACGCAATGGCCACAATCTGCAGCACTTCAGCCGCGAGCTGTCGCGCTATTTCCGCAACCTGCTGGTAGCGCGAGTGGCAGGAGCCCACACCCGCCTGTTGGCCGCATCCGCGGCCGAGCGCGAGAGACTGGTGGAGATTGCCTCCCGCTTTTCCGAAGAGGACCTGGCTCGCTACCTGCAATTGGCGCTGGATCTGTTCCGGGATTTGCAGTTTTCGCTGCAACCGCGGTTTCACCTGGAAATTGGGCTCGTGCGCCTGGTACAGGCCGGACGCCTCCTGCCCATCGAGCAAGCCCTGGCGGAGATGGGTGGTCCAGCCGGAACGGCCCGTAACCGGGCTCCCCGACCTGCCGAGTCGAAGACGCAAGCCTCACCGTCGATAGGGCCGCAAGCGCCGCCCCGCACCCCAGAGCCGACTCCGCCGCAAGCTCCAAGCAAGCTGGCGCCGCCGGCTGGGCAGGGCCCGGGTGGTACCCCAGATCTGCCCCACGGGCCGGCTCCGCCGGCTGGGCAGGTCGGTGATCTGCCCCACAAGACCAAACCCTCCCCCTTCGAACTGGACCGCGCCAGGAAGGCTCCTGCCCGTCCGCCCGAGGCACAGTCTTCCGGGGCGAACGCCGCGGCGGCGCAACCTGCGCCCCAAGCAGATGAAGGCCGGCTGACAGACGACAAAAGCCGATCGTCTGTCCCACTGGGTGAAGGCCGGCTGACAGACGACAAAAGCCGATCGTCTGTCCCACTGGGTGAAGACCGGCTGACAGACGACAAAAGGCGATCGTCTGTCCCACTGGCGGACACCCCATCCGGCGACTGGCGGCAGAAACTGCACACCGCGCTCATGGACCTCGGCCTGCCGTTCACTGCCGATGCCGTGGAGAACTCGCGCGTCGCCGAGGTGAACGGAGAGCTGCAATTTACCACCACGAGAGCCTACAAGCTGGCGCTGCGCGAAGAGGACCTAAAAAAGGCCGTGAGCCAGGCTTCCCCCCGTGCGATGCGCATCAAGATCGTCATCGGCGAGGCGGAGGAAGCCGCCGCGCCCATCGCCGCGACGGCCGCCCCCAACGAAGACGAGGCCACCCGGCGCGCGCTGGCCAATCCCGAAGTGCAGCGTTTCCAGGAAGTGTTTGACGGCAAGATCTACAAGGTTCGAAACCTCAAGGAGTAGCGACGTGAAAATACCCGGCAACATGCAGCAGATGATGCGCCAGGCGCAGCAGATGCAGGAAAAACTCCAGCAGGAAATTGCCCTGATCAAGGTGGACGCTTCCGCCGGCGGTGGTATGGTCACCGTGCATATGGACGGGCAGAAGAACCTGCTTTCCGTCAAGATCGATCCCGAAGTCGCCGGCGATGTCGAGATGTTGCAGGACATGATCGTGGCCGCGGCGAACGAAGCCGTGAAGAAGGTGGACGCGGAGATCAAGGGCAAGATGGGCGGCATGCTGGGCGGGATGGGCCTGCCCCCCGGTATGTTTTAGGCAATGCCCGATTTCGCCGAACCGCTCGCGCGCCTCATCACGGAATTCAAGCGCCTTCCCGGCATCGGGCAGAAGTCCGCGCAGCGACTCGCCTTCCACGTGCTGCGCGCCAGCCGCGAAGATGCCGAACACCTGGCCCAGGCCGTTCTCGACGTCAAGGACAAGCTGGGCCTCTGCCGCGTCTGCAACAACATCACCGACCGCGAGCTGTGCCAGTTCTGCGGCGATTCCAACCGCGATCCCAAGGTGGTTTGCGTGGTGGAAGAGCCGCACGGCATCGTGGGGATCGAGACCACTCGCGAGTTTGGAGGCCGCTACCACGTGCTGCACGGGGCGCTGTCGCCACTGCGCGGAATCGGACCCGATGCGCTCAAGATCAAGGGCCTGGTGGAACGGATCGGCCAGGGCGAGATCGAAGAGGTGATCGTAGCCACCAACCCCACGGTGGAGGGCGAAGCCACCGCGGTATACCTGGCGCGCCTCCTGAAGCCCCTGGGCGTGAAGGTGTCACGCATCGGCATGGGCGTTCCCGTCGGAAGCGATCTGGAATTCGCGGACGAAGTTACCATCTCGAAGGCCATGGAAGGCCGCCGGGAAATGTAACACGGGCATTTCCGGCCGCGGATCCCCGGGTACGGGTCCGTTCCGGACGTTCCGGACCTGCCTGTGGGTCTTCTGTGCCACGGCTATCGTGCGGACTCTGGTTCTGCCTCGGAAAGCCCGTTTGCGGTGAGTGACCCGATCTCGACATCCACAATGGAATTGGGCTCCCGAAAGGCGGCGAGCCGCACCTTCAGATAGTTCCCGGTAAGGGCTGTCCCCGGTTCGTGTAGCGTTACGGCCGAGAGGGTTCGGCCCACCATGCACTGACGGAACGCGAGGTTCTTGTGGTCAGCCAAGTCGCGCAGCAAGCGGTTGCGGCGCTTGCGGACGGGGATGGGCACCGCATCGGGATCTTCGGCCGCCGGGGTGCCGGGCCGCTCGGAATAAGTGAACACGTGCAAATAGGTGAAGGGCAGGCTGTCGATGAATTGCCGGCTCTCTTCGAAATCCGCATCGGACTCCCCTGGAAACCCCACCATCACGTCGGCGCCGATCGCGGCATCGGGCATCAACGCCCGCGCTTTGAGGACACGGTCGGCGTAGTGCCGTGGCCGGTACTTGCGGTGCATGCGGCGCAGCGTCCGGTCCGAGCCGCTTTGCAGCGGAGCGTGGACGTGTTTGGCAATGCGCGGCGATGCGGCCATCAAGCCCAGCAGATCGTCGGAAAGATCCATGGGTTCCACCGAACTCAACCGCAGCCGCTCCACATCGGTCTCCGCGAGAAGCAACCGGATGAGGTCCGCCAAGCGCATGCGGCTGCCCGCTTCCCGGCCCCACCGCCCGAGATTGATACCGCTCAGAACGATCTCGCGATAGCGCCGCGCCAGACCGCTAACCTGATCCACCACCTGTTCCGCCGGGGCACTGCGGCTCCGGCCGCGCACGAAGGGAATGATGCAGAACGAACAGCGGTTATTGCACCCGTCCTGAATCTTCAGGTTGGGCCGGGTGCGGTCCCCCGCCGCGTCCTCCACCGGCGCCGACAGAAAATCGTGCTGCGCGAAAATGTCGCCCACATGGATATTGCCGTGGTAGGGTATCCCGGCGGGCCCGCTACCGTGAATCGGGTTTTGGCCGCCTTCGATTGTCACCAGGTCGGCGATCCGGGTCTTGTGCGAGTTGCCCACTACCCACTCGACTCCCGGCATCGAGGCCAGTTCCTCCGGCGCCCGCTGTGCGTAGCAGCCGGTAACCAGAATCTGCGCGGCGGGGTTCTCACGGTGTACCCGCCGGATGGTCTGCCGCGCATCGTCGTCCGCCGAGGACGTGACCGTGCAGGTGTTCAAGACCACCAGGTCCGCGACCGAACGCTCGCCGGCCGCTTCCAGCCCCTTGGCCGCGAGCAACGATTCGAGCGCGGCGCCATCCGCCTGCGTAGCCCGGCACCCGAAATTCTGGACGAAGTACTTCCCCACGCTGCTTCCATTATAGGGGGCCGGGGGCCAAAGGCAGGGACTCGTGCTCGCCGGGGTTGGGGGTTACTGGTTGGGGGTTGGGGGCCGATCACCCCGAAAACGCGGTGCGACATCAACGGCTCACCCGCCCCTACTCGTCGCGAAGCGCCACGGACGGGTGTATCCGAACGGCTCGCAGCGACGGGATCAGCGAAGCCACAAACGCCACCACCATCAGCGCTCCCGCCACCAGCAGGAACACGCCCGGCTCGGTCGGCTTGACGTCGAACAGCATGGTCGTCATCAGGCGCGTCAGACCGGATGCGCCGGCAATCCCGATCGCCAGGCCGATCGCGGCCAACCTCATGCCCTGGCCGATCACCATACCCACGACGTCGCGCCCGCCCGCGCCGAGCGCCAGGCGGATGCCAAATTCGCGCCTCCGCTGGGTGACCGTGTAGGCCAGCACGCCGTAGATGCCGATCGCCGAAAGCACCAGCGCCAGCCCGGCGAATACCAGGCAGATGGCCATCGCCGCGCGCCGGTTGCGCATGGAGGAAGAGACCCGCTCGGGCATGGTCTTCACGTCGAACAACGCCAGCTCGGGATCGGCGCGCAGGAGTTCGCGCCGCATGCCGGCGGTCAACTGAGGTTCGTCTCTGGCGCTCTTCACCACCAGGTGCATGAACCTGAGGATGGCCTGTTTGTAGTCGAAATAGACCGTCCCGACGGGATTCTGTTCGG
The DNA here is from genome assembly GCA_020073365.1 of Terriglobia bacterium. GTDB lineage: Bacteria > Acidobacteriota > Terriglobia > Bryobacterales > Bryobacteraceae > JAIQFL01. The sequence continues at coordinate 30,856 of JAIQFL010000014.1, read as the reverse complement.
CCAGATCGTTGACCTTCACGTTGCCCACGATGCCAACGATGCGGACGATGGGCTCCTTGGGGTCGATGCCCCGCCGGAAACCCGCGCCGATGGCATTTCCTTTGGGCCAGTACTTCCGCGCGAGGAACTGGTCGATGACGGCCACCTGCTGCGTATCGGCGGTGTCGCCCTCGGTGAAGACCCGCCCCTGCTGAAGAGGGATACCGATGGTCCGGAAATAGCCCGGGTCCACGGTGTTCCAGCCGGGCACCGGTGGATTCTCGCCGGGAGCGCGAACATAGCCGTCGATCATGATCACGCTGGCGTTGTTGTCGCCGCTGAACGGCAGGTAGCTGGTGATTCCGGCGTGCTCGACGCCAGGCACGGCGCGTACCTTATCGAGCAAGCCTCCCACGAAACTGCGGATGCGTACGTCCTCCGTATAGCGGGCCCTGGGCAGCGAGATCGCCGCCGTCATCACATTCTGGGGCCGGAAGCCGGGATTGACGGACAGCAGTCGCGCGAAGCTCAGGGTCAGCAGCCCGGAGCCGATCAGCAGCACAAAGGCCAGCGAGACCTGGCACACCACCAGCGCCGAGCGCGTCCACAGCGCCCCGCGTTCGGTGGTGCCGGTTCTCTCAGTCGAGCGGAAGACGGCATTGAGATCGCGCCGGAACAGGTGGTACACCGGCACGCTGCCGAATACCAGACCGGTGAGGACGGCCACCGCGGCGCTGAACGCCAGGACGCCTCCATCCATTTGGATGTTGGTCCCGCGCGGCAGGTCCCTGGTGCCCAAAACGGCGAGCAGCCGCACGCCCACGTATCCTGTGAAGATTCCACAGACCCCTCCCACAGTGGCCAGCGTGACGCTTTCCGTGAGCAACTGGCGCCCGAGACGCAATCGGCCCGCGCCCAGGCTGAAGCGGATGGCCAGTTCCTTCATGCGGATGTTGGAGCGGACCAGCATCAGGTTGGCCACGTTGACGCAGCCGATGAGAAGCACAAAAGCGACGGCGGCTTGTAAGAGGTAGAGGGTCGGGCGAACGTCCCTGACCATTTCGTCCTTCAGTCCGTGCACCACGGTGGCGAAGCGCGCGTCAATCAGCAGCTTGCGAAACACGGGAAAGCGGTCGAGGTTCTGCTGGTTCAGCCCATCGATGCGCCGTTGCGCGTAGGCCAGCGTCACGCCGGGTTTCAATCGCGCGATCATTCCGTAATTGTTGGAGTGGCGCGCGTCGTCGGTGGTCTGCTGGGGAGCAAAGGAGGCAGGCACCCAGAGGCGGGCTTCGGATCCCGGAGCGTCGAAGGATTGCGGCATAACGCCAACCACCTGGAACGGCTGCCCGCTGAGCCGGATGTCTTTGCCTACGATGGTGCGGTCGCGGGCGAACATGTCCTTCCACAGCCCGTAGCTGAGGATCGCGAACCGGTCCTTCTGGAATACGGCGTCGTCTTCGGTGAAGGCGCGGCCCAGCATCGGCGACGCGCGCAGCACCTGGAAGGCGGACGGCGTGACGGCCTGGCCCTCAATGCGCGCCGGGGAGCCTTCCGAGCCCACGTCGTAGCCCTGATTCTTGATGAGAGCGACGGAATCGAAAACGTCGGTCATCTGCTTGCGATCGAAGTAGTCGGGGACCGCGTTCGAGCCCCGGTCGGTGACGCCCACACCGGGGTAGATGTTGTAGAGCGACACCAGCCGGTCGGGCTGCGGGAAAGGCAGCGGCTCCAGGATGACCGCATGCAACACGGTAAAGATTGCGGTATTGGCGCCGATGCACAATGCCAGGGTCAGGAGAGCAGTGACCGTGAAAGCTTTTTCTTTCCAGAGAAGCTTGAGGCCAAACCGAAAATCTTGCAGCATTTGTGTACTAATACGTCGCTTCGGCCCGGACGTTCGCAAAATCTCAGGGCGGCGATTAACGATTGCAAACAGATGCATCCGGGAGGCGCCGGCAAACATCTGGGCATCGGCCAGGCGGCTGGGAGCAGACGTTTGCGCCCTCCGTTTGGGGCGTCAAAGCGGCGCATGCGGATTACCAATCTCGCCGCAGGTTGACGACCTGCCCCATAAGGACGGACACAACGTTGCAATGGCGTTATAGTATTTGCTTGTCCTCTTGTCTTTATTGTTCCGTGTCGGCCGAAGAGGCCTGGATCATCACCGAGCATGCAGTCGCGGTGCCGCATCCCATTCCTCTGACGAACTGCCACATGGTGGTTGCCCCACGCCGCCATGTGCTCGCCTTTTACGACCTGGATGTTCAAGAGCAGCACGTGGTCTGGGGCCTCGTCGACGAAATCCAGAAGCGGATCGCGTCGGCCTTGAAAGTGGACGGCTTCTACGTGGGCTTTGCGGACGGTACCGATGAGTATCCGGTACACGCCCACATTCATGTCGTGCCCCGGTCGCCGGGAGACCAGGTGCAACTGCCCTCCGGCGTCCAGTGGGTGAATACCGTCTTGTAGCGACCTGTAGCGACCTTCAAAATTGCTACGCGCCCTCCCCTGAGCCAGAATGGGAGAGATGTCGTTCGGGGCACTCGCCGTTCAGAACCTGACCATCCAGTTGACCCCGGAGCGAAACGCTGCCATTCCGATTGTCTCCGGTGTTACCTTCCAAATGGAGCCGGGCGCCATGGTCGGGTTGTTTGGCGAATCGGGATGCGGAAAGACCACGCTAGCACTGGCTTTGCTCAAGCTGCTACCGGCATCGCGATATCGCGTTTCGGGATCCTCCGCTTGGGGGAGCGCGAGATTCTTTCCCTCGCGGAGCCGCAACTGGAGCGCATCCGCGGGGCGGAGATCTCCATGGTCTTTCAAGATCCCCTGCTGGCGTTAAACCCGGTTATGCGGGTGAAGGACCAGGTGGCGGAGGTGGTGCGCGCTCATCGGGGCGCCGGCCAAATTCGTTACGCCGATTTGTTTACCCTGGTGGGACTGCCGCCTTCGTCGCGCATACTGAACGCGTATCCCCATCAGTTGAGCGGCGGCGAGCGGCAGAGGGTGGCGATCGCGCAGGCGTTGGCTGGCGGGCCGGGGCTCGTCATCGCGGATGAGCCCTTTACGGCGCTGGATGCCACCAGGGTGGTGGAGCTCACGTCCCTCTTCCGCCACTTGAGGGAAAGGCTCGGGACCGCGTTCCTGGTGATCAGCCACAGCCCTGGTATTCTAGCGAGGGTCGCGGACCAGGTGCTGGTGATGCAGGCGGGCTCGATCGTGGAACGGGGAGCGCCGCGGCAGGTATTCCGGAATTCTGCTCCAGTGGTGCGCCGGGGCACGGTAAATGGCGTCTGACTCCTTTCTGGCAATTCGAGGCCTCGGCAAGACCTTCGCCGCAAAACGCTGGTGGGGTGGCGAGCGCGGCGGCACAGTCGCCCTGCGGGACGTGACGCTTGGCCTGGAAAAGGGCCGCACTCTGGGGCTGGTCGGGCCGTCCGGATCGGGGAAGTCGACGCTCGCCCGCTGCCTGGCCTTCTACGAGGCCCCGAGTTCGGGCGAGGTATGGCTGGATGGCCAGAACCTGTGGAGTCTGGGTCGCCAGGAGCGGCGGGCCATGCGGGCGCAAATCCAGCTCATCTTCCAGGAGCCGGCCGCCAGTCTGAATCCCCGGTTCACCGCCGGGGAAATCATCGAAGAACCTCTGGTGATTCAAAAATGGGGATCCGCTCAAACGCGCCTCCAGAAGGCGTGTGAGCTGATGGAGACCGTGGGACTGCCGTCTCAGGCGGCCGGTAGGGCGGCGCTCGCCTTCAGCGGCGGGGAGCGGCAGCGGCTGTCGATTGCCCGGGCGCTAGCCCTCCAGCCCAAGCTGCTCATCCTGGACGAGTCCTTCTCCGGGCTCGACCTCTCGGTCCAGGCGCAGGTGGCGAATCTGCTGTTGGATCTTCAGAAACGGCTCGGATTAACGTACATCCTGATCTCCCACGATTTCGGCGTGGTGGCGAGCCTGGCCGACGAGATTGCCGTCATGGATAACGGGTGCCTGGTGGAGCATGCCGCCACAGCAGACGTGGTCGCTAAGCCGCGGCATTCGCGCACCAAGGAATTGCTGGAGGCCAGCCTGGCCCTGAGTCTTGGTGGAGCGCTCGCATGACGAGCACTCGCACGAGGGCGCTCGCATGAGAACTCGTATCGGGAGCATCGCATGAGATACGCCGGGCGCCGAATGGTCGACAGCCTGTTCCTGCTGGTGGCAGTGTCCCTGTTGTCGTTTGCTTTTTCGGAACTGGCCCCCGGCGATTACTTCTCGGAGCTCCGCACCGACCCCCGAATCTCCGCGGAGACGGTTGCCGGGCTGCGGGCGCAAGCCGGTCTGAACCGGCCATTCCCAGTGAGGTACGCCCATTGGGTTCGTTTTCTCCGCGCCTTCGCGTCCCCGCGGTGAGTTTTGCCTTACACATCCGGTAGCTCTGCACGCCCCCTCACTCGTAGCGCAGCGCGTCGATTGGATTGATCCGCGAGGCCTTCACCGCCGGATAGATCCCGAACACGACCCCCACCACGAACGACACCCCAAACGCGATCACTACCGAAGCCGAAGTCACAATCGTCTTCCACTCGGCTGTGCGCGCGATCAGCCACGCCAGGAAAAAGCCGAAGCCGATCCCCAGCAATCCGCCGCCTACCGAGATCAGAACCGACTCGGTGAGGAACTGGCGCACGATATCGAACCTGCGCGCCCCAATCGACCGCCGGATGCCGATCTCGCGCGTGCGCTCCAGCACCGTCGCCAGCACGATGTTCATGATTCCGATGCCGCCCACCAATAGCGAGATCGCCGCAATCGCCACCATCACGTAAGTGAAGATGGTCTGGGTCCGTTGCTGTTGCGCCAACAGCGCCGCGGGGATAGTCACCGTGAAGTCCTGCATGTTGTGGTGTGTGGAGTTCAAGACCGCAGTCACCACCTTGGCGATCTCAATGCTGTCGGCGTTGGCGCTCAAGCGCAGATCGATGCCATCCAGGTCGTCCTTCATGTCCTCGCTCTGGTCCCAGAAACGGTACTGGAACGTGTTCAGCGGAATGTAGACGATGTTGTTGACGTCCATCATGGCGCCGCCGCTCGACTGGGCTCCGGCCATGAGCTGGTCGCTGAGCACCCCGACTACTTCGAGCCACGTGTCATTCACCTTCACGAATTTCCCGACTGCGTTGCTATACCCCAGGAGGTTGACTTTGGCGCCGGCCCCCAACACGCACACCGTGGCGCTGGCAGCGTCATCGGCCTCGTCGAAAAACTTGCCCTCCACCAGGTGAAGGCTGTGGATCATGCTATAGGACGGCCGTACGCCATAGAGCTCGGGAAGGTCGCGCGACGGCTTGGGCAGCACCCGCGCGGGGTGAAGCACGCGCCGGGCCGACATGGTTTCCAGCCCCTCGATGTTGGCCTGGAGAATGCGGACATCGCGCTCGGAAAGCCCCGGGGAGGAGCGGCGCCGCTGCTGAAACTCCTCCTGGCTGGTGGCGGGCCGCGAATCCACCAGAACGTTGCGCACGCCCAATTGCTCGATGAAGCGCAGGGATTCCTCCCTCGCTCCCGAGCCGATGGCCAGCATGCCGATCACGGAGCCCACCCCGAAGACGATTCCCAGGGCCGTCAGCAGCGTGCGGGTCTTCTGCGCGCGCAGGTTTGACAGGGCCTGACCGATATCCGCGAGGCTGAAAATCATTTGGACAGCGCCTTCATGGCGCTCTGGGGGCCGCCGGCCGGCTTGTTCTGCTGGTCGGGATTGGACATGGCCACCAGATCGCCTTCCTTCAGGCCCGTAATTACCGTCTGGCTCTCGCTGCGGCGCACCAGGCTCACATCGTGCGGCAGGAAGCCGCTGGGCGATTGGAGATACACGAACGTGCGTCCGTCGCTCTCAAACAAAGCCTGCGACGGAACCCACAGAACGTTCTCCAGGGTTTCGAGCGTGATCACCATGTTGGATGTCATGCCAGGGCGCAATTCGGGACCCGCCTGCTCCAGGGTGATGCGGCACTCGAACTTGCGATCCCAGGGCGACCCGGTGGTGCCGCCGATATTCTTCACGTGGCCGGAGAACGACTTGCCCGCCAGCGCCACCACGGCCACCGACACCTTCTGCCCCACCGAGAGGTGACCGCGGTCCAACTCCCCTATGCTGGCGCTGACCTCCCAACTCTTGAGGTCGGGAATCTGTGCCACCGCCATGCCCGCGCGGGCCGTGTCGCCCAGTTGGAAGACCGGCAACTGCATGCCCCAATACATCATGTTCATATTGGTGTTCTGCTGCACGTTGACATAGCCCGAGGTCTTGGCTTTAAGGGTCATGCTCTCGATGGTTTTGGTGGCTGTTTCGGCCATCACCTTGGCTTTGTTTTGGGCGGCTGCCTGAATCGCGATGCCCGCGGCCGAAGTAGTCTTCTTGTTGTTGAAGTCCTGCACGGCCTGCCGCTGCCGATTCCTGGCGGCCTCCAGCGCCAGCTCGTTCTGGCGGGCCTGAATCGCGGGCACCAACGGATTCTTGCGAAGCTCCAGCTCGGCCAGCTTGACGTCCGAGTCGGTCGAGAGCACCAGGTAGGCCGATTCCTCGGAAATGGCGTCGCTGCTGGCCTGGGCCTGAATCACCTGCTGTTCCGCTTCGGCGAGATCGGCTTCGGCTTCGCGCAAATTGAACTCCTGCTGAGTGGTGTCGAACTGCACCACCACATCGCCCTGCTTCACCACCTCGCCCGGCTCGCGGAGCTGGGTAATCGCAATGTCGCCGCCGCCACTCATGGGCGCGGTGAGCATTTCGGAGTTGCCTCCCTGCAATTCCCCGCGCGCCGCCACCGTGATGGTGACTCGGCCCTTCTTGACCCTGGTGGCGGGAATCTCCACCGCGGCGGTGGAAGTGGCCACGCTTACCACCCGCATGGCGCCCCAAGCGAGGGCTCCCAGCACCACCAGCACCACCGCCGGAATCACAAAGCGCGTCTTCATTTCTTCTGGTCCTGCTTCTCGGCATCCACCAGGGCCACCATGGAGCCTGCCGGAACGCCGGTGATGGCCACCTCATCGGGATTGCGCGCCTGCACCTGGACCTCCCTGGCCCGGTAGTGGCCGTTGTTAGCGAGATAGACGATTGGCTTTCCGGCGCGCGTGTACAGAGCCTTCGCCGGAATGCTGATGGCGTTGGGAATGCGCTTGATGATGATGTCCATGCCCCCGTTCATCCCCGGCCGCAAGCGCGGATCGGGATGCGGGATGGGAGCGTAAGCGCGGAAGTTGCGCGTGGGCGGCCACTCATAGGTGGTTTCGGCCAGCAGCGAGATCTGTCCGATCTTTGCCGAGATGGTGAGTTCCGGCAGCGAATCCACGCGAACGCGCACCTCGTCGTTCACCTCGATGCGGCCGCGGTCGATCTCCTCCACCTTGCCATCCATCTGCAGTGTATCCAGGTCGGGCATTTCGGCCAGCCCCATGCCCCCGAAAACGTTGTCGCCGACTTTGAATGGCTTGGCATTGATCCAACCTTGCGAGTAGTTGGACGCAAAAACCAGGTATCCCGTGAGCGGCGCCTTGATCACCATTTGCGCGATGCGCGACTTGGTAAGATCCACATCCCCTGCCGCCTGGTCCCGCAGCCGCGTGAGCGAGGCGATCTTGGATCGGTCGGATGCGGCGTGCAAAGCTACCGTGGCTTCCTGCACCTTCAGCTTCTGTTCCGCCATGCCGAGGTCGATCTTGCTCTCCTCACCCTGGATGCGGCTGACAATGGCCTGCTTGGAGGCCTCCAGCCGGGCGCGCTCAACGGTGAACTTGGCGTCCTGGAGGTCGCTGTTGTCCTGTTCGGCAGTAATTTTTGCCTGGGCCAGAGCCTGGTCAAGAGTAGCCTGGGCCTGCTTCAGTTGCGCCTCCTTCTGCTGAAGTTGTTGCTCCGCGCTGCTGGAATCGAATTTCACGATGGTCTCGCCGGCCTCGACCTTCTGACCCGGCGGGGAGAGCCATGCGATGCGCAGGTTGGGCACCATCGGTGTATAGATTGGCGCAGAGCGGCGGGCCTTCAAATCGCCCCGGCAGCGGATGATGACCAGGAAATCCCCCTGCCGCGCCGGGGCCACCGGCAACGTTACGGCGGATTGAGCCTGGCGGATCCGGTATACCTCCGCCGAAGCTCCGCCAATCGCGACCAGCACTACGACCAGAGTGCCCCAAAAACGGATCCGGCGGCTTCTGGCGCTCATTTCGCACTCTCCGGAGATGACGGATGGTCAGGACGCCCTTCCAGCACCACGGCGGCCGAAAGATCCGGCATCAGGTGGCGATCGGTCTTGTCCAGCTTGAAGACCGCGGTGAACGACTTGATGGGACTGCCGAGGGCGGACGAGGCCACGGGGCTGGCGAATTCGAAGTGCGCGGGCAGTACCAAATCGGGATAAGCATCCAGGTAGACGGTGGCGCGCATCCCCTGAACCAGCGCGGCGCCGTCGGGTTCGCCCACCGCGCAACGAACCAACATCTCCGAGGGATCGAAGATACTGACGATCGGCTGACCCCTGAAAAGCTGATCGCCTTCCTGCGCGTGGCCCATGGAGTTGTTGCGAAACAGGTTCTGATGGGCAACCATGCCCGAAAGGTTGGCCTTGAGGTTCAGCTTTTCGAGATTGGACTGGGCACGGTCGAGGGCCACCTTCTGGCGGTCGCGCTGCAATTCCAGGATGCGCAGGGCGGCGGCATCGGCCTTGTCGTGGGAAGCCATGGATCTCTTGAGGCTCTCCACGTGCTTCTGCGCAATCTCCACCTTGACCTCGTCCTTTAAGCGTTCGATTTCGGCGAGAGTCGGCCCTTTTTCCAGCTCCATTTGAGCCTTGGCCAGGTCGGCTTCGGCCTGCTTGAAGTCGGACATGCGTTTTTCAGCGTCAGCGCGGTTTTGAGCCTGCTTCTGTTCCACCTGGTGGCTCAGGTCATCGTACTTGGCTTGCGTATCGCGAGCGGCATCGGCCTGTTGGGTGCTGTCGAATACCGCGACGACGTCGCCTTCCTTGACCTCCGACCCGTTGGGAATCAACTTGGTCAAGGTCATAGGGCCACCCTGGCCCCAAATCTGAGGAACCAGGACTTTTGAGGAGTGGACGGCTTGAATAATGCCCGTAAGTCGAACTTCGCGCTTTGGCCGCGGTGCATCCCCGGCCGGAGAGGCTGCCTGGGTGACTGGCTGGATGGTGTGCCCGCAGGATGCGAGAAAAACAACCGAAACAGCTAAGGCCAGTTCCCACCCATTACATCTCATAGGTCTTGTCTCGGAGATTAGACGTCATTACCCGCGAAAAGGTTGACACGAATTTCGGACAATACGTGTGTGAAACAGGCACCACAGTGTGTATTCGGCAGCTATGATTGGAGGGTGGTTCGGGGAGCCTCCGTGATGTTGGCGGCGTTGGGCGCCGCCGCTGCAATCGGGTTCGTCACTCTCTATTTGGGTGGGTATCCCTGGGGGTTTGCCCACGAACGGATGGCACTGGTACCGCTGATCGCCGGGTTGGGCGCCGCAACGCTGCACGGTTACCGGCGGGGCCATTTATCCCGGTATACCGCTATCGGTGGGATGGTACTACTTGCGGTTTGGGCGCTCTTCCTGCACATCCTGGCATAAGTTCCAAAATATTTTCGGCAACTGCCTGTAATCCGTGAAGTGTGATATATTCGACATAATCTATCGACGAGTGGACACTTGTAACAAGTTCCGCTCGTAGAACGGGGATTTGACCGTAAATGTGTGGTATCGCGGGATTTACACATCTAAGTACGGCGGTGAGCAGGGGGGTAGCCCACCGCATCGCTGAAGCTCTGTACCATCGCGGACCGGACCAGCAGGGAGTCTTCGAGGGCAGCGAAGCCACGCTATGCGCGGTGAGGCTGAAGATCATCGACCTCGAAGGCGGCGACCAGCCGATCCTGAGCGATGACCGGGATACCGCCATCGCGTTCAACGGCGAAATCTACAATCATCGCGAGATCCGCAAGGAGTTGGAGGCTGCCGGGCATCGGTTTCATTCCAACTGCGACACCGAGACCGTGTTGCGCGCATTCCTGGAGTGGGATACCGCCTGTTTCTCCCGCATGCGGGGGATGTTCGCGATCGCCCTCTGGACCGAGTCTCGCAAGCGCCTGGTGTTGGCGCGCGACCGGATGGGGATCAAGCCGCTCTACTATCACCGTAGAGGCGAGGAAGTCTATTTCGGGTCGGAACTGAAGGCCATTTTCGAGCATCCCGAAGTTCCCCGGCACCTGGACCTCGCGGCCCTGGATTCCTACCTCTCGGTGAATTATCTTCCCGGCCCCCAGACCTTGATCGAAGGAATTCGAAAGCTCCCGCCGGGACACTTCCTGGAATGGCACCATGGAAAAACGTGGATCGAGCCGTGGTCGAGATCGGTCGCGCAGAAGTCCCGGCGGCAGTCGCTCGAATCCGCCAAAGAAGAACTCGACGTTCTCTTGCGCGACTCGGTTCGGGAGCACCTGGTTTCGGATGTTCCCCTAGGCGTCTGGGCCTCCGGTGGGCTGGATTCCTCCACCGTGCTGCACTACGCTGCGACCGAGAGCGCCGTGCCTTTGAAGACCTTCTCCGTTTCGTTCCAGGGACGCAGCTTCGACGAAAGCCAGTATTTCCGTGAAATCGCGCAGATCTATGGAACCGATCATCATGAATTCGATCTGAACCCGGATGTGGAACTGCGGAGCGCTATCGAGGACTTTGCCTATTACTCGGATGAACCGAGTGCCGACGCGGGCGCTTTGCCGGTTTGGTTCCTGTCCCGAATGACCCGCCGCCACGTGACGGTAGCGCTGTCCGGTGAAGGCGCCGACGAGTTGTTCGGCGGCTACGCGACCTACATCGCGGACCGGCTGGCAGGGCCGTTCCGCTTGGTTCCGGAAAGGATGCGCCGGCTGATGCGCGGAGCGCTGGACCGCTACATGCCGGTCTCGGACGAGAAGATCAGCCTGGAGTACAAGCTGAAACGGTGGGTCGAGGGGAGTTGGCTCGACCCCGATGAAGCCCACTTTTTCTGGAATGGGACATTCTCCACGGAACAGCGGAAACAGATCCGGCTCGGCGCGAATGGAAATGGCCTTCGGGCGCTGGTGGATCGGCTGGGAATTGAAGGCAATAGCGTATTGGACCGCTACCTCCAGGTCGATCAGAACTACTATCTGCCCGACGATATTCTATACAAGACGGACCGGATGAGCATGGCCCATTCGCTGGAGGTGCGCCCCCCCTTCCTCGATCCCCGGATTGTGGACTTCGCCGCTTCCCTGCCCCAGCGTTTGAAGATTCGCGGCTTCAAACAGAAGTTCCTGCTGCGCGAGTTGATGCGCGGAAAGTTGCCGGAGTCGGTGCTGAATCGCAAGAAGACCGGTTTCGACATTCCGACGCACGACTGGTTCCGCGGGATACTGCGCCCACTGCTGATGGACACCTTGACGACCGAGGCGATAGAGGCGACCGGGATCTTTGACGCTCACGCCATCCAGCGGATGATCCGCGATCATATGGAGAGGCGCATCAATGTCGGATATCACCTATGGGGCCTGCTGACGCTTTTCCTGTGGATGAAACGATGGAAGGTGGAAATCCTTCCGCCCTCGGAAGCGGTTCAGCAGGCGCCGGCGCAGGTATTCGCTACCAGATAGCGGTCGCGCTGGTCGCGGCCCTGATCTTCATTGGTTGCATGGTGAGTCCACCGTCCCTGATGGACGACGTGGATGCAGTGCAGGCGCAGATTGCGCGGAACATGCTGCAATCGGGCGACTGGGTGACCGCGCGTCTCGACGGCGTTGCCTACCTCGAAAAATCCCCCCTGAAATATTGGATGATTGCGGTGTCGTACATGGTCTTCGGCGTGCACGACTGGGCCGCCCGGATTCCAATTGCGATCGCGACCGTGCTGCTGTGCTGGGTGACGGCCCAGTTCGCAGCATGGGCATTCGGACGTCGCACGGGCATGTATGCGGGGCTGGTTCTGGCCACCAGCGTCGGACTGTTTCTGTTTACCCGGATTCTGATTCCCGACGTGATTCTCACCCTCACGATCACGCTGGCGTTGTGGGGATTGCTGCGGGCCCTGGATGAAGCTGAGCCCCACCGCACGCGCTGGGCCATGGTGCTGTGGGCCTCGATGGCAACCGGGCTGCTGCTGAAGGGGCTGATCGCGGCGGCCTTTCCGATTGCGGCGAGCCTGTTATACCTGGGCGTCACGAAGCAGCTCCTGGTTCGGAGGACCTGGGCGCGGCTGAAGCCCCTGTTGGGAATCCTGGTGATCCTGCTGATTGCCGCGCCCTGGCACGTGCTGGCCACGGTGCGGAACCCGCCGCTGTTCGATTTCACCATGCACAGCGAGAGCGGTTCCTATCATGGGTTCTTCTGGTTCTACTTCATCAACGAACACCTTCTGAGGTTCCTGAACCTGCGCTATCCGCGGGATTACAACACCGTGCCGCGGCTGTATTTCTGGCTATTTCATCTGCTGTGGCTGTTCCCCTGGAGCGTCTATTTCCCTGCCGCCTTCAAGCTGGACTACCGGAAACCGGACCGGGCTTCGAGAGCGCGGCTGCTGGCGCTCTGCTGGTGCGGATTCATTCTGGTTTTCTTCACGTTCTCCACCACGCAGGAGTATTATTCCATGCCGTGCTATCCGGCCCTGGCGTTGTTGCTCGGCTCGGCGATCGCAAGCCAAGACCGGCTGCTGCGGTATGGCACGAAGGCCATCGCCCTAGTGGCGACACTATCGGCGGTGACGATCGGCGCAATTCTGTGGATGGTGCGGGGCATGGCGGCGCCGGGCGATATCGCGGCTGCGTTGAACCAGAACCCGGAGGTCTACACGCTCTCGTTGGGGCACATGACGGACCTGACTCTGCGGGCATTCGCGTATTTGCCGCTGCCCCTGGCGGTGGCCGGGGTGGCGTTTGCCGTGGGGGCAATCGGCGCCTGGAGTTGGAGGGCAGGCCGGGGGCCCGTGCCGCTGGCGGCCCTGGTGGCGATGATGGTCCTGTTCTTTCATGCGGCCCGATTGGCGTTGGTGGTGTTCGATCCCTATATGTCCTCGCGGCCGCTGGCGGAAGCCCTTATGAAGGCGCCGCCGGGGAGACTGATTGTGGACGATCAGTACTACACCTTCTCCTCGATTTTCTTCTATACCAACCGGCGCGCCCTGCTGTGGAACGGGCGGGTCAATAACCTGGAGTACGGATCGTACGCCCCGGACGCTCCTCAGGACGTGTTCATCGACGATCGGGAGGTTCAGCGGTTGTGGGCCAGTCCGGAGCGGTATTACTTGGTGGCGGAAGGGCCGCGCATGCCGCGGCTGGCGGGTTTGTTGGGGGCGAGCTTGATTCAGGTGAAAGAAGCCGGCGGCAAATTCCTCGTTACCAACCACTAACGAGTCTGTCCCTGAAGAAGTGGGGCGGACGCCCCCCATCCGCGCGCGACCCACTGGCCGCGCTCTTTCCAACGCCCACGATCACCGCTGGACGCGTGCAGATCCAACAGCCGTTAAACGCGGCGCCTTGCGAGCCGGCTTCTTCGATTCCGGCCGCTTGGCTCGAAGGATGATGGCATCTTCCATTTCCAAGCCGAACAAGTCATTACTTCCGATGCGGCGTTCGCCATCCTCGATCGGGAAAGTCTTTAAGATGAACTTGACCGTAGGGTCGTGACCGAGCACAGTCTCAACTCTGGCGAATTGTGGAAGTGACTTTCGACCGATCGATTTCGCGAGGAGATCCACTAGTTCACGGCTCGTCTTGAGGCTGCCATCAAGCCACGGAGCCGAGACCACGATGTCCCACTTACCAATACCGTTGGCTCGCTTGAAGAGAGCGAACAGAGTAAAATCGCCCTTCTTGGCGGCAATATCACGCATCGCCTTACGGAGCGCGTTAGTGGTGATCACAAAACCTCCAGGAGCACCTGAGCGTCTCGCAGGCGCGCCCTGGCGATGGCTCGCAGGTCCTTCGTCGAAATCATCGCCTTCTTGCACGGACGCGTTGGGCCAAGCGGTGCGCCATTTCCCCGCTTCTCAGCCCTTGCCCGCCTTCGGCCACACTACCCCCTGATCCTTCTTCGTGACCGGCGCCAACCCCTTGTTCAGGAACTTCTGAATGCGCTGCCCACGGTAGGTTTCGGTAGTGAAGATGTTGCCTTTCGAATCGGTGGCAATGCTGTGGACCGCGTAGAATTCGCCGGGCTGGCGCCCGCCGTCGCCGAAGCTGGTCAGGATCTCCATGGTCTCGCGCAGGATGATGTACACCTTCTCATTCGACCCGTCGGCCAGGTACATGTATTTCTGCTGCGGATCCTTGGAGAAGGCGATGTCCCACACCGATCCGTCGCCCAGAGTATTCTTCTTGATGAACACCTCCTTCAGGAAAGTGCCATCCGGCTTGAACACCTGGATGCGATCGTTTGGCCGGTCGCAGACGTACAACAGACCGTCGTTCGACAGTTCGGCGCAGTGTACCGGATTGCGGAACTGTTGCGCCGGCGGGTCGGCGGGATTGTATCGGCCCAGGGGCGTGTCGTCGGGTTTGTTGCCGTACGCGCCCCAATGGCGTTTGTACTTGCCGGTCTCCGCGTCAAAGACGATCACCCGGTGATTGCCGTAACCGTCGGCCACGTAGAGTTCGTTGGTCTTCGGGTCGACATACATTTTGGCAGCTCCCTTCACGTTTTCGACGTCATTGCTGCCCTTACTCTGGCCGGGTTTTCCGATCTGCATGAGAAACTTGCCCGACTGTGTGAATTTAAGGATCATGTTGTCGTTGAAATAGCCGGGTGTCGCCTGCCCCTCCGGAGCGGCAGCGCCCCGCGCCCCTCCACGCCCCGCACCGGGCGCCGGAGCCTGTCCAGGGCGCGGCCGCCCGTTGCCGCCGATCCAGACGTTGCCTTTGTAATCGATGAAGATCCCGTGGTTCGTCTCCGGCCAGTCGTAGCCTTCACCGGGACCGCCCCAGTGACCGATGAGGTTGCCCGCTTCATCGAACTCGAGAACCGGCGGCGCGGGTTCGCAGCACTCCGACTCCACCACGCCCATCTGCCGCTTGGGACCGGGCGGATTGGCTGCGGCGTAATTCTCCATCATCTCGAGCGAGGCCTGCCGATGGACGATCCAGATATGGTCGTTCGAATCCACGCCGACGCCGATCGCGTTGCCCAGCAGCCAGTGATTGGGCAGCGGCTTGGGCCACATGGGGTCCACTTCAAACCGGGGCGCCATCACCGCAGCGGCCTTCACCCCGGCCATCCGGTCGAGCACCAGGGACCCGATTCCAAGCGCGGCCAGAACCGCAAGAAACATCGTACCTATGCGCAGATCACGCCTCATGCTTCTCAACCCTCCACGTTCCGCGGTAAGCTACTCTTCACGGGTTCCCCTCTGGGTCGCCGGAACTGTGCAAGCGATTATACATGATTCCAATTCGGGCAACCAGCCGCATACCGCCGGCTGGACCCGCGCCACTGCCCGGCTCGCGGCGCTGCTTCTCGCGCTGGCGTGGGGCGCGCCGGCTCACGATATTCCCAATGACTTGACCGCCCAGGTGTTTCTCAACCCGCGGGGCGACCGTCTCCAGCTTCTGGTCCGCGTGCCGCTCAAGGCCATCCGCGACGTGGTGTTTCCGGAACGCGGCGCGGGGTTTCTGGATCTGGATCGAACCGCCCCCCTGCTCCCTGATGCCGCCACTCTCTGGATCTCGGACTTCATCGAGCTATACGAGGGCGAAACCCGGTTGCCCAAGAAACCGCGCGTGGCCGCCGCGCGCATCTCGCTCGAATCCGACCGGTCCTTCGCATCCTATGAAGAGGCCTGCGCGCACATCGCGGGCGCGCGCCTGCCCAACGACACCAACGTGGTCTGGAGCCAGACGATGCTCGACGTCTGGTTCGAATACCCGATTGGCTCCGACCGGTCCGAATTTGCGATCCACCCGGAACTCGCGCGCCTGGGCCAGCGCGTGGTCACGGTCCTTCGGTTTCTGCCGCCCGGCGGCGCGGTTCGCGCGTTCGAGTTCACGGGCGATCCCGGCCTGGTCCGCCTGGATCCACGGTGGCATCAGGCCGCCCTGCGGTTTGTGGGGTTGGGGTTCTCCCACATACTGGACGGCACCGACCATCTGCTGTTTCTCTTCTGCCTGGTGATCCCCTTCCGCCGCTTTCGCGCGCTCATCCCGGTGGTGACCTCGTTCACCGTGGCGCACTCGGTTACGCTGATCGCTTCGGCCTACGACCTCGGTCCCGACGCGCTATGGTTTCCGCCTCTCATCGAAACCCTGATCGCCATCTCCATCGTTTACATGGCGCTTGAAAATATCGCCGGCGGAGCCAGCTTGCGGCGCCGTTGGATGATCACATTCGGATTCGGCCTGGTCCACGGTTTCGGCTTCTCCTTCGCCCTGCGCCAAACCTTGCAGTTCGCCGGCTCGCACCTGCTGGCGTCCCTGCTGTCCTTCAACATTGGTGTCGAGCTGGGACAACTCCTCGTGCTCGTCCTGCTCATCCCCCTGCTGGAGCTCCTCTTCCGTTTCGCGGTGGCCGAGCGCATGGGCACCATCATCCTCTCGGCTCTGGTAGCGCACACCGGCTGGCATTGGATGACGGAGCGGGCGGAGCGCCTGAGGCAGTACCGCTTCCAGTGGCCCACATTCAACCTCGCTCTGCTGGCCGGCGCGATGCGTTGGTTGATGGCGGCGGTGCTCGTGGGGGGGCTGGCCTGGCTGATCTTCGGAGTGCTCCGACGCGGATCCCATCGCATTCCAGAAGCCAATTCCCCGGATTGCGGGCCTCCGCCCGCCCGCGTATCATGAGCACGGAGGGTTTCCCTATGCGGGCTGTCTGTCTGCTCATCTGTCTCGTGTTGCCGGCGTTTACCCAAACCGACGCGCTGCCCAAAGCTCCCACCGATGTCAAGCCCGGCAGCATCACCTACGACGACGTTCCCTATCCACACCCGGTGAGCTATCTCCCTCTGACGCTTTACGGGCAGGACGTGCGGATGGCGTACATGGATGTGCCGCCCACCGGGACTCCCAACGGCCGCACCGTAATGCTGTTTCACGGGATGAACTTCGGAGGCTTTTACCTGGCCGGGCCCATCGACGTCCTACGCAAGGAGGGCTTCCGCATCGTGGTGCCGGACCAGATCGGCTTCGGGCGGTCGTCGAAACCCATCATCCCGTACAACTTTCACGACATGGCGCTGAACAGCCGCAAGCTTTTGCAGTCGCTCGGCGTTAGCAAAGCCGCGATCGTGGGGCACTCGATGGGCGGTATGTTGGCCGCACGGTTCGCCGCCTCATACCCGGACATCACCGAGCGCGCCGTGCTCTACGACCCGATCGGCCTCACCGATGTGCGTTTCGGCCGCCCCTGGCGGAGCGCCGACGAAGCCTACAAAGCCGCCATGGCGCAGACCAACGACCAGCGGTATCAGGGATTCTATGCCAACATCCACCGCTATTTCCCCTCGCCCGGCGCCTGGAAACCGGAGTACGAGCAGTACGTCCGCATTCTCTACGCGCCCACGCTGGGCGGCGACTGGCCGCGGCTCGCCATGGTTCGCGCCATCTACCAGCAGATCACCTACCTCGACCCGGTGGTCTACGACTGGCCCAATATCAAGGTGAAGACGCTGGTGCTGGGCGGGGAGAAGGATGGCCAGGACTTTCCCAGCCTGGCGAAACACATCGCCGACACCATTCCGGGCGCCGAACTGGTCATCATCCCCAACGCCGGCCACGTCCCCCATCTCGAAGTACCCGACGTGTTTTACAGGGAATTGCTGAAGTTCCTGAAATGATCGGTGGGACAGACGATCGCCTTTTGTCGTCTGTCGGCCGTGTGCCGCCGCCCCCGCCGCGTCACCCCTCTCGCAACACCTGCATCGGCTCCAGCCGCGACGCGCGAATCGCCGGTAGTAATGATGCCAGCGCCGACACCGCCACCACGATCCCAACCACACCCGCAAGCGTGGCCGTGTCCGAAGGAGATACGCCGTACAGCATTCCAGCGAGCAAGCGCGCGAACGTTTCGGCGAACGCCAGGCCCGCCGCGCAGCCCAGGAGCGAGACTCGCAGACCTTGACCCAGATACTGCCGGATGATTTGCGCCCTCATCGCTCCCAGCGCCAGCCGCAGCCCTACTTCGCGCTGGCGCACGTTCACCAGATAGCTGAGTGTTCCGTAGAGCCCCACGCACGCCAGCGACACGGCCGTAGCGGCGAAGAAGGCCAGCAAAATCGTGCGCATGCGGTTTTCCGCGTAGGCGTCCGCGATGTGCTCGCCGAGCGGCGTCAGGTCGTATACCGATCGCCGGGGCTCGAGTTCGTGGATCTTCCGGCGAATCGTTTCGGCCATCGACGCGGGGTCACCATGCGTCCGGACCAGGAAAAACGTGCCGGGCTGGTTCGCGCCAAAGCACCAGTACACCGTGGGAGGCGGTTCTCGGTCCAAGCCGTTTTCGCGGGCGTCGCCCACAATGCCGCGAATGTCGCTGGGTGGGACGTACGCGTTGCCGGGCTGCAGCAGGTGGCGGCCGATGGCGGCCGATCCGCCTAAATAGGCATTCGCAAAACTGCGGTTCACCATCATGCTGGCAGTTTTCCGATCGTCGCGGCAAATCTCGCCGGTTAACAGGGGGATGCGCATGGTGGCGAAATAGCTCGGCGTGACCAGGCGACTCTCACCCAGCATCTTGGGTTCGGTCTGAGCCCGGCCTTCCAGTGTATTCAGTTCGATCTGGTAGTTGACCGGCACTCCCGGGATGGTAATCGAGGTGGCTGCCGCGGCTACGCCGGGGAGGGAACGCAAACCATCCAGAATCCTGTCTACCCGCTGCTTGGATGCTTTCGGGTCCGCGGTTTCCCCCCAGGAACTGCTGATATGTAGGGTCAGCACGTGCTCCGGATCGAAACCCGGAGACACGCGTCCCAACTCCTGAAAACTGCGCAGCAGCAGCCCGGCCCCGGCTAATAGCGTCACGGCGAGTGCCACCTGAACTCCCACCAGCACGAACTGTATGGGGCTGCGCGCCGAGACCTGCGAGCGGCTGGCGTGCGCCAGGGAGCCGGCCAGATTACGGCGTGTGCCTCGAATTGCGGGAAAGACTCCGCAAAGCAGTGTAGCCGCAATCGCGCAGGCCAGCGTATAGAGCACGATTCTCCCATCGAGCCCGATCTCTTCGATGCGCGGCAGGTCTCTCGCGAGTGCGCGAAACACGCGCGCCGCTGCCGCCGCAACTACCAGCCCGAGCGCAGCGCCAGCCAGCGCCAGCAACAACACCTCGGTCAGGAGTTGTGCCGCCACTGAAGCACGGGACGCGCCGAGCGAGAACCGAACGGAGATCTCGTGCTGGCGCCCGGAGGCGCGCGACAGTAGCAGCGCGGCGATGTTGGTGCATGCAATGAGAAGCAGCAATGAAACCGATCCAAACAGGATCCAGAGGGACTGCCTCACTCCACCTACCGTGACCTCCTTGAGGGGTTCGATGGTGACGCCCAGGGATGCGTCGGTTTTCGGATACTGGCGGCCGAGGTTGGCCTGTACGGTGGCGAGATTGGCACGCGCCTGCTCCAGAGTCACGCCCGGCTTCAGGCGCCCGATTACGGTGAACCACGTGGCCTCGCGGCTTTGGGCGTAAGGCGCATCAGGTGTGCTCACGGACCAGAGGTCTACGTCGCGCGAGGGGAAGAGGAACGACGACGGCATCACGCCGATGATGGGGACCGAAGACCTGCCAATGCGCAGCGTTTGGCCGACTGCGTTGGGATCGCCGGCGAAACGGCGGAGCCAAAGGCGGTGGCTGATGAGGACCACGTAAGGTCCTCCAAAATGCTCCTCCTGGGGGCTGAAGTCACGACCCAAAGCGGGAGCGACCCCCAAAACCTGCAGAAAACGGGGAGACACAAACGCCATCTTCCGTTTCTCCGGAAGTTCGCCGGACAGCTCCGATTCGTCGTCCGAGTAGTAGCCGGTAATCGCCTGCAACGTACCGTTCAGGCGGTTCCAGTCCTCGAGGCGTACGGGCGCAACAAACGGCGACTGAGTCTTTGAACTGGATTGAGTCAACTTGACCAGCCGATCGCCGTTGGGAAACGGCAAAGGGCGGAGCAGCACGGCGTTAATCGCCGAGAAGACGGCGCTGTTGGCGCCAATCCCGAGCGCCAGGGTCAGAACCACTGTCGCGGTGAATCCCGGGGTCTTCCCCAGCGCGCGCAGTGCCAGGCGCAAATTTCGAAGCGCCGATTCCAGCCGGCCATTGATGTCCATCTCCCTCGTCCTTTCCACTTGCGCCGTGTAATTGCCGAACTGCCGCCGTGCGTTGCGTTCCGCTTCCTCCGTGCTCATCCCATCGGCCTCGAATTCCTCGGCGCGCTCCGCCATGTGAAACAAGAGTTCCCGTTCGAGATCCCTCTCGATGCGGCCCGGCCGCAAAGCATTCCAAAACCGCCGATACCAAGCCATAACCTCCCCTGTGGGACAGGCCTTTGGCCTGTCTTAGCCGACCTGTGGGACAGGCCTTTGGCCTGTCTCTCGGGCCGCACGCTAGGCGAAGCGCATCACGCGGCCCACGCCCTCGGTGAGCCGTGTCCAGCTCTCCTCTTCCTCGACCAGTTGTTTCCTGCCTTTGGCGGTCAGCGAGTAGAACCGCGCCTCCCGGTTCTTCTCGGTAGTGCCCCATTCCGCCCGCACCCAACCCTCCTGCTCCATACGATGAAGCGCCGGGTACAACGAGCCCTCTTCCACGCGCAGCAATTGGGCCGAAACACTTTGAATATGCGCCGTAATGGCGTACCCGTGCATGCGCTTGCTGGACGCCAACGTCTTCAGGATCAGGAGCGCCAGCGTTCCCTGGAGAATGTCGTTTTTCTTCGTACCCACGTTGATACCTCGCTAGCTATGCCTAACTAGCTAAGGATTGTACTGCGGGGACGCCCGCCTTGTCAAACGGAACCTCGCGCAGCGGGCCTCTGGCCTGCCATGCCGCCTTTCATTGCGGCATTCTGGAATACGGTGACATTTTGTCTGGTGACCAGATGCCGGTAGACCGGAAGCCGGAGCCGGCTGAAAGCCGGCTGCAGGATGAAATCCTGCCCCACGATCCACTTTTGTGATAGATTGGTCCGGCGCTGGAGGTGCTCATGAAACCCTGTTCCGTCGGATTGTTCGTGTTGCTGAGCGGCTGGGCATTGGCTCAGCAGCCGGCGCCCGAAATCCCGTTCGATTCGGCTCCCAACTTCTTCAAGCTGGCGCCGGACATGTACCTGGGCGAAGTCTCGGGAGTCGCGGTGAACTCCAAAGGGCATATTTTCGTCTTCTCGCGCGGGAACACCAACGGTCCGGCCTATGGCGCGGCGGCGGCGCAGTTGCTCGAATTCGGTCCCGACGGCAAATATATCCGCGAGATCGGCAAGAACCTGTATGCATGGTCCTACGCGCATGCCGTGCGCGCCGACAAGGACGACAACATCTGGGCCATCGACAAGGGGTCGGACATGATCGTCCGCTTCAACCCCGAAGGCCGGGTGACCATGGTGTTCGGCCGGAAGAAGGAGGCCTCCGATGAGGCCGTGCCGTGGACGCGCGTCTCCCCGCCGCGCGCCGCGCTGGACGGGCAGTTCCGGCAACCCACGGATGTCACCTGGGACACCGAGGGCTCCATCTTTATCAGCGACGGTTACATCAACTCGCGGGTCGCCAAGTACGACAAGAACGGCCGCTGGGTAAAGCAGTGGGGCGATCGCGGCTCGAAGCCCGGCGAGTTCAATACGCCGCACAGCATCGCGGCGGATACCAAGGGCAACATCTACGTCGCCGATCGCGGCAACCGCCGCATCCAGGTATTCGATCCGGACGGGAAGTTCGAGCGCGAGATCACGATCGACGTGCCCGTGCCGCCCGGTGTCCAGCCGTGGATGGGTGCTATGCCGAGTCCCGAGGCCGCCGCGAGGCAGAGCGGTGCGCCGTGGGCCATCTGCATCACACCCGGACCAACGCAGTACCTGTATAGCGCCGATGCGTACCCGGGCCGCATCTACAAACTGTCGCTCGACGGAAAAGTGCTGGGCGTCCTCGGCACGTCCGGCCGGCAACTCAAGGAGTTCGGCTGGATTCACGAGCTGGCATGTCCGTCCGAGAACTCCCTCTACGCCGCCGAACTCTTGAACTGGCGCGTGCAGAAGCTGACGCTGCACCCGGCAAAGCAGCGGCCAGCGGAATCGCAACCCGCGCAGTAAGCAGAGCGTTGGCGGGGGCAGGCGGTTCCAGGGCCGGCTGAAAGGCGACTGGGCAGCCGGCACCGCTTGCCCCACCTAAGCACCCCCGCCCTACCCCGCTCGCCGCAGAAAGATCATGCCCAACACGGCCGGAACCAGCACCGCCACCAGCACCACCCAGGCCCAGCGATTGCCGAGATTCACGGTGTAGCCGATGCCGAACCGCTTTTCCACCAGGATCGACGGGTCCGCGGGATTCACGTAGAACAGGCCCCACTTCCAGCAGGCGTCGGGCGTACGGTCTCCCGCCGGCGCCTCTCCCGCGGATACCGTGGCGCGGGCGCCGCCCTGACCGGCGCGGAACAAGGTCAAGGCAAAGGCCACGATCACCAGCGTCAGCACCAAAACCCACATCTCCATGGAGGGGGCGGCAGGAGCCAGAAGTGTGAGCGCAGGTGGACCCACCAGCAAGTACTCGGTCGCGATCAGCAACTGCATCATGCGCCTCCGAAACTGGCGCTCGCCGGCGGCTCCTGGTCCCGAAGTCGAGATGCGGCGCGACCAGTGAAGCAGTGCCCAGGCGATACCGGCCATGAGCAGGCACGTGGATGCGTACACCGCCAGCAGTCCAAACACGGTGGTGGGCGTGGTGGCGACCCATCCGTCCACCCCGTGTAACCCCCAGTGGACGGGAAGGCGGCTTGGCAGGCGGTCGAAGTGGCCAGCGACCCACCCGCCCAGCGCTCCCAGGAACGCAACCGGCAGCAGTGCCACGATGGGTCCTCCCGGCAGACTTTCCCGGGGCGCCCCCAAGTCCACTTCGCGGACGGTGCTGGGGGATGCGGCGTAAGCCAGCGCCCGTCCATGGGAGCTGACCAGCGCCCACAAGTACCCGGCTGCCAGGATCAGCATGGCAACTAGTGGCATCCCGCTTGCCAGTGTCACCGCCATAGCGATCAGAGTCGAACTCCACACGATGGCGCGATACCTCCGGAGGATCCGCAGGCCGTCCGCCGTGCGGCGAAATTCGGGGGATACCGTGACCGCAAAGAACAGGTCGGGGCGGGTCAGTGCGGGAATGATCACGAGCAGTCCGGCCATCGACAGCAGGGCAGGCACAATCAGGAAAATCGGCACGGGCATGGGTTAACTCCTTTCCAGGTTCTCGGCGAGCTGCCGTAGTTCGCGGGCAATGCGGCCGCGCGGGAAGCCGTGGGATTGCACCTCGGCTACCAGTTCTCTGAGACGGCGCTGAAAGGTTTCCTCGGTCTGGGGGTCGGCCCGGCTCGGCACGGCGCGGGGTACCACCCGCGCGCCGTTGCGCCGCTCGATGTCCAGCCATCCCTCCTCCGCCAGCGTGCGATACGATTCGGCCACGGTGTTGAAATGGACCCCCAGGTCCAGCGCCAGCCGGCGCACCGGCGGCAACTGGTCGCCAGCGTTCAACTCACCGTTGACTAACAGGATGCGGAGACCGTCCACGATCTGGCGGTAGACCGGGATTGTCGATTTTAGATCAATTCGCAATTTCACTCTTGTACCTTGTACATATACAGTGTACAATGAGGCCATGAAGCTTGGCAACTGTTTTTTTCCGCTGCTCCTTTCCGGAGCGCTTCTGGCGGCAGACTCGGTGAGTCTGGATACCGGAACCGGCGTGCTCTACGGGACGCTGGAACTGCCAGCGGCGAAGTCACCCTATCCGATTGCCCTGATCATCGCCGGTTCCGGCCCCACGGACCGCGACGGCAATTCGCTTGTAATAAAAGGTAAGAACGACAGCCTGAAATTGCTGGCCGAAGGCTTGGCTGCCCGTGGAATCGCGTCGCTGCGTTACGATAAGCGCGGCTTCGCCCAAATGAAAACCGGCGCGTTCAAGGAAGCGGAGGAAGCGGGCCTTCGCTTCGACATGTACGTGGACGATGCCGTGCGGTGGGGCCAGTACCTCCGCACGGACAGCCGCTTTGGCGCCCTGGTGGTCGCCGGCCACAGCGAGGGTTCCCTCATCGGCATGATCGCCGCCCACAAGCTGGCTGCCAACGGTTACGTCTCGATTGCCGGCGCCGGACAGCCAGGCGGGCAGATCATTCTCAAGCAACTGAGGGCGCAAAAGATTCCGGCGGACCACATGAAACAACTCGAAGACATCGTGAAGGCGCTCGAAGAGGGTCACACGCCGGAGTCTGTTCCTGCCGGTCTCGAGTTCCTGTTCCGTCCCAGCATCCAGCCGTATCTGATTTCCTGGTTCAAATATGATCCGGCGCGCGAAATCGCCAGGCTGACGATGCCCACCCTCATCCTGCAAGGCAGCACCGACATTCAAGTGGCCGTCAGTGACGCGAAGCTTTTGAAAGCGGCGAATCCCTCGGCGAGGCTGGTGGTGGTCGAAGGAATGAATCACGTTTTGAAGGAAGTGCCCGCCGGCCAGAAGGATCCGCTCGCATCGTACAGCGATCCTTCTCTTCCGGTAGCGCCCCAACTGCTGGACGAAATGGCCGCCCTGATCCGCACGGCGGCAGAACCGGGACCTACCCAGGCGCGCAACGCGCAGTAGGCAGTCCGGCCGGCTAAGGCCAACTGACAGACGACAAAACCCGATCGTCTGTCCCACTTCAGTGCCTCTACCAGTTCGTGATCGAGCCATCCGGCCGGAAGTAAGTCTGCGCGCGATTGGTCACGGGCTGCGTAATTTCCGCGATCTGTGTCAACGGCTTCATGTCGAGCTCCACGCCCAAACCGGGGCGGTCACTGGCGTACAGCTTTCCGTCCTTGAAGTCCAGGCCCACGGGCATGTGCGCGATGGTTCGGCCGCCGTAGTTGTACTCCATCAGCACCGGTCCGGAAAATGTGCCCAGACAATTCACCAGCGCGGCGGTCGAGATCGGTCCCGTGAAGTGCGGCACAATTCCCACAAAGTGCGTTTCGCAGATCGCCAGAATCTTCATCATCTCGGTGATCCCGCCCACGTTGGGAAGCGTCGCCCGCAGGTAGTCGATATCGTGATTCTCCAGCAGCTTGTTGAAGTCCCAGCGGTTGCCCCACTCTTCGCCGGCGGCGATGGGAACCTTGGCAGCTCTGCGTAGGATCGGCAGGTCCTCCTGGAATGCCTCGGTGCGGACGGGGTCTTCCACAAAGTACGGCGCCAGGTCCTTGATCAGGTCGCATCCGCGCATGGCGTCCGAGAGATCGAATCGCTGGTGGAAATCGATGCACCAATCGCCGTCCTTGCCCACGCCTTCGCGCACCTGCACGCACTCTTCATACATCTGGTTGAGCTTCTGGTGCGTGTTGAAGGTGGTGTTCGCGGGGGTGTCGGCCGCGCCGAAGCGAAAGGCGCGATAGCCCGCCGCGATGGTGGCCTGGGCCCGCTCTTTCACGCTCATGCCGGGGCGGATTCCGGGGACGCTCCCAGCGGTGTTGTAGCACTCGCAGTAATTCCGGACCATGCCGCCCAGCAGCGCGTGGACCGGCACGCTGTGCACCTTGCCTTTGATGTCCCACAATGCCAGATCCAGGGCTCCGATCGCGTGCATCTTCTCGCGGCCCGGCGGGTAAAAGAAGGCGCGGCACATGTCCTGCCAGAGACGCTCGATGGAGTGGGGATCTTTGCCGATCAGCCGTCCGGCGCACTGTTCCAGCATCTCCTTCGAGCCGCCTTCGCCGATCCCCGTGATTCCCCCGTCGGTCTCCACCGTCACCACCAGGTCGCTCTGGTTGAACAGAGGATTCGGGTTGGCCGTGCGATATGCGCGCACCCTGGTGATCTTCATCTTGGCGACAGCCGCCTGGGCCGGCGCCGGACAAGTCAGGCTCGCGGCGCCGGCCGCGGCCACAGATTGGAAGAAGGATCTTCGATTCATAACTACCTCTGAACTCTCCCCGATCCGCCCCCTTTGAGGAGGGCGTTGACCTCATCCACGGTCGAGCGGTTGAAGTCGCCGGGAATCGAATGCTTCAGGCAACTGGCGGCCACCGCGAATTCCAGCGCGTCCGCGTGGCTGGGAAGAGACTGCCAGCCGTAGATCAGGCCGCCCGCAAAACTGTCGCCACCCCCTACACGGTCTACGATGTGCGTGATCTCGTAATGGCGGCTCACCAGGAATTCCCGGCGGTCGTTCAGGCACGCCGACCAGCCGTTGTGCGACGCGCTCCGGGATTCGCGCAGGCTGATGGCGATGGCCTGCAGCTTCGGGTACTCGGCCAGCACTTTGTCGCTCAGCTTCTGGTACTGACTGTGGTCGAGCTTGCCTGAGTGCACGTCCACATCCACCTGGATTCCGAGCGCCATCTGCACGTCCTCTTCGTTGGCGATCGCGATATCGACGTACGGGATCAGCTCACGCATCACCTCCACGGCAGGTTTCCCCCACTTCCAGAGGTTCTTGCGGTAATTCAGGTCGCACGAAACGGTGAGGCCCTTCTCGCGGGCTCTCCGGACCGATTCCAGGGAAAGATCGGCCGCCCCCGCGCTGATCGCGGGCGTGATGCCGGTGATGTGAAACCATCCCGCGCCGTCGAACACGTGGTCCCAATCGATGTCGCCCGGCTTGGCGAGAGCGATGGCGCTGCCGGCCCGATCGTAAACTACCTTGGAGGGACGCTGGTTAGCGCCGGCCTCGAGGAAGTAGATGCCCAGGCGGCCCTTGCCGCGAACGATCCGGGAAGTATCCACGCCGAACCGCTGCAGTTCGCCGGCGGCGGCGTCCGCCAGCGGATTTCCCGCGGGCAGGACCGTGACGTAGGAAGAGGGCATGCCGAATGACGCGAGCGCGACGGCTACGTTGGCCTCCCCGCCCCCGAAAGTAGCCACAAATTGGGGGCTCTGCAAGAATCGCTCGAAACCCGGCGGCGCCAGCCGCAGCATGATCTCGCCGAAAGTAACGGTAGGTTTTGGCATATCGCAAGGATACGTTTCGCCTCATTATATAAGGTGCCAGGCAGGAACCAGGTGGGACAGGCCGTTTGGCCTGTCTCCGGAGCCTAACCATTCAACAGATCTGAAAATCCCTTAAAATAAACAAGCAGAGGTGATTATGTTCGAGGATGTCTCCTACGGCCTGCGGACCATGGCCCGAAATCCCGGCGTCACCGCGACCGCCGTCCTCACTCTGGCCCTGGGAATCGGCGCCAACACGGCCATGTTCAGCATCGTGAACGCCGTGCTCCTGCGCCCTCTGCCCTATCGGGATCCCAGCCGCCTGGTGACCATCCGGGCGCAGATCCCGCACATGAACATATTCGGCGCTTTCGTCGAGTACAACACCTACGGCGAATGGTGGCGGGCCCGGAACCGCTCCTTCCAGGCGATGTCCGCCTTCACGCCGGTTTCCGCGAATCTGACCTTGGGGGACGAACCGGAGCGCGTGGCTACATTTCGCGTGAACGCCGGATTTCTGGCGATGGTGGGCACCCGCCTGGCGCTGGGGCGCGAGTTCCTGCCCGAGGAAGACCAGCCCGGCGGGCCGCGTGTCGCCATGGTGAGTGACAGCCTGTGGAAGCGGCGGCTGGGTGGAGACCCGGCTGTGATCGGCCGGCAGATCGTGCTCGACCGGAACACCTACACGGTGGTGGGAATCCTGCCGCCGGGGTTCGACCTTTACGGCAGCGATGTTGCAGTCTACACGCCCATCGCCCAAAGCACGGCACGCGCCCCGGGGATGCCGTCGGTCGGAGTATTCGCGCGCCTCAAGCCCGGCGTTTCGGTGCGCAGCGCGCAAGCTGATATCGATGAGTTGTGCCGCGGCTGGGTGCAGCAATACCACTACCCCAACGACTGGGGCGCGCACGTCTGGACACTTCGTGACTTAGCAGTGCGTGACGTGCGATCGAGCGTGGTGATGCTGGCGGTGGCGGTAGGGCTGGTGCTGTTGATTGCGTGCGCCAACGTGGCGAATTTGTTGTTGGCCCGGGCGGGAGCGCGGCAGCGGGAGATCGCCATACGGAGCGCCCTGGGCGCCGGCGGCGGGCGCATCATACGCCAACTGCTCACGGAAAGCGTGCTGCTTGGGTCGATTGCCGGGGCGTTGGGGCTCGCGGCGGCGTGGGGCGGAGTCCGCGCGCTGGCTGCCGGTCCGATGTACCTGCCATTTCAGAAGAGCGCGTCGATCGATGTGCCGGTGCTGTTGTTCACGCTCGGCGCGGCGCTCGTAACCACGCTGCTGTTCGGCCTGGCGCCGGCCCTTGCGGCGGCGCGCGCCAGCCTCGCCGGGAACCTGAAGGAGGGCGGCAGGTCCGGCGGCGAGGGCGTTGCCCGCAGCCGTTTCCGCGCCGCGCTGGCCATCGTCGAAGTCGCGCTGTCCCTGCTGCTGGCCATTGGCGCGACGCTGACCGCGCGCAGCCTGGTGCGCTTGCAGGCGGTGAACCCCGGCTTCCATCCCGATGGCGTGCTGCGGGGCTACATCACGCTGCCCTCCGCAAGTTACGCCGAACCCGTGCAGCGAGCCAACTTCGTCAAAGCGATGGTGGATCGTTTGCAGCGTATTCCTGGCGTCACCGCCGCAGGAATGGTGTCGCATTTGCCGTTCAGTAATTCCAAAAGCGGCAGTAGCGTCACCATCGAGGGAGCGCCCCCGCCGCGGCCGGGTGAGCAAATCATCGTGTTCGGGCGCACCGCCGATCCCCAGTATCTCGGGGCCATGCAGGTTCGCCTGCTGCGGGGCCGTTTCTTCGACGCGCACGATCCTCCCGGGCATCCCGTCGCAATCGTCAACGAAACCATGGCGCGGCGGTGCTGGCCGAACCAGGACGCGGTCGGAAAACGGTATGGCGACGGAAGACCGGACCACTGGGTGACCGTGGTCGGCGTGATTGCCGATATGCGGCAGACCTCGCTGGCCGACGAACCCGACGCGGAATCGTTCGTTCCATACACGCAGTCGCCCGGGGCCACCATGGCGCTGGTGGTTCGGACCACCGGGGACCCCCTGCGCCTGGCACCCGCCACCCGCGCCGCCGTGCGTGAACTGGACAAGGACCTCCCCGTCTCGGAGATGGCCGCGCTCGCCGACAATCTCTCCACCTCCACACGCTCGCGGCGCTTCTCGGTCGCGCTCCTGGGCGCGTTCGCGTTGCTCGCGCTGGTTCTCGCGGCCGTCGGCATTTACGGGGTCATCTCTTACTCGGTGACGCGCCGTACGCACGAGATGGGGATCCGCATGGCGTTGGGCGCCGAGCGCGGCCGTATCGAGCGCATGGTGGTCGGCCGGGCCTTGCTGCTGGGCGGCGCCGGTGTCGCCATCGGCATCGCCGGAGGTCTCGCCCTGACGCGCCTGCTGCGCTCCATGCTCTACGGTGTAAGCGCTACCGACCCGGCCGTTTTCGCGGGCGCCTCGCTGTTCCTGTTGGCGGTGGCCGCGCTGGCCGGATATGTCCCAGCGCGCCGCGCCGCCCGCGTAGATCCCTGCGTGGCCTTGCGGAACGAGTAGGATTCGGAGTGTATCGTAAGAGTCCATTTAGCTCAGGTCCAAATTCGGCCGGCCACGACGTTACGCAGCTTTATCCTCCTCAAAAACGATGAGAGGTTGTGGCATGACCGGAAGGGCGGTGGGCCGCTCCGCGGAGCGACAGAGGGAGGGCGGCATGGGCAGGGAATGGGTCCCGCCGGCGAGGCTCTCGGGACGCGCCACGGGGGAGTGTTCGGAAATGGGACTGGGTTCGTTTGGTATCTCGGGGGTGCACGGGTGGGCGAGGACTTCGACAAGGGGCGGGCCGGGGACGTTCTCCGAGGATGAGGATGGTGGTGCGGGGACGGGTGGTGAGGGAATACGGCCGGGTTCGCTGGCTGCAGGAGCGAGAGAGGGGCCGGAGGACGGTTGGGTGGGCAGGTCGGGGGACGGTTGGGTTGGCAGGCCGAGGGCCTGCCCCACGGGGCCGGGCTGGTCCGGACCGCCGGCGGTGCGCAGGAGGAGGAAGTTCTGGAGGGCGCGGTGATACGTCAGATGGAGGCGCGTTTCGTATCGATATAGAAGGGCCAGCTCGGGAGAAGCGGCGAGTTTCCGGAAGGCGGCGGCGATGCGGCGCAGATCGTCGCCTCCGGGTGCGGAGGCCAGTTCGTCTTCGAGAAGGACGTTCTCGATGGCCCAGGCGCGGCGCATGCGCCAGTGGGAAGCGGCCATTTCCTCGACCATGCCGCCTTCGACGTCATCGACGGGGCAGAAGCGTTCCAGGTGCTGCGTGAGGACGTCTTCAAAGCCTTCCCGGGACTCGCCGGGGAGGACCACACAATCGGAGAGGAAGCCGTGGCTTATGGCATTCCGGGAAGAGCGGAGCTTGCCTTCCGCGGTGGCGGGGCCACGGGAGAGACACCCATTGGCGCGCGAAGAGAGGGTTCGTCGTAGAGAACTCATATATCCAATCACACGATAAACCGGGAAAATCCAATTATCTTACGGATTCAGCCTAACCTGTATTGGAATCAATGAAATCATGGCCGGGAACGGGCGTGACTCGTTTACCGGCCAATCTCGGAAGGCAGTGGGATAGCGGAGGAAGGTGAGGCTTTTCTTCCAGATGGACTTGTGATCCATTAGGTAGCGAAGGCGGCCAACCGGACTACTGTTGGAGCGGTGATCCGGAAGAGGCCTTCGCCACCGCAGTGATTGTATTTATCGCATGGAATGAGGCCGAAGGCAAGCCGGTCGAGATGGTTCGCATTTGTCCG
>JAIQFL010000356.1 GCA_020073365.1 Terriglobia bacterium | reverse complement strand
GTGGAGCGGCAATCTGGAGATTGCAGCCTGCCTCATCGAGCACGGCGCCGACGTCCAGGCCCGTCATGCCGAGGGAGGCTCGGCGCCCCTGGCTTACGCGGTCATGAAGAACGACGTCCCCATGGTCGAATTGCTGCTGGCCCACGGCGCCGACGTGAAGGCGGCCGACAAATCCGGCGCCACCCCGCTACACCTGGCCGCCGATCGGGGATACCAGCAGCTCGTCGAGTTTCTGATCGCCAAAGGCGCCGATGTGAATGCGCGGGATCGGGCCGGCTCTGCGCCACTCGATGAGGCCGCCGCGCGCGGGTATGGGGGCATCGTCCAGACCTTGATCCTCCACGGCGCGCAGCTTGACGAGGAGAACCCGGAGACCGGCCGCACGCCCTTGAACGAGGCCGCGGCCAAGGGCAGCACCGAAGTCGTGCAGGCGCTTCTGGCCATGGGCGCCGACCGGAAGCGGCGCGACCGCAGCGGCGCGACGCCCCTCGAAAATGCGGCCCGGGCACGTCATGCGGCCGCGGCGGGTGCGCTTCTGGCTGGGGGATCGGCCGACTCAGCCGGCATGTTATTACTGGAGGCCGCTCTAAAGGGGCAGGCCGATATTGCCGATATTCTTATTTCGAAGGGCGTGAAGGTGAACGTCCGGGACAAGTCGGGCGCCACGCCGCTCCACCAGGCGGCCCTCAAAGGCAACCTGGCGATTGCAAAACTACTGTTGGACCACGGCGCGGAGGTCGACGCCCGCGACGTAGACAGCGCAACGCCTCTGCTGGATGCCGTCCTCAGCGGCCATCGCGAGATGGTGGCGCTGCTGCTGGATAAGGGCGCGGACGCCGAGGCGCGCGACATCGAATCCGGGGCCACTCCGCTCTACCATGCGGCGGCATGGGGGCGGACGGCAGTGGTGGAACTGCTGATCGCCCGCGGCGCCGACGTGAATGCGAAAAGCAAATCCGGCGAAACACCGCTGGGAGCGGCGGTGAAGAATGGTTTTACAGAAGCCGCCCGGTTGCTAAGAGAACACGGCGCGAAGTAGCAAGGGTAGGGCATGTTTTGGCCTGCCCACCTGTGCGTACGTGACTTTCAGGGCAGGCTGAAGTATGCCCTACCCCACCATGACTGCCCCACTTCTCACACCCGCCGCGCGCCGCCACGCCGCGCAGATGGCCCGCGCCATCGCCCCATCGGCGGCCCGTCTGGATCGCGCCTTTCTGGCGCTGCTTCGGAAACGCGCTTACGATGCGGCGCAGATCCGGGCCTTCCTCGCCATCACCCCGGCGGCCCGATCGCGGCTCCGGTCGCTGGTCCAGTTCCTGGAACAGGTAGACTACAACGGCCACCGGCTGGCCAAGCTGAATGTGCCTCCGGCGGAGGTCAACGATGTGCTGCGCGAGTTTGGGGCGATCCTCGACCCGGTGCTCGCCGGAAGACATCAGCCGGCGCGCGAACAGCTTCATTTGGCCACCATCCTGACCTTGGAGAAGGCGTTTTATCGTGTACGGGAAGCCGAGACCCAAGCCTTTTTCGGCCTATACCAGGCGGAGGTGGAGGCCAAGGACCTGGAGGATCTTCTGCGGCGCTTCGTCGGCATTTTGACCCAAACGTTCCATGCGCGCGCGGGGCGTGTGCTACTGGATCAGGCGATGGCCGGAAGACTGTCAGAGCCGCTTTACATCGAACGCGGCAAGCCCGATGAGCGCCTCATCGCCGATCCTGGCATGCGGGGGCGCTACCGGTCGTACTGGTCGTATCCATTGGGCCCGGGCGTTCTGGCCCAGTTCGGTTTTCAGGCGCCCTACCCGTGGCTGCCACGCGAACTGGCGCTGCTCGAAGCTGCTGGCGAGCGTTGCCGCGCGGCTATGGAACGGGCACGCCTGGAGAAAGAAGTGCGCCGCCTGGAAGCACTGGCGCGCCGCACGGAAGAAGACGAGCGGCGCCGGATCGGCCGGGAACTTCATGATGAAGCGGGCCAATCCCTGCTACTGCTGCGGTTGCAGTTGGAAATGATCGAGCGCGATGCACCCGATTCCTTACGTCCGCGCCTGCAGGACGCGCGCGGGGTGGCGGAGCGAACCGTGGCCGAACTGCGGCGAATCGTGGCGGCCCTGAGCCCCGCGGTGCTGGAACGTCTGGGCCTGGAACCCGCCCTGCGTCAATTGACGGCGCGGTTCCGCAAGACACACCCGGCCGAGGTGCGACTGCGGATTTCGGTGCCTTCCCAGCCGCTTCCCATGCAGATCCAGGAAGTGATTTACCGCGTTGCGCAGGAGTGCCTACAGAACGTCGCCAAGCATTCCCAGGCAACCCATGTAAACCTTTCGCTCGAAGCCGCCGATAAGAACATTAGGCTGAGCGTCTCGGACAACGGCGCCGGCTTTAGTGCGGAAACGGCTGGGAGCAAGCCGATGTCATTCGGGCTGGCTGGCATGCGGGAGCGCGCTGCGCTCCTCGGCGGAACTGTCGCGGTACGGAGCGCGCCCGGAAAGGGCACGACCGTTGCCTTGCAGTTACCCCGAACCTCCGCACAGGTGGCACCAAATGGCTAAGATTCGCGTAATGTTAACTGACGATCACACGCTGTTCCGGCAGGGACTCCGGACGCTCCTCTCGGCGGAGCCGGACATGGAAGTCACGGGTGAGGCAGGGAATGCCTCCGACGCAGTTTCGGTGGCGCGGCAAGTGCGTCCGGACGTCGTCCTGATGGACATCGGGATGGCCGGGATGAGCAGCTTCGAGGCTACCCGCGTGATTCGTAAAGAACGCCCCGACACCCGCGTCGTATTCCTTTCCATGTACGATGACGAAGACTATCTGGCCGAATGCGTCGATATGGGCGCGAGCGGTTACATCTTGAAGGAATGTCCGGCCGATCAGT
Organism: Terriglobia bacterium; assembly: GCA_020073365.1. GTDB lineage: Bacteria > Acidobacteriota > Terriglobia > Bryobacterales > Bryobacteraceae > JAIQFL01. Next base: position 8,522 of record JAIQFL010000356.1, on the reverse strand, counting down.
TGGTCACGGCGATCCGTGAAGTACATCGCGGCGGCAGCTATCTGAGCCCGCGTCTACTCACCCGCCTGGTAGACGGCTTCCGCATGCAGGGCCGCGCCCCGGCACGGCAGCCGCGGTTCGGCACCTTGACCAAGCGCGAGCTCGAGATTCTCAAAATGCTGGCCGAAGGCAGATCCGTGAAAGAGATCGCCACGGGCTTCGAGCTGAGCGTCAAGACGGTGGAGGCGCATAAGTTCAACCTGATGCGGAAACTCGACATCCACAACAAAGCGCAACTGGTGCAGTACGCCATCCAGAAGAAGGTCATCCGGCTCCCCGAAACGGTATTCGGCTGAACGGGTTCGGGCGACTGGAGGACTACCATGCTGACGAGTCTCATTCGCATAGGCGACGGGTGCGGTATCCGGATTCCCGAGGCGCTGGTGGAGCAGCTCGGGCTCAAAGACACGGTCGAGGTGCGGGTGGACCAGGGCCGCCTGGTCATCCAGCCCGAGCGAACCGCCCTCGGGCGTTGGGAGGAAGCCGTAGCTTCCTTGGTGGAACGCATCGATGACGCCGCGTCGTTCGGCGAAATCCCGGACCTGCCGCGCCTGCCGCGCCTGCCGCGCCAGGTTATTTGACTGAGCGCCGGGCCCGGGGGGTACGATGTAATTACATGACGATTCGTACCAGCCTCATGCGCATTGGCAACTCGCGGGGGATCCGCATTCCCAAGCCCTTGTTAGAGCAGGTCGGGCTGAAGGATACTGTGGAACTGCGCGCCGAGGAAGGCCGGCTGATCATTCGGCCCGGACGAGCGTTGCGAGAAGGTTGGGAGGAAGCCTTTGCTGCCAACCCCGACCGAGACGATGATCTCGCGGAGTTCGGAGAAATAACCAATCAGTTTGACCGAGAAGAGTGGAAGTGGTAAAGGGCTCGCGCCTGGATCGTCGTCAAGGAGCGGTCTGGCTCGTGACCTTGGACCCCACGCGCGGTTCGGAGATTCGGAAGACCCGGCCTTGTCTAATTATGTCACTCGACGAGATGAATCGTCGCGTCGCCACCGTGATTGTTGTTCCGCTAACAAGTGCTTTGCGTGCTTACCCCTCCCGCGTAAAGGTCCACTTCGAAGGCAAGGTCGGGCAGGCGGCCCTCGACCAGATCCGAACAGTCGACCGGCAACGTCTCGTGAAAAAGCTGGGTGATGTTAGCAAGAATGTCGCGGACGAGGTCGCGGCCGTTCTCGTTGAGATGTTTGCACGCCAGTGACACAGGGACTTGGGTGGCGCATTGACGCAGGAAGCGCGCTTGTGGACCCGGGGCGCGAGCGGCGCCCGCAGCATTCCATCCAAGAACGCCTGTGGTAAACTGACCCATCTTGGCCCCCCCGACCAGACCCGCGCTCGATCGGCCAATCGGCCTCCTGCAAGCGACGGCGATGGTGGTCGGCATCATCATTGGCGCCTCGATTTTCGTTCAGCCTTCCGAAATCAACCGACACGTGCCGACCATCCCGAGTGTGCTTTCGGTATGGGTGGTCGCCGGAATTCTGACGCTGTTCGGATCGCTGGTCTGCGCGGAACTGTCATCGGCTTTTCCCCGAACTGGCGGCGTGTATGTCTTCCTCAAGGAAACGCTCTCGCCCGCGTGCGGATTCCTTTGGGGATGGGCCATGTTCTGGAGCGCTCACTCGGGTATCATCGCCGCCAGTTCCGTCATCTTCGCCCGCTATGTCGGGTTCTTCATTCCGCTGGACAATATCGGGATCAAGGCCGTCGCCATCACCGGAATTCTGGCGCTCTCGTTCGTCAATTATCTGGGCGTCCGCCAGGGGAGCCGTCTGCAGACCGTCGTCACGATATCGAAACTGGTCGCCATCGTTCTCCTGCTCGCGATGGTACTGGTATTTGGCGTTCCCGCGCAGAGGCAGCCGCCTGCCGCCGACGCGGTCCCGGTGTCGTTCCGCGAATTCGTCCTGGCAATCAGCGCCGCGTTATTCACATTTGGCGGCTGGCACATGGTGACTTATACGGCGGGAGAAACCCGCGACCCGCGGAAGACCATTCCCAAGGCGCTCGTGATCGGCTCTCTCACAGTCACAGCGTGTTACGTCGCGCTGAACGCCGCCTATCTCTACCTGCTGCCCCTGGAGCAGGTGACCTCCTCGACGCGCGTGGCGGCCGATGCGGCGCGAGCCATGGCCGGCCCCCGCGGCGCGGCGGGCATTTCAGCCCTGGTGATCCTCTCCGCGGTCGGCGTGCTCAACGGCGTCATCCTGGCCGGACCGCGCACTTATTTCGCGATGGCCGATGAAGGCCTGGCCTTTGGCTGGCTCGCGCATATTCACCCGCGGTTCCACACGCCGGACCGGACGATTCTGATTCAAGCCCTATGGTCGTGCGTGCTGGTGGCGACCGGAACCTATCGAGCGCTGTTCACCCGGGTAGTCTATACGGAGTGGCTCTTCTTCGCGCTGATGGGGATCGGCCTGTTCCGGCTGCGCCGCCGCGCCGGCTACTCACCCGCCTATCGTGTCTGGGGTTACCCGGTAGTGCCGGTGCTGTTTATTGGGGCTTCCATCGTGGTGGCTACCATCCAGATTGCAGCCGACCCCGGGCAGGCGGCCACGGGGCTGCTCTTCGTCGTGTTAGGATTGCCTGTCTACTACCTATGGGTGCGGACTGCTCATGCGGATCATCGACTTTCATAACCACTACTATCCACCGGCTTACCTGGACGCGCTACGATCCAGTTCGAGCACCGTCGACGTGACTAGTGACGAGGACGGAAACCTGCGCATTTACTATCCCGGCGACTACAACATCGCCGTGCAAGGCCATCGCGACATCGACTATCGCGAGCAGGTGCTGATCGACGCCGGCGTAGACACCCAGGTGATCACCCTGACGACACCGGGCACGCACGTAGAGACTCCAGCCATTGCGGTAAAGTTCGCGGAGTTGGTGAACAACGCGTTCGCCCGCGTGGCCGAGAGCAAGGGCGCACGCTTCATCCCCCTGGCGACGCTGCCGCTGAACGATCCAGACGCATCCGTGAAGGAACTCGAGCGCACTTGCCGGGAACTCGGATTCCCCGGCGCTATGCTGTTCAGCAACGTGAACGGCATTGGTCTGGACGACCGGCAATTCTGGCCTGTCTACGAAGTAGCTAACGATCTCGGAGCTGTGCTCTTCATTCACCCTACTCATCCCGTGGGCGTAGAGGCCATGACGGAATACTGGCTCATGCCGCTGGTCGGCTTTCTGATGGACACTACTCTGGCGGCGGCGAAAATCGTGTTTAGCGGGGTTGCGGAGCGCTTCCCGCGGATTCAGTGGGTGCTGGGCCATCTGGGCGGCGCCATTCCCTATATCGCGGAGCGGCTGGACCGCGGGTTCCATGCCTTCAGCGAGTGCCGCGCCAACATCCCGCGGCCGCCCAGCGACTATCTTAAACAGTTCTACTACGACACGGTCAACTTCGATCCGCGCGCCCTCGAACTGGCGATCTCTTTCGCCGGTGCGGACCACATTCTGGCGGGAAGCGATTACCCACACCAGATCGGCAGCATCCCGCGCATGCTGGAGACCATTCGCGGGCTTCGCCTGCCGGAGGCGGACGAAGCTGCGATCCTGGGCGGAAATGCCGCGCGGTTGGTGTCGGTAGGACAGACCATCCGGCCTGTGCAGTAGGGGCGGTGCGGGCAGGGCAGGGAAAGTCGCAGCATCGCCCCCGCATGACCCGAGGTGTCCTTATGTCACCTCGACCGTAGCCGGTCCGCGCGATTGCGAACCGCATTTGTGTCCGCGAAGTTGGGCGCCAGCAGTGTGTACGTGTCGTACGCCTCCACAGCCTTCGCGAAATTCCGCCCCGCTTCATAAGCCTGGCCGAGTTCGAGGTACGTGGGGGCGTAGTTCGGATCCAACCGGATCAACTCCGCGCCTTGACGCTCCACTTCGCCCATCCGTCCCAGCAACCGCTCGAGATGCAGCAAGCTCCAGCGCGTTCCCACCGAGCGCGGGTTAAACGCCACCGCCTTCTCCAGATAAGGCCGAGCCCTCTCCAGATCTCCGGAGGCGATCAACTGCGACGCAATCTGGAACGGAGGCAATGCCCATTCCGGCGTCAACCTCGACGCCGTCTCAAACGCCTGCCGCGCCTCTTTGGGACGATTGAGCCGGGCCAAAGCCACTCCAAGCGCATTGTAGGCGCAGGCGAACCCGAGGTCGCGTCTGATCGCGGTCTCTAGCGTCACCGCCGCCTCGGCGAACCGCCGCTCGGCAATTTGCAGCCGGCCGCGGCAAAAGAGCTGGCGTACTTCCAGCCCGGAGTCATTGGGACGCAGCAGCTTGAGCTTTTCGTACGCGTCCACCGCCCTCTCGAGCATCGCGCGCTTGGGTCCATTGGCCGTGGATTGGACGTAATCCCCAACGCAGGCCTGTCCCAGTCCCTCCAGCGCGCCGGTGATCCAGGTAGTGGCGGCTATCTGTTCGGCCCCGGCGAAGGTGTGGCTGCGGTAGAAGTCCCAGGCGCCATTGGCTTCCAGTACCTGGCCCGCATCCAACCGCGTTCGCAGTTGTGTCAGCAAGCTCGGGGCCGGCGGCACCATGCTCACGCGCCCCGGCGCGTTACCGAGCGTCACGGTTCCCTGAATCGTCGTACCATCCACAAAATCCGCGGCGATCGCATGCGGGCCCGGCCGGAGCGAGTCGATGCGAAGTGTTCCGGTGGGGCGAATCTTGCCGCGAAAAATGTTGTCGACGTAGACCGCGCTGCTCGCCGGACCGGACACATCCAGTGTCACGGTGCGCGGCGCGAGCGTCACGGAATTCGGAGCCAGCGCGATGGCTACCTGCCCATCGAACGTGCCCGCCACGCGGGGATGCTGGCGCGATCCGGTCAGTTCCGGCACTCGTCGGGACAGGTAGTCGATGGCTTCGGCGGCCCGTACTACGTGATCGCCATCGCGGTCGGCCTCGCCGCGCAGCCCTTCGAGCAGGACATACGTGAAAACGCCATGGCCGCCGTCCCACCGCTGGTCCTCGAAGGATTGCTCGCTCGGCCGGGTCGCCAGCAGCTTCAGAAACGACCGGTCGCCCTGCCCGATCTTCGCCAGCGACTCGGCCGCGCGGCTCGGCGTACCGGGGGCATACGTGGACCAGCCCAGGCGCCCGGTGTGACAGGCATCCGTTACCAGGACCACCAGTCCGGCGCGCAGGCGGTTGCTGAGGATGCTGTCCACGTCGCGAAAGGCGAGCGCGGTGGCGTGGAGGTTTTGGGGGTCGGAGTCGTGCGCTACGAAGTATCCTTCGTCTTGATCGTCCAGCACCCCGTGCCCCGCGAAGAAGACATAGACGATGTCCGCAGGGCGCGCCAATGCCACCAGCCACGTATCCAGTGCGGCGCGGATCTCGACCAGGGTGGCATGTTCGTTCTCCAGGAGCCGGATGTGGCCGGCGGGCAGGGCGCCGCCCGCGAAGCTGCGAAGGAACTCCGCAAACTCCTCCGCGTCGCGATGGGCAAAATGCAGTTGGGCGCCCGGAGGCAGATGCTCGTAGGAGGAAATCCCCACTACCAGGGCCCACCGGGTGCCCCGGTCTTGGAGAGGATTGACGGGCTCGGCGGATTCAATGCGGAGATCGCGCGCGGGTTGGGCCAGTGGCGCGGTCGGTTGCGCGCACAACGCAAGGGAGAGCGCCCACAATGCGAGAGTGCATCGCATAGGGTGATGATACTATTCGCAGCGGCTGTTGCGCCCCAGACAAGCCAAACGGCCTGCCCCACCCCTGCAAAACGGGTGGGAGAGGCCGTCTGGTCTGTCTCTGGATTTTGTCCGCGCAGCGACGCCCGCGCCCGAGGTGTCCCGGCCGCGCTCGTGTTACGCGATCACGGGCACGGCAGATTCAACGATCGAGTCGGGAACCAGGACCTCGGCTGCCTCTTGTATCGGGGAGATTTCCAGAGCTAATGGTGGGATTGCCAGATTCACCGGAGAGCTCTCCAGGTGGCTCGCGGCAACTTCCCGATCCTCCGTCTTTCCATTGACCGCGGCCGGCACTCGCAGCGCCGCGCCATTCCCATTCGGGGCATCCTCACGCCCCTTGTTGGCAGCCCCGGCAAGCGTGTTCTGTACCAGGGTGAGCAGCTCCAATCCCCTGGCGGCCGATTGCCGTTCTTCGCGAAGGCGCACTTCAAAGTCCGCTCGCTCCCGCGTCAGCCCGGCGACCTGCTCGGTTAACTGCGTGATTCTTTCGCGGCCCACGCCCAGTTCCGCCTCTAGAGAAGCGCGGTATTCCAGCGCCTCTGCGTGGGTCTGCCTGGACTGGCTCAGATCGATCGTCAGACAACGGATCTGTTCGGTCAATTCCTCGCTCTGCCGCTTTTCCACACCCAGTTGCGCCTCGAGTGCATCCAGGTGCCCTGCGATGGAAAGCCTGGAATCGGTCAGCTCTGTGGTCAGGCGAGCAATCTGTTCCGCCAATTCCTGGTTCTGCCGCTTTTCCAAACCCAGTTGCGTCTCGAGTGTATCAAGCTGCCCTGCGCTGGAAAGCCTGGACTGGGTCTGATCGGTTGTCAGATGAGCGAGCTGGTCGGCCAATTCCTGGTTCTGCCGTTTTTCCAGACCCAATTGCGTCTCGAGTGCGGCAACCTGGCGGCTTGCCTCCTCGGCCGCGAGGCTTTCCTCTCTGGCCTTGGCCGCGAGATCCTTCAGTTGTTCGCTGAAGGCGCTGGCTTGTGTCGCGAGTTCAGAGCCGCGTTGCTCGGCGGTAGCACGGAGCGCCGCTGCACTTTCGGCTTCCGACATTACCGCATCCAACTGCTGCTGTTTCTTCTCGAGATCGTCCCGGCTCTGCTGAAGCGTCTGGTCCCGTTCGGCGAGAACTTTGCGCAGATCCTCGATCGTGACCGATGGCATAGCCACTACGGATGCAAGGGATTGCGGCGGTTTCTCCGCCTCGGTAGCCGGCAAGCGACCTCGCCGCTGCATCATGAGAACGGCGCATACCACGCCCACTACGGTTCCGATCGCCGTTGAACCAAAAACTAGAAGGGGTTCCATGTCAACCTCACTTTTTCGTCTGATTGGAGATGTTGATATCCAGGCTCAGAGCTTTATTATCAGTGGGTTTTGGCAGGCCTGTCATCTCCTAAAGGTTAACCATTTCGTGATAACTGAGGTTCATCCATGCCCTCCAAAACCGGCGCGGGCAGTGGACTTTCAGGCGAGCCAGCCGCTGTGTACCGATTGGGGGACCGCCCTTGTATGTATAGGCCGGTCAAATTGGCGGCGCCGGGGCTGGAGGGCGCCACTCGAGTATCGCGCTGACCGGCCCTTTACAAATGTTTTACGCGCTTTCAAAGACTTCTAATTCTCTTCCGCTTTACTCTCGCATTGTCAGGTGAGGGCCGAGGCCCTTCCGGCAATTTTAGAAATCGAGGAGAAGAAGAAGATGTTGAAGCAACTGTTTATCCTGGCGGCGCCCGCCGTCCTAAGTGCATGGCTGTCGATCTCTCCGCTGAAAGCGGCCGCCCCCGACGAAATCAGCTTTAACCTGGTCCCCAACCCCAAGTTCGCCGCGTGCCTCGCGGCCGACCCGACGGCGCCCACGCCGACGGCGAAGGTCACCGTCAGCCGCGGCACCGCCAACGACGTGATGATCGTCGAAATGAGGAACTTCAAGCCGGGCAGTGTTTTCGATCTGTTCACCATCCAGCGCACCAATCTCAAGTCCGTGGGCGTGGTCGATCCCGATTTTAAGGGCTCTTTCGGCCTGGCATGGTACCAGTCCGATATTCACGTCGGACCCGACGGCCGGGCCGAAGCCGTGGTGAAGGGCATTCTGCTGGACGGCATCTTTGGGTTTGACGCCGACCCGCTGCCCGGCTCCGTCACGGGTGCTCCCCTGGTCCCACCCACTCACACGTTCCATGTCGGGTTCTGGTTCGACGGCCCGCAGGACGCAGCCGCCTGCGGCTTCGATCCCACCAAGCCTACGCCGTTCAATTCCGTGCAGAAGGCAGGCCCAAACGCCATGATCAGCCTGCCCGATTTCGCCAGTGGATTGGGCCCGCTGTTCAGCACGACCAACTCCAACACGTCGAGCGACTCAGGACCCAAATACTAAACCGTCCCCGGCTTCAGAGGGCCGTGATCCTTCTGACGCCCACCAACCTGTGGTTCACGCTGTTCCAGGCCGGCTGTCCCCGGCTTCAGACGGCCATAAGCGTTTGAAACAGCTCCCATTGGAATCGATCGGAGGATTGCTGTGTCTAAATGTGTAGAGTTTAGTCAACGTGGCGCGCTGGCGGCCCGCGTGAGGCACAGCAATCTTCCACCGGCCACCACAGCCACCGCCAGCACCCCTTCCACGATGTATCGCACCGTGTCGCTGGGGGCGAGCGTTCGCGCCACAAAATGGTCCGTCAGAATCATCTCGCCCCCCACCTTGCCTAGAATCCCCGCGCCCAGGTAGATGGTGACCGGAAAGCGGTCCATCAGGTCCGCCAGCAGGTTACTCGAAAACACTACGAAGGGGATACTC
>JAIQFL010000355.1 GCA_020073365.1 Terriglobia bacterium | reverse complement strand
CATGCGATAAATACAATCACTGCGGTGGCGAAGGCCTCTTCCGGATCACCGCTCCAACAGTAGTCCGGTTGGCCGCCTTCGCTACCTAATGGATCACAAGTCCATCTGGAAGAAAAGCCTCACCTTCCTCCGCTATCCCACTGCCTTCCGAGATTGGCCGGTAAACGAGTCACGCCCTCCGGAAATAATCTTTGCCGATTGGTTTGAACAACGTACCATCCAACTGAGGTCCGTCCCCTTTGACACCCATGCTAAGTTCAAATCAGGAGGAGTTGCCCACCGCGACTTCTTCCAACAGTTTTCTTCGTGGCCACGAAGCGTTGCAACTCAGGTGGTACTGAACTCTCTCTAAGCCCGTGAACGGCTGAACGGCTGTCTGACCAGTGGTACGGGGTCGAGAGGGAGATTCTTGGGTACGACCCATACCGCCCTTTGGTGAGCGGATAGCGGTGATTGCCGGCCCCGTAGGGATTCAGAGAGCTAAGGTACGGGGTGCCCTCTGGGCCCGGCAACGATATGTCCGCCATTCAGCGGGCCTAGATCATCGAAGGTACGGCTCAATCCATTGGGCGGCCGACACGCACGGCGATAAGTCCGAGGGGGATGCCCCTCAACCCGGCCGCCCGCAACGAATCTCGACCCAATCTCTCAGGCAACGTGTCTCTACTCGCTCAACTTACCGTCAGCACAATAATCAATACCACTCTGCCCTTTTCCACCTTCCCGCGACAAACTCAATTCCGCTTTGTTTCGCAATCTAATCCTCGTCACCCCTCGCAATTTGGCTTCGTTCCACAAAACTGGGTTCGTTCCGTCAAACCACCTAGCGCCCCCCAAACCGCCTGTTGCCCACCAGCTCACGCCTCACTCAATCACCAGCAGCAGATCCTTGGCCTCCACGTGACCACCCGGCTTCACCAGCACCTGTTTCACCGTCCCTCCCACCGGCGCATACACCGTGCTCTGCATTTTCATCGCCTCCATCACCAGCAGCCGGTCACCCTTCTTGATCTGCTGGTTCAACTCCACCGCCACTGTCGAAACCATGCCGGGAATCGGCGCGCCAATCTGGCCCGGGTGATTGGGATCGGCCTTCGGCTTGGCGGCCTCCTTCACTTCCAGCTTGCGGTCGCGGATGCTCACTTCGCGCGGTTGCCCGTTCAACTCGAAAAACACCGTGCGGGTCCCGTCGGGATGCGGCTCGCCCACCGTCAGGAACTTGATCACCAGGGCCTTGCCCGCTTCCAACTCCACCGCGATATCTTCGCCGCGCTCCATGCCGTAGTAAAACTGGGGCGTCGGCAGCACCTCCACGTCGCTGTAAGTCTGGCGGGTCCGCGCGTACTGAAGGAACACCTCGGGATACATCAGGTAGCTGAGCACCTCGTCGCGCGCCGGGCGCCGGCCGATCTTCTTCTCCACCGCGGCGGCCGTCTCTTCCAGGTCGACCTTCGGCAGGTTGGTGCCGGGCCGGCCCTTCTGTGGCTTGGCCCCGCGCAGGATGATCTTCTGCAAGCTCTTCGGCCACCCGCCTTCCGGCTCGCCCAGCGAGCCCATGAACATCTCGATCACCGAGGTCGGCAGCGTCAGGTTGTGGTCCGGCGTCAGGCGCGCGAACTGCTCCATGGTCATGTTGTGATTCACCAGGAAGATGGCCATGTCGCCCACCACTTTGCTCGAGGGCGTCACCTTCACGATATCCCCGAACGCCATGTTCACATCGGCGTAAGTGCGCGCCAGCTCATGCCAGCGGGCGCCCAATCCCATGGACTCGGCCTGCTCCTTGAAATTGGTGTACTGGCCGCCCGGCATCTCGTGGATGTAGACCTCCGCCGTGCCCGCCTTGGGGCCGGTGTCGAACGGCGAGTAGTATTCGCGCACAATCTCCCAGTAATCGGCGCACTGGTTCAGCGCGTCCAGGTCGATCCCCGTGTCGCGCCGCGTATGGTTCAGAGCAGCCACCATCGAGTTGAGATTCGGCTGGCTGGTTTGCCCGCTCATCGAGGCCACCGCCCCATCGGCTATCTCCACCCCCGCTTCCGACGCCTTCAGCACCGAGGCTGCGTTGATGCCGCTGGTATCGTGCGTGTGGAAGTGGATCGGGATTCCCAGCTCCTGCCGCAACGCCTTCACCAGTTTCTCCGCGGCGAATGGCTTGCACAGACCGGCCATATCTTTGATGGCGAGGATGTGGGCGCCCATTCTCTCGAGTTCCTTGGCCATGCGCACGTAGTACGCCAACGGGTATTTGTCGCGCTTCGCGTCGAGGATGTCGCCCGTGTAACAGATGGCCGCCTCGCATACCGACTTGGTCTTCCGCACCGCCTCCATCGATGCCTTCATGTTGGGCAGCCAGTTGAGGGAATCGAAGATGCGGAAGATGTCGATGCCCTGCGTCGAGGCTTCGTAGATGAACTCGGCCACCACGTTGTCGGGATAGGCGGTGTAGCCCACCGCGTTCGAAGCGCGCAGCAGCATCTGAAAGCAGATGTTGGGAATGGCGTCCCGCAGGCTCCGCAGGCGCGCGAATGGATCTTCGTGCAGAAACCGCATGGTCACGTCGAAGGTCGCGCCGCCCCACATCTCCAGGCTGAAGAGCTTGTGCAAACGGTGCGCTACGAAGTTGGCGATGGCCAGCATGTCGTGCGTGCGCACGCGCGTCGCCAGCAGTGATTGGTGCGCGTCGCGGAACGTGGTGTCGGTGACCAGCAGGCGGCGCTGCTTGCGCACCCACTCGGCAAGCCCCTCCGGACCAAGCTCCTGCAGGAGCTGCCGCGTGCCTTTGGGCGGCGCCGATGGATCGTGCTTCGGGATGGGCGGCGTGCGCAGCCTGGCCGGACGCGGCTTTCCCGCGATGGCCGGGTTGCCGTTGACGATCACGTCGCCCAGATAACCCAGCAGTTTGGTGGCGCGATCTTTGCGTGCTACGAAGCGGAAAAGCGCGGGCGTCTCCTCCAGCCAGCGCGTGGTGACGCGGCCCTCCTGGAAGTCGAGGTGGTTGACCACGTTCTCCAGGAACGGGATGTTGGTCTTCACGCCGCGCACGCGGAATTCGCGCAGGCTGCGGTCCATACGCTGGCAGGCGTGCCGGAACTCACGGCCCCATGCCGTGGTCTTCACCAGCAGCGAGTCGTAATATGGGGTGATCACCGCGCCGCCGTAGGCCGAGCCGCCATCCAGGCGAATGCCGAAGCCCGCCGGCGAGCGGTACGTGGAAAGCCTGCCGTAGTCGGGAACGAAGTTGTTGGCCGGGTCCTCGGTGGTGATGCGGCATTGCAGCGCGTAGCCGTACAGCGGGATGCGGTCCTGCGGCGGCAGGTTGAGCTCGGGACCGTGCAACTCCAGCCCCTGGGCCACCTGGATCTGGCAGCGCACCAGGTCGATGCCCGTGACCATCTCGGTGACCGTGTGCTCTACCTGGATCCGCGGATTGACCTCGATGAAGTACCAGTCGCCCGAGTCCGCATCCACCAGGAACTCCACCGTGCCGGCGTTCTGGTAGCCGGCGGCCCTCGCCAACGTGACCGCCGCCTCCGCCAGTTCCCCGCGGATCTTCGGGTCGAGCGAAACCGCGGGCGCCACTTCCACTACCTTCTGGTGCCGGCGCTGCACGGAGCAGTCGCGTTCGTACAGGTGGAGGATGTTGCCGTGGCGGTCTCCCAGGATCTGCACTTCGATGTGCCGCGCGCGCCCGATGTATCGCTCGATGAACACGGCATCGTTGCCGAAGGCAGCGGCCGCTTCCCGTCGAGCCTCTTCCAGGCGGCCGGGGAAATCGGCGGGCTCCTCCACCACGCGCATGCCGCGCCCGCCGCCGCCGAAGGCCGCTTTGACGATCAAAGGGAAGCCGATCTGGTCCGCGATCTTCTCCGCCTGTTTCGCGCTCGTTACGGTCACCTCGGTGCCGGGCACCACCGGAATCCCGGCCTTCTGCGCCAACCGCCGCGCAGCCGTCTTATCGCCCAGCAGTTCCAGCAGCTCCGCGTCCGGTCCAATGAACGTGATGCCGGCGCGTTCGCAGGCTCGCGGCAGCGACGGGTTTTCGGAGAGGAAGCCGTAGCCAGGGTGAATCGCGTCGACCTCTTTTTCACGGGCCAGACCGACGATGCCCTCCACGTCCAGGTATGCCTCCACCGGACCCTTGCCTTCGCCGATGAGGTAGGCCTCGTCGGCTTTGAAGCGATGCAGCGCCAGGCGGTCTTCCTGGGAGTAAATGGCCACCGTGCGCAGCCCCAGCTCGTTGGCCGCGCGCAGTATGCGGATAGCGATTTCGCTACGATTCAGTGCCAGCAGTTTTTTCACGGGAGTGTTGTTTTCAGGTTATCAGACCCCCCGTGTCACAATGTAAGAACAGATCATGAGCCTAAAACTACACGGCATCTTCCCTCCCATCACCACCCCGTTCGATCACAATGGCAATATCTACAGCGCCAAGGTCCAGCACAACGTGGCGAAATGGAACCTGACGACGCTTTCCGGCTACGTGGTGATGGGGTCCACGGGCGAGAGCGTGATGCTCACCACCGAGGAGAAGATCGCGCTATGGGAGCAGGTGGCCCATTGCGCCGCGCCCGATAAACTGCTGATCGCCGGCACCGGAATGGAGAGCGTGCGCGAGACCGTCTGCCTGACCAACCGCGCCGCGGAAATCGGCTACAAAGCCGCCATGGTACGGACGCCGCACTATTACAAGAACCTGATCAACCGGGCCGACGCGCAGATGTTGTACTACCGGGCGGTGGCCGACCAATCGCGCATTCCGCTCATCATCTATAACTGGCCGCAGGCCACCGGCGTGGATATTCCGGTGGAGGCGGTGGTGGCGCTGTCCGAACACCCCAACGTGATCGCCATCAAGGAGAGCTCGGGCAACCTGGAAAAGGTGATGCAGATGATCCGCGAAGTACGGCACGGCTTCCAGGTGATGGTGGGCTCCGCGCCGACCCTGTGGCCCTCGCTGCTGATGGGCGCCTGCGGAGCGATTCTGGCCTATGCCAACGCCGCGCCGTATTCCGTGATCGCCATCTGGGAAGCCTTCCGGACGCGCGAGGAGGCCGCCGGTCTCGACTGGCAGAACCGCATCGGCCGCGCCTCCGCGCTGGTGACCACGAAATACGGCGTGCCCGGCCTGAAGTACGCCATGGACCTGAACGGCTATTACGGAGGCCCCCCGCGCCTGCCGCTGAGCGTGCCCACAGCCGAGGCCAAGAAGGAGATCGAAGAAGCCTTCCGGGACCTGAAAGGGTAAGTGGCGCAACCGCCTCACTTGGTGCGCTTGAGCATCAACTCACTCTCGCCCAGGTCGCCAATGGTCACGTTGAACTTCAGATCCTCGCCCTCTACCTTGCCCTTGTAAGTGACCTTGAACTGGCCGCCGCTGGCCATGATGATGAACGAGATCGCATCCCCTTTCACCGTGCCTTCGGTAATTTGCTCTTCGCCATAGCTGCTGGTCTCGGTACCGGTGAGCTTCTCGCCATCCATCTGGAAATTGAAGGTGACTTCCACGCTCTGGCCGTCGGGAGTCTTCATCGTACCTTTCCACTTGCCGCTCAGATCGGCGGCGTTGGCGGCGCTCAGCAGCGCAAGCATCACCATTGCGCTGAAGACGAATACACGATTTTTCATTTTGGTAGTATACAGCAACCGCGCCCGGAGCCCGGGGCGCTACTTCGAGGTCGCCGGCAACTCCAGACCCTGGTAAGCTTTCACGTAACGCTCGGTCTTGGGATTCGCGGCGTTCCACTCGGGCGCCGCCGTGCTGTCCGCCAGTAGCAGGATGGCCAGCGCCACCGTGCGATCCACCTTGGCCATATTCTCGTAGTCGAGCTTGTTCCATTCGTCGCCCACCTGGTGATAGTCCGGGAACATGTACCCCACCGAAAGCGTATGCGCGGGAACCCCGGCATCCGCGAAGGCCTGGTTATCGCTCCGCGCGAAATACGAATCGCTGTTCCGTTCGTCCTTCAGCACCTGGATGTCGAACTCCTCTCCCGCCTTCTTCAACGCGCGGGGGAGTGTCGTAAAATCGTACCCTGTCACATTGACCAGTCCGACGCGAGAGCCGTTGTCGACGTCCGTTCGGCCCACCTGTTCCAGATTGATGTCGGCCACCGTCTTGGCCAGCGGAAAGACCGGGTGCCGGGCGTAGTAGCGCGAGCCCAGCAGGCCGGCCTCCTCGCCAAACAGCGCCACAAACACGACGCTGCGCTTCGGATGGCTTGGAAACGACGCCAGCGTATGGGCAATTTCAATCACCGAAGCCGTGCCGCTGGCGTCATCGTTCGCGCCGTTAAAGATGTGGTCGCCTTCGCCCGTGCCGCGGACTCCCAGGTGATCGTAATGCGCGGTGACCAGCACATACGTGTCCTTCAGAGCCGGGTCCGATCCGCGCAGAACTCCGACTACGTTGCGCAGTTTCACGGGCACGCTGGAGGGAGCCGCGATTTTCGCCGAGATGGCCACTTCCGCGGGGCCGGCTTCGTCAAGTGCCTTGCGAACCGCCTCGTCCCACACCAGGAGCACGGGGACCGCCGCGGCCGAGGCATCACGCAATTGCGCGGCGGAGGTCGAGACCCGTCCACCGGGGCGAGCCAGCAGCAGCAGGACCAGGGCGGGCCGCAATCTGGCGAGGAGCGTTGCGGGAGCCCGGCCGCCACCCCGGCCGCCAGGGCCGGAGGCCGCGCTATCGATGATCAACACCTTGCCGCGAACCTGCTCCGGCGTCAAGGCATTGAGGCGTTCTGTGGCGGCGGCGGAGACCCACACCGCCAGCGTCTTGCCGAGGTCCACGGCGACTGGGTCCACGACGGCGATCGAACTGTGGCCGGGTTGGATTACTTTGTCGCCGATCTGGATCGTCAGTTCCAGGCCGTCCAGGTTGGGCGTGACACTGAGGAAAGGAGCGGTCTGGAAATAGCCGTCGTCGCCAGCCGGCTCCAGGCCCGCGCGCCGGAATTGCGCGGCGATGTATTCGGCGGCGATGTCCAGTCCTCGCGAGGGCGTCCCTCGGCCTTCCAAAGCGTCCGACGCCAGGAAGGACACATCGGCCTTCAGATCGTTGGCCGTCAGCCGGTCGGCGATCTCCCCAGCCGTAGGCGCGGTCTGAGCCGCGGCGCCGGCAACCATCCACACGGCGCAGATCGCCGGAAAAAGACTCTTCATATTCACTCCGCCCTACTTCAGGTTAATCGTTCCGCGGCAGGTCTTCGCTCCGCAGCGGCAAATCACCCGGTCGACATCCTCGGAAAACCGGTAGTCGATCGTCAGCTCCTCGCCCCGCTCGATCACCCTCCTGCTCATGTAGAGGATGTGGTTCTTGAAGATCCAGGCATACAGGTTGGGGTTGCAACTGTGATTGATGATCTCCGCGCCCGAGCCGCCCACCGCGCCGTCGATCGTCCAGTAGTCGTTCAGCGTGAACAGATACGTCAGCGGGCCATCGCCCCTGCGTTTGGTTTCGCGCCGGCTGATCTTCTCGCCGGTGTATTCGATGACCTTGCGCCGTGCGGGAATGCGTTCCCCGGCGTAGACACCGAGGCGATGGATCCTGGACTCCCGGATCACCAGCTTGAACCTCGTGTGACGGAAGTCGATTGCCGGCGATCTGACTAGGGCTGTAGCCATGCTGGTTCGATGTTTCTCGCATTGTACCCGAGCTTCCGGCGCTCCGCATCGGTATTTCCGGCTTTATCCCACCAGATGTTCGGCTGCGGAGCGGATGTGGCCGGCCACGTCCAGCTCGTCCGAAACCTTGTAATTCACGCGGCCCACCGTGGCACGGCCAATCAGATCCAGAACTTCCGGCCCGTGATCCGCCCGCGACCGGATCGTCAGGCCAGCCTGATAGTGGCGGGCAATCCCGGAAAGCTCCTTGATGTGCTGCGCCAGATCCGCCGTGCTTCCCACGGCGGGCCCACTCGGCTCAAGTCCCCCCAACCCAGGGGTGGCCAGTTGGGCGGCGTGTCCCCGCTGCTTGAGCCAATGCAGGCAGAAGATCAGCTCTTCGGGCGTGGTAGGCGCACCGGCTCCCTCCAGCAACACGTCGAAATCGAACGACCGGCCGATTTTCAGCGTGGAACGAGTCTGGCGGATCGACTCGTGGATCTGCTCCACCGCCCTCAGTGCCGGCCCGAATTTGACGGCGAGCCGCAGCACCTCCGGCTGAGTGAATTCGTAAACGGCATCGCCCGGGTCGAAGGCGCGCGCGAATTCGTCGAAGATCCAACCGCGATCGTCGGCCGTAAAACAGCTTTCGAATTTCTCCTCCACCACCGCATCGCTCCAGGCCGATGGGTGGCGCGGATCCGCCGCGACGTGGAACAGCCGGCAGGCATCGGCGCCGAACGAGGAGAAGACGGCGGTCTGGTGGATCGCTTCTTTGGCGGTCTCGAGGGTGTTGCCGGAAACCGCGATCTCGGCCCCCGCACTATACCCTTCGCGCCAGCCAGCCCGGATCGCAGCCCACAGCCCCGCGCAGTAGAAGTGGCGGGCGGAGCCGCGCGCCGGCGGAAGCGCCGTGGCGGCCAGGTTCTTTCCGGTGCGCTTCAGGATGGCGCGGAAGGCGTCGAAAGCAGCCGGCAGAACGCTCTCCGGATGGTCTCCGCCGATGGCTATGGCGGTACGGGAGCCCTGCGGCCGCGGCAGGAAGGCGGTGTCGATCCGGGCGCAGAACTTCTCCAGGTTGTCGCCATCCGAAGCGCCGAAGGGAATCGAGTTGACGACCATCTCGGGACCGTTGGGGCGCCGCATGCGGCCAATCAGCAGAGGTTTGTAGAAGATGCTGCTGGTGGGGGCGGTGGCCAGCGCCAGATGCAGCAGAAGCGGCTCGCCTTTCTCGCCATCTACTGCCAGGTAGTAGACCGAGGGGTGTACGGGGTCGCGCTCCAGCGAGCCGAAATAGGGTCGGATCGTTTCCAGGCGCAGTACGGAAGCGCGTGCCGCGATGCGGTTGCGGACTTCGTCCGTGAGTGGCTTACGCTCCGCCTGGTCGAAGATCAGGTTGCCCAATTCCGACGCCTCGGAGGGGCGCAGCGGAAGATCCAGCGGGACGGGAGTCACGGCTGCAATTGTAACTCCGTGCCTGCGTAACAGCCCACAGCCTGGTGCGGTCGTGGTTTACAGCAGCGAATTGATAAACGAGGTGGTCTGCGGCGACATCCAGTCGACCGGCTCGACGTACTTCTGCAGCACCTTGCCGTTGGCGTCGATAATGTACGTCTCCGGATACATGAACGTGCCGTAGTCCTCGTGGGTTTTCAATTCCCGTGCCGTCAGGAAAGCCGGCCGGAACCTCTGCAGGAACGCGCGATAGGCCTTCTCGTCCTTGTCCACGCTCACTCCGAGCACCACCACGCCCTTGCCGGCGTATTCCTGCGCGAAGCGGCTCATCGACGGGGTCTCCTCGACGCAAGGCGGGCACCAGGAAGCCCAGAAGTTCAGGACCAGGATCTTGCCACCGAAATTGGGGATGGAGACGGTCCGGCCGCTGTCGGTCGTGATGCTGAACTCGGGCGCCGAATCTCCCGCGACGACGACGCGTTCATGGATGGCGGCGTAGATCACATAGACAAAAACAACCACGAGCACCAGGATGGATACTCGCAGGACGCGATCGATTCTTACGCTTTGCATGGCGGAAATACTATAATTAAATTGTATCTCCAAACCGGCGCCTGCGTCGAATTATTAGACAGAATGGTCATCACCCGCAAAGTGGAATTCTCGGCGTCCCACGTCTGCCGCAACCCCCAACTCTCGGAGCAGGAAAACCGCGAGCTTTTCGGTGCGGCGGCCAACCCTCATGGTCACGGGCATAACTACGTGGTGGAGGTGAGCCTCCGGGGCGATCCCGACCCGTTGACCGGCATGGTTCTGGATCTGAAGCAGCTCAAGGAAATCCTGAACCGCCAGGTGGTGGCGCCCTACGACCACCGGTTTCTGAACTACGAGGTGCCGCCGTTCGATCGCGTCATACCGACTACGGAGAACATCGCGCGCGACATCTGGCAGCGCCTGGAACCGCTTCTTTGCAACGAAAGGAACAAATTGTACTCTGTACGGGTGTATGAAACGCCCGATCTGTACGTAGACTATTTCGGTGACGAGCGGTGTTCCGCGTAACCCGGCAGTATCGGTTCGCGGCCTCGCACCGTTTACATGCGGCCGGGCTGAGCGAGGAACAGAATCGTGTCCTTTACGGCAAATGCAACAATCCGTATGGACATGGCCACAACTACGTGGTGGACGTGAGCGCCTGCGGTCCCACGGATGAGCGAACCGGCCGTGTACTGGACATCCGCCTGCTGGACCAGCTTGTGGCTCGGCAGGTGCTGGGGCCGTTCGAGCATCGCAATTTGAATGCGGAGGTGGAGTGTTTCGAAAGTGTGGTGCCGACCTCGGAGAACCTGGCGGCGGAAATCTGCCGCAGGTTGAAGAAGAACTGGAGCACGGCGTTCCCGGGGGAGTGGCCCAAACTGGAGAAGATTCGCATCGCCGAGACAACCCGCAACATCTTTGAGATTAGGACCGATGAAATCGAATAAAGCAGTTGTGAAGGTGATGCAGCCGAAGGCCGATGAGGAGTCGATCGCTCCGCTGATCCGGGAGGTCCTCGGGAAGTTGGGCGAAGATCCGCGGCGCGAGGGGCTGGAGCGTACGCCGGAGCGTGTCGACAAAGCGCTCAAGTTCCTGACCAGCGGCTACCGCATGGACGTCCACAAGATCGTCAACGGCGCCCTATACGAGGTGAAGTACGACGAGATGGTGGTGGTGAAGGACATCGAATTCTTCAGCCTGTGCGAGCACCACATGCTGCCCTTTTTCGGCAAGATGCACGTCGCCTATCTGCCCAAATCGAAAGTGATCGGTCTGAGCAAGATTCCGCGAATTGTCGATGCATTCGCGCGGCGGTTGCAGATTCAAGAGCGGCTGACGCAGGAAGTGGCCCAGACCATTCAGGAGATCGTCGATCCGGTGGGCGTCGGGGTGATCTGCGAAGCGCGGCACTTCTGCATGATGATGCGCGGGGTGGAAAAGCAGCACTCCGGCGCCATGACCAGCGCCATGCTCGGTGCGTTTCGCACCCGCAAGGAGACGCGCGACGAATTCCTGGCCCTGGTGAATCACAGGGGCAACGGATTCTAGCGGAAGAGTTCGCCGAGCGGCATCCAGCGGCTTTGCGTCAGAACCCGATCAGTGGCCTCGAGCCGGACCTCTAATCCACTGGCAGCTCAATACGCTAGCTTAGCTAGCTAGGCTGGTTTCGAAGGCCGGTCAGGGGACCGGCCCGCGGACTAGCGGGTCCGCCCCACGGGCTCAGCTATTCGTGCTGCCGAGGCGCGGCGCTCGCGCAGAAGGGCCACCACCTCGTCGCCATCGATCAATTCGCCGCGCTCAGCCTGAGCAAACCCGTGCTCAATCAGGGCGGCGAT
>JAIQFL010000013.1 GCA_020073365.1 Terriglobia bacterium | reverse complement strand
CCGGTTCTTACGACGGCGCTCACAAAAGGGGAAAGTCTCTGCCATCCGGTTGGGTCGCCTTTTCACACGCTGGTTGCCTCGTCCCAAGGTGGTGCATCCTTACCCGGAGCAGCGCTTTGCCGCTACCCATCCAAAGTAAGAGCCGTATGCGTCAATCACGCCCGTCGGATCTGTGCGGGGGGTGCGAGGCAACTCGCATCCCTACCGCGACATCGATTTTTTGTCGTCGGCCGGCCTTACCCCTGCCACAACCCCGAATGGCTGTGTCACCATGGAATCAGAGTGCTTGTTTCGATCAGCCCCAAACTCGAACGGCCCAAGTGGCTGCGCGCTCCTGCGCCCTCCGGTGAAAACTACCGCGAGTTGAAGGCCCTCATCGAGCACCTGCGCCTGCACACGGTCTGCGAAAGCGCGGCTTGTCCCAACGTGGGCGAGTGTTGGAACCACCGAACCGCCACCTTCATGATCCTGGGCAACGTCTGCACGCGCCGGTGCGGGTTCTGCGCGGTCCAGAAGGGGGCGCCGCTGCCGGTGGATTACGACGAGCCCCAGCGCGTGGCGGAAGCGGTGGAAGCCATGGGCCTGCAGTTTGCGGTGATCACCAGCGTCAATCGCGACGACCGCGAGGATGGCGGGGCGGAACTGTTCGCGCTCACCATCCGGGCCATTCGGCAGCGCGTTCCCGGCTGTGGCGTGGAAGTTCTGGTGCCGGATTTCCAGGGCAGCCGCGCGGCCGTCGAAACGGTCATGGATGCCGCGCCCGACGTGCTCAACCACAATACCGAAACAGTGCCGCGATTGTATCGGCAGGTGCGCCTGGGCGCGCGCTACGAACGGTCGCTCGACGTGCTGGCGTACGCCAAACAGGTAGCACCCCAGACGCCCACCAAGTCCGGGCTGATGCTGGGACTCGGCGAGACCGCCAGTGAAGTGCGCGACGTGATGCGCGATCTGCGCGCGCATCACGTGGAGATCCTGACGCTCGGCCAATACCTGCGGCCCTCGCCCAAGCACCTGCCCATCGTGCGCTATGTGACGCCCGAAGAGTTCGCGGAGTTGCGCATCGCGGGCTACGAGCTGGGCTTCGCACATGTGGAATCCGGGCCTCTGGTGCGCAGTTCCTACCATGCGTCGGATGCCGTGAAGTAGCTTGGGCGCGGTCGGCACCAGGTCCATCAACTTCGCACTTCCGCCAGGAACAGACGGGCCTCGAAATTCATCGGGGCCGAGGAGCCCTCGCTGAAGGCGATAGTGTAAGGCGGGATCGCGCCACTCCTCCGGCGTACTTTTCCTGTGGCTCATCCTCGTCTCGACTTCACTCGCAGCCCGCGAGAAAACTGTACGCCGCCGACTCCCGGTTCCGGGTAGCCGTGGGCGGCATTCGCCAGGGTCAAGCGATGCGAGTTGGGGGCATGGCACGGAATACGATGGGCTGCTCCACGGGACATGGTTGGGTTGGCAGGCCGAGGGCCTGCCCCACCAACGCCCGGAGCCCCGACTGTTTTATTGACGAGCCCTTGTCACGCCTCCACCCGGCCAAGCGACGCGTTCCAGCGCTGCCGGCGGCCTTGCTTCAACGCCAGGTTCGCCATTTGGACCACCAACGCGGCCTGGAACGCGACGCGCATAGGGGCGGCCGGTTCCTTGCGCGTGCGAATGCACTCCAGGAAGTTCCCGACATGCAGTTCGGTGGCGTACCCGAAGCCGCGCTGGGATTTGCGGGTCAGGGACGGCTCGTCCTCAGCGCCCTTGGGAAATACCTTCAGCTCTTCGCGGCCGATGTCCATGCGCGCCAGGTCACCATCGAGCTGGTTCAACTGGTCGTTGCGGAACTTGTACTGCATGGCAGCGTAGTTGATCGAAAAAACGGCGATAAAATCTTCGGGGTACTCGGCAATCGCTACCACGGATTCGGGCTGATCCACGCTTTGCTTGTGCGGCCGGCCCGCCGAAGCGTTCACGGCAACGGGGTAGCCGGCGCCCATCAGCATATGGATTCCATCGAAAACGTGCGCGCCCTGGTCGGCCAGGATGCCGCCCGAGTAGTCCGAATAGAGCCGCCATTGGCGGAAACGGTTGGCATCCAACGGGTGCCGAGGGGCGGGGCCCTGCCACTGCTCCCAATCGAGCGGGCCATCTAACCGGGTGGCGACGCCCCCGCCCAGGTAGTTGTTCAGCCACCACGAGCGGACCATGCGCACCGTCCCAAGTTTCCTCGCGGCTACGATCTGGCTGCCCTCTTTGAAAAGATCGTAGCTGCGCCGCTGCATGCCCACCTGGACGATGCTCTTCGATAGCTTTTCGGCCTGAACCAGCTTCACGCCCTCTTCGGGCGTGTGGCAGAGAGGCTTTTCGACGTAGATGTCCTTCCCGGCGGCGAGCGCATCCAGCACCATTTGTGCGTGCCAGTGCTCGGGCGTGGCGATCAGCACGGCCTGCACATCCTTGTCCGCCAGCAGATCTCTGTAATTGCGGTAGATTCTTGGTTTCGTGCCGGGCACTTGCGACGCGGTCGAGACGGCCTTCTCGAGGTTCGGCTCGTAAACATCGCAGATAGCGCCGACCCGTAACGACGGGTCCTTCTGGAACACCGTCATCACGAAGGTTCCGCGGCTGCCGCTGCCGATGACGCCGAGGACAACCTGGTCGGCGGGCGGTGCGGGATGGGCCGCGAGCGCGCCGCCGCCCGCGAGCGCCCCGCCGGCCGTGAACAGAAAGCTCCTTCGGTTCGCGTTCATACCCGGTCTCCGAAGGTATGATATCAGCGGGCGAGAGAATCGCGCGCTTGCACCAGCCGTGACTAAGCGCCGGCCGGCGGGCGGGGTCCGCCCAGATCGCGAAAAAGCTCAATCCCCCGCTCAACCAGGCGATCGACTTTGGCTTGTCCGGCTGGTGTAGGCATCATGTGACCGCAGGCCCGGCACTGGTGCAGCGCTACCCTTCCGACGTCGATCTGCCTGCCCTCCAGGTCGCCTGTGAGCATCACCGGGTAGGTAGTGATTCGTCTTACCAGGTCGGTTCCTCCGCACGACCCGCACGCGGCCGGCTTGCTTGATTTCGTTTTCTTTGGCATCTGGATCTCCTTGCGCGCTTCTTCAGTGTCCGCTCACAGGATATTGTGCCAGTTCCTGGCTGTTCTCGCCGGGCCTTGCCGTTGGAGACGCCGCGGCTTGAGTCCCTCGCCGTCGCACGGATCGAGGGGTGAGCCCGGACCTATTTCACCAGCAGCTTGTCTCTCAGCCGGATGTCCTCAGACGAACTGCCGACCATGATATCGAAGGCGCCCGGCTCGACGACGAACTGTTTCGTCTTGACGTCGTAGAACGCCAGGTCGGCGGCCGGGAGCGTGAAGGTCACCGACCTCTTTTCCTTGGGGTCGAGCGAGATCCGCTGGAAGCCACGCAGTTCTTTGATGGGCCGCTTCACGCTCGCCTCGGCGGCGTGCACGTAGAGTTGCACGACTTCGTAGCCGGCGCGCGCGCCGGTGTTCTGCACGTCCACGCTCACGGTGACCTTGCCGTCCGCGGAGACCTGGGCAGGTGAGATCTTCAGCCCGGTGTAGCGGAACGTGGTGTAGCTCAGGCCGTGTCCGAAAGCGAACTGCGGTTTGCCGGTGAAGTACAGGTACGTGAAGCCCCTGGTGATGTCGTACTCGTCCTGGGGCGGGATCTGGTCCACGGAATCGTAGACGGTGTAAGGAAGCCTTCCGGCGGGGTTGTAGTCTCCGAACAGGACACTCGCCAGGGCTGTACCGGCCTCTTCACCGGGGTACCAGGCGGCCAGGATCGCGGGTATGTTGGCGCTGGCCCATTTCACGGAGACTGGGCCGCCGCTCATGATGACAGCGACGGTCTTGGGATTAGCCTGGCAAACGGCTTCGAGCAACTGCTCCTGCGGGCCGGGAAGATCGAGGCTCTGGCGGTCACGGCCCTCGGCCTCCACCTTCAGATTGGTGCCGAGGAAGAGAATCGCAAGATCGGATTTTCGGGCCAGGCCGGCGGCCTGCTCGATGTCGGCGGACT
Source organism: Terriglobia bacterium (assembly GCA_020073365.1). Lineage (GTDB taxonomy): Bacteria > Acidobacteriota > Terriglobia > Bryobacterales > Bryobacteraceae > JAIQFL01. The sequence continues at coordinate 58,001 of JAIQFL010000013.1, read as the reverse complement.
TCGCGGGTTCGAGGATGTCGGATCCGGGGGCGTATTCGACCTTCACGGCAGGGCCGAGCTTCGCGCGGATGCCTTCGACGGGGCTGACGATGCGGGGCTTCGCGCCGAAGTAGTTGCCGGTCTCGAAGTGGTCGGCCTGCGGGCCGATGACCGCAACCGACTTCAGCCTGGTTCGGTCGAGGGGCAGGAATCCGTTTTTGTTGCGGAGCAGAACGATGGACTCCAGGGCGGTCTTAAGGGCCAGGTCGCGATGCGGCTGAGATTCGATCACATCCGGGCCGATCTTCGAGAAGGGCACCATTTCGGGCGGATCGAACGCGCCCAGGCGGAAGGCCACCCGCAGCACACGGGTCAATGCCTGATTCACCACCGCTTCGGAGACCAAGCCGGCGCGCACAGCCACCGGCAGGGACGCTTCATAGAAGTTGTCGTCGAGGTCGCAACCGGCTTCGAGGGCGCGGGCCGCCGCAACCTCTGTCTTGTCGGTGATATGCGCCCCCTGCACGAGGCTGCTGCCGATCCCACCGAGGTCGGAAACCACGAAGCCGTCGAACTTCCACAGACCGCGCAGAATGTCGGTCAGCAGGTATTTGTTGGCAATGTTGGGGACCCCGTTGAGCTGGTTGTAGGAGGCCATCACGGATTGCGCGCGGCCTTCCACAATACCGGCCTTCCAATGGGGCAGCCAGTATTCCATCAGGATCCTTTCGGGCACGGTGGCGGAGAGGCTGTGACGGTTGGTCTCCACGTTGTTCACGGCGAAATGCTTGAGCGTGGACGCCACCTTCAGGTACTTGGGATGGCTGCCCTGAAGTCCCTGAACATAGGCTACAGCGACCCGGCCCGCGAGGTAGGGGTCTTCGCCGAAGCATTCCTGGATGCGGCCCCAGCGTGGGTCGCGGCTGATGTTGATCACGGGGGAGCGGTAGACCAGGCCGTGCTTGGAGCGCGGGCCATCGGCGCCGATGTTGTAGAGCGCGCGGGCCTCGTCGGACATGGAATCGGCGATGGTCTTGACGAGCGCGGGATCCCACGTGGCCGACATGGCGATCGCCGTGGGGAAGAGCGTGGTGGGCTGCTTCGACCACACGCCGTGCAGCGTCTGGTTCCAGCCTCCCCAGGCGGGGATGTGGAGGCGGTCGTTTCGCGAGGAAAGGTGATTGAGTTGGGCGGCCTTTTCCTCCAGGGTCATCTGCGAGATGAGGTCGGCGATGCGCGCCTCGATGGGTTGGGAGGGATCGAGGTAGATGCGTCCGCCGCTCTGCGCGAGGATCAGCGGCGCTGCGCCAATCCAGAGGGCCAGTGCGGCCGGGATGCCCGGTGGTTTCATGATGAGAATCTTGCCGGTCTGAGGCGGAGCCTCGTTAGATATGATAGATATGATAGCGGTTTCCGGACGTAGGTTGAGGGCTTCTGACGGGTCGCGCCTGCCTTGCGGAGGCGCCCGTGAGCAAGCGATATTTAGCGACCGGAAAAGGAGGGGAGTTGATGAGACGTATGGTACTGGTTATGTTGTTGGCCTCGGTTGCCCCGATTGCCAGGGCCGCGGACGGCGATTCTGTCGAGAGCATCACGCAGGCCGTCTACGATGTAATTTCGGGTCCGGCGGGCATCCGCGATTGGGCGCGTTTCCGCTCCCTGTTTGCGGAAGGGGCCAGGTTGATTTCCATGCGGGTCACCGCGGAGGGTGCAGCCCCCAACGTCATGACGCCGGACGATTACTCGCAGCGTGCGGGGGCCAGCTTCGAGAAGAACGCGTTTTACGAGTCCGAACTGTCGCGCCGAGTGGAGATGTTCGGCAACATCGCGCACGTGTTCAGCACTTACGAATCCCGGCGCGCGCCGGGCGAGAAGCCATTCGCACGAGGCATCAACAGTTTTCAGTTGGTCAAGGACGGAAAAGCGTGGAAGGTGATGACCATCCTTTGGGATCAGGAGCGCGAGGGCAGTCCGCTACCCCAGAAATACCTTGTGCCTTCGGCGCCGGCGAAAGTCGCAAACAGCCGGCCCGCGCCGGCGGAGGCTGGGGCGCCAGGGCCGGCCGGTCTTCGCATCATCCACGCCGACATCAGCCGGCCTGCGCCGGCTGGGGCGGAATGAGAATGGTATATTCCCCCCAACCGGAAGGAGAGTTGACGATGATCCGAAGCTTGCGGGCTTGCTCGGAAATGGGCTGGTACCGCACCGTGTACCGGGCCAGCAGGCTGAGATAAACCTGCTCGACCAGGGCCGGGACCTCAGCTTCGGATGCCACCGTCTGAAAGTCCCCCTGGGTTGCCGAACATAAGCTCTCCAGTGCCGGGTTGCCAATCAGTGAGATGGCATGCACGGAGGCGCCGGAGGCCAGAGCGGCGGAAGTCAATTCCCGATAACCAACAGGTTGTGCGGCTTCGGACTGGCCGTAAACCAGCACATGGCGTTCACCGCGCTCGGGGCCCGCGCCTTGAACGGAATGCCGGATGGTAGTCCACAGATCGGAGCAATCGGTCTGGGGTGGAACTTTTTCGAGGGCCGCCGCGGCAACTTCCGGATCGGCAGTGAACTGGAGCGGAATATTCTCCCGCGAGGAAGGCTGCGCGGCGGCGGAGGTAGTCTGCTGCTCCTCAGGGCTGGTATCGAGCGAAGGACGAACGGCCGGAATGTAATGTGCGAGTGACCAAAAATCGGGCGGGCGCTTCCACGCCAGTGCTTTCAGGGCTCCTTGTTGAAACGGGGTGCTGGCCGCACCGGCGATGCCAGGAAGAATGAACGTGATCGAAAGCAGCGGCGGGACCGGACATTCTTCGATTGCAAAGCTCACAACATCCTGGCCGTCTTCGACGAGAATGAATTCCGTGGGCAGGAGCCTGGCCTGCTTGGGCCCATCCTTCGCGCCGACGTCCACGTGGAGCTCGCGCCATCCGCTCTGCCCGTTCGGTTGGAAGCAGGCCACAATCGACCGTGCGCCCGCCTGGTGGACTCGAGCGGTGGCTGCCCTGATCTTGCCGAGCGCCGCGAAGGCCCCGGTCCGTACGGAGACGTTCGGCTCGCCCACCATGCGTGCCAGGGTTTTCGTGAAACGCGGGTCTCCGGTCTCACCCATGGCCCAGGCAGCGGTGACGCGGAAGCGGCCGGATTCATGGTTGGCCATCTTGAGCAGTTCCGGAATGGCCCAACAGTCTCCGAGCTGGTAGAGCGCGAAGAGGGCGTTCCCGGCCACCCGGTTGTTCGCATCGCTCGCGGCGGAACGGAGCAGCCGGCGCGCTTCTTCGGTGTCGACTCCCCACAGGCCCTCGATAGCATTGGCGCGGACGCGCGGGTCCGAATCGGAGAGGCGATTCAGCACCCACTTGACGTTCCGGTTGAGCCGCCCAATCATGAGCACCGCTTTAGACACAAGAGCCGGGTTCGTCTGGCGGGCCAGAGCCATCAAACAGGGAAGAATTCGCGTGCCATCCGAGATTTCGGCCAGGATGTCCATCGAGCGCTGCAAATCGGCGGGACAAGCCCCATCGCCAATCGACGGTGCCTGTTCCGACAGGTGTTTTGCCAGCATCACATCCACCATCACGCCGGCCTTGGCGGCGGCCTGAGCTACGGCCAGAGCCCGCTCCCGCGTCAGCGCCAGATCGCATAGCACCGGCACCAACAGTTGGTTGGCTACCAGCATGGATACCAGGTATTGAGAACCGGACGACTCGTCCCGAGTTCTTAGAACCTCGATTGTCTCAGCGTAGAACGACTGCCGTTCATCGGCTCTCAGTTTCCGGATCGGCTGTCCGATGGCGGCGCCGGAGCTATCGTGACTCTGCACCAACGTTTCGAGGTTCCACCGCGGCCGCGGCATTGGAGTCCCCGAGGTTGACCCATACGATGACACATACTGCTGATCGTCGGTTTCCGCTGAAACTTTATAGCCGGCCATCGCACGGGCCGACGCCGCGCGCAACTATAATCAAAATCATGTCGACAAACAGTTTTGGCGCAGTCTCGAAGCTGCGCGTGGGCGATCGCGAGTACGAGTACTTTCGTCTTTCCCGTCTGGAAGAAAAAGGAGTGGGCGATATCTCCCACCTGCCTTTCTCGACCAGGATCCTGCTCGAAAACCTGCTGCGGCACGAGGACGGACGCCGCGTGTCGGCGGACGACGTGGAGTACGTGGCGCGCGGCGTTGCATCCTCCGGGCCGGGGTCCAACGGCAAGGAAATCAGCTTCATGCCGGCGCGCGTGCTGCTACAGGATTTCACCGGCGTCCCCTGCGTGGTGGACCTGGCCGCGATGCGCGACGCCCTGGCCGCGATGGGCGCCGACCCCAGTCGCGCGAATCCCCTGATGCCCGCCGACCTGGTGATCGATCACTCCGTGCAGGTGGATAGTTTTGGATCGAGCAGCGCCTTCGGCTTGAACGCCCTGCTGGAATTTCAGCGCAACCGCGAGCGCTACATGTTGCTGCGGTGGGGCCAGACGGCCTTCCGCAATTTCCGGGTGGTGCCTCCCGATACCGGCATCGTCCACCAGGTGAACCTGGAATATCTGGCGTCGGTGGTATTTCGCGCCAACGGACAGGCATATCCGGACTCGCTGGTGGGCACGGATTCTCACACCACGATGGTGAACGGCCTGGGCGTGCTGGGATGGGGCGTGGGAGGAATCGAAGCCGAAGCCTGCATGTTGGGGCAGCCCGTTTCCATGCTGCTGCCCCCGGTAGTGGGCTTCAAGCTTCACGGCAAACTGCGGGAAGGCTGCACCGCCACCGACCTGGTGCTGACCATCACCCAGATCCTGCGCAAGAAGGGGGTCGTCGGCAAGTTCGTCGAATTCTACGGGACGGGGCTGAGCGCGCTCAGCCTGGCCGATCGCGCCACCGTCGCCAACATGGCGCCCGAATACGGCGCAACGATGGGGTTCTTCCCGGTGGATGGAGAGACGCTGGCGTACCTCAAGTTCACCAATCGCGACGCCGGCCTGATCGCCCTGGTGGAAGCCTATACCAAAGAGCAGGGGCTGTTCCGCACCGATGAAACTGTGGACCCGCTCTACTCCACGAGCCTGGAACTGGACCTCGACACCGTTACGCCATCCATGGCCGGGCCGAAGCGTCCCCAGGACCGCGTGGAGTTGCCGGACGTGCGGAAGAACTTCCACGACGCCTTCCCCGGGCCGAAGAAGAGCTCGCCCGCCCAGATCAACGGCACGAGCGCTAATGTAGAGAGCGGCGCGGTGGTGATCGCCGCCATTACGAGCTGCACCAACACCTCCAACCCGTCGGTGATGCTGGCCGCGGGACTGCTCGCCAAGAAGGCCGTGGAGCGCGGGCTGATGGTGAAGCCCTGGGTGAAGACCAGCCTCGCGCCGGGATCCAAGGTGGTGATCGACTACTACCGGGAAGCCGGCCTCCTGACCTACCTGGAACAGCTCAACTTCCACCTGGTCGGTTTCGGGTGCACGACCTGTATCGGCAACAGCGGTCCGCTGCCCGAGCCGGTGGCCGCAGCGGTGCAGAAGGAGAACCTGGTGGTGGCTGCGGTGCTGAGCGGCAACCGTAACTTCGAGGGCCGCATCAATTCGCTGGTCAAGGCAAACTACCTGGCGTCCCCGCCGCTGGTGGTGGCCTATGCGCTGGCGGGAACCATGGATATCGACCTGGTGAACGATCCGTTGGGCCACGACCCCAGCGGAAATCCCGTGTACCTGCGCGACATCTGGCCCTCCAACGAGGAGGTGCAGCGCACCGTCCGCGATTCCGTCAACCAAGGCATGTTCGAGCACGAATATGCGCACGCTTTCGACGGCGACGAAAACTGGAAGGGGATGCCCGTGCCCACCGGCGGCACCTTCCAATGGGACGAGCGCTCCACCTATATTAAGAAGCCGCCCTATTTCGACCAGATGGTGGACCCGGAAACGTCGGTGACGGACCTCCACGGCATGCGCGTCCTGGCGATGCTGGGCGATTCGGTGACCACCGACCACATTTCTCCGGCGGGGTCGATTCCCAAGGACAGCCCGGCGGGCCGTTACTTGATTTCGCAGGGCGTGGCTCCGGGGGACTTTAACTCGTATGGCGCGCGCCGCGGCAATCACGAGGTGATGGTGCGCGGGACGCTGGCCAACATCCGGCTCCGCAACCAACTGGCGCCGGGCACCGAGGGTGGCTGGAGCGTGCACCTGCCGGATGGCAAGCAGATGTCCATCTACGAGACCTCGATGCAGTACCAGGGCGACGGCGTGCCACTGATGATCCTGGCGGGCAAGGAATACGGTTCCGGCTCGTCGCGCGACTGGGCGGCCAAGGGTGTGGCCCTGCTGGGCGTGCGCGCAGTGATCGCGGAGAGCTTCGAGCGCATCCATCGCACCAACCTGGTGGGGATGGGGGTGCTGCCGTTGCAGTTCGAGCCCGGCGAAAGCGCCGCCAGCCTGCATCTGACGGGCAAGGAGACGTTCCATATCGAGGGAGTGCGTGCCTCGCTGAATGGCGGCGGGCGCAAAGCCTCCGTGCGGGCCGTGACGGATGACGGCACGCAGACGGCCTTCAGAGTGGACGTTCGCGTGGATACGCCGCAGGAGGTGGAGTACTATCGCAACGGCGGAATTCTACCGTATGTACTGCGGCAGTTGGCTAACGCATAGGCCTCAAGGCGGGGCCGGGCCCAGCCGAGCCGATATGCTGCTGCCATTCGGCAAGCCGCAGATTGTGGTTGGCGAGACCCAAACCCCCGTTCATCAATGGGCGTTGATACGAGAAAGCCCTTGTCATACATTTCCTCCGAGTAACCACGTGAATCGTGCAGAATAGCAGCCGACTGTTACACCCGGAGAGCGCAAACAACTGCCCGTGTCAGGTCCGCTTGACGCCATCGTTACGGCAATTCCTTGCCGGCACTCCCTGGCGTCTCCTGGTAGGCCGCTCCTCCAGGGCGTCGCGCCCGGCTAAGGAGGTATCCATGTGTCTTGCCGGCAGAGTCCACATAGTCCCCCACCACGTCGCCCCGGGAATTGATCCCATAGGCGTCCGTTGAGGTGGCTCCCGGGAAATCGATAGTCGCGAAGTTGAAGGGCCCGGTCATGCCAATTTTGGGATTGACTCCGAAGGTGTCAATGGCGTCCCCCAGACGCAGCAGAAAGCCGTGAGTTTTCTTCGCGGCGTCGGTATACACTCCTACAACCTCGCCGGAAGGGTTGATGTCCAGGGCGTTGGTGGAGATGCTGAACGGGAAATCAAACAGTGCGAGGGTATCGGCGCTGGCCACGAAGCCGCGGGTAGGCCCGCCCGTCGCGCCGTACTGGCCCACCGTGACACCACCGCCGGGCAGCAACCCCATATTCATGGAAGCCGGTGTGCTCAGCGCGCTGAAGGTGCCGTTGCTGAACATCATCCCGTGCATGCTTGGTCCGAAGTCGGTGTCGTGGTAGCAGCCGACGATCTGGCCGTTATCGTTGATCCGCATGGGCATGGTATTCAGGTGCCCTGGATAGTTCACATCCGTGAAGGTCCCCTGCTTCAGCAGAAACCCACGCAAGCCCATCCCCGGCAGACCCATGGCGTCAATATGCGCGCCCACGATATCGCCGTGATTGTTGATCCCCGCGGGGCCAGTCATCAAAGCGCCCGGATAATCGATGGTCGTGAAGGTCCCGCCCTGCAGCAGAAAACCATGGGTTCTCCCCGAACTGTCCGCATACATGCCGACCACCGCGCCGTCGTCGTTGATGCCCCACGGGGTGGTGGACGCAGCTCCGGGAACGTCGAATGAAGTGAAGGCAGATTGACGCTGTGCGGTTGCGGCCATGGGGAACGCCATCGCCGCCGCCAGTATGATCCAAACCATTTTTCTTGTCATGTTTCAAACTCCTTGGGAATAAGGTAAAACTGCGTAGCTTCGGCCTCAAGCGGTAAGAGACGGCAGACGCGGTACTGTCGTCTGTTGCCGTGTGTTGCCGCGTGTTGCCCGATTTGCTAAAAAGGGGTATCGGAGTCTGAACTATGGAACTCCAAACCACCGCGCCTTCCGTGGACGTTCTGGATTCCTGGAAAGCGATTGCGCAACACCTCAACCGCGACATCCGAACCCTGCAGCGATGGGAGTCCACCAAGAGCCTGCCTGTACATCGGATGCCCGGCGGCGACCGGCCTGGCGTTTATGCCTTGAAATCGGAGCTGGATTCATGGCGGCGCAGCCGCGATATCCATCTGGCAACCCCTGGCGAACCGGCCGAGGGTTCCGCTCCGGAGACGCAGCTTCCCTCCGTGGCGGTGCTGCCATTCGTGAATCTGACAGCCGGTCAGGAGAACGAATTCTTCGGCGACGGGCTCGCGGACGAGATCATTACCGCACTGGCCCGCATTCCGGGCTTGCGGGTTACGGCGCGGACCTCGTCGTTCGCCTTCCGGGGCAAGGAGCAGGACATTCGAAAGATCGCTTCAAGCCTCGCGGCGGGCGCCATCCTCGAAGGTAGTGTGCGCCGGTCCGGAGACTCGGTGCGCGTCAACGCGCAGTTGATCGACGCTTCCAACGGTTACCATCTCTGGAGTGACCGCTACGATCGCGAGCTCACCGAGACTTTCAGAATTCAAGAGGATATCTCGCAGGCGATCGTGGAGGCGCTCCGTCTGCGGCTGGTCAAGAGCGTTCCCCCGGTGCGGCGCCAGACTGCGAATCCGGAGGCGTACCAACTCTGGTTGCGGGGCCGCCATTACAGCATACGGCGGAACCCCAGGGATCTGCTCCGCAGTCGCAGCTACTTCGAACAGGCGGCGGCGCTCGATCCACAGTTTGCGCAGGCGCATGTTGGCATTGCCGAAAGCTGGTGGGAGACCGCTGTGTTCGGCATTGAAAGCCCGCGCGAAGCCGTCGCGATCGGGAGGTGTGCGGTGGCCCGGGCGCTCGAATTGGACGAGCGATCGGGAGAGGCCCACGCCATGTTGGGCATCTACAGCGGCGTCCACGATTTTAACTGGGCCGAGGCCGAACGGCAATTTCTGCGGGCGCGCGAGCTGAATCCGGGGTCGCCGGACATCCGCATGAAGTATGCCGTTTATCTGCTGGAGCCCACCAGGCGTTTCGCGGAGGCGCGCGCGGAGTTCGAGACCGCGCTGGAATTCGACCCGCTGTCTCCGGTCGTGCTGGCCCACGTCGGACAGTGTCTCCTGCTCGAACGGCGGTACGGCGAGGCGGTCGAATGCCTGCAGGAAGCAGCGGAGATCGATCCCAGCTACTGGGTGCCCCAGTCCGTGCTGTTCGGCGCCTGGGCCTTCCAGGGGAGGCTCGACAAGTCCCTCGAAATCGCCGAGAGGGCGATTGTGCAGCTCGGGCCGAACCCCTTCCTGCTGGGCGGTGCCGGTATAGCCTACGGTCTGCTGGGGCAGAGCGAGAAGGCCAAAGTGTACCTTCGGCGAATCGAGCTTTTGGGCGAAACGCGGTACGTCTCTCCCCTGAGCATCGCATGGATTCATCTGGGACTGCGAGACGTCGAGCAGTGCCTGGATTGGCTGGAGAGGGCCGTGGAGGAGCGCGATCCGCAGATCATCCACTTCCCCGTGAAGCCGCTATATGACGCTTTTCGCGGCCATCCGCGGTTTCAGGCGCTCGTCGAGAGAATGGGCTTGGCATCCTAAGATCCGCTTGGGGTTTCGGATGCACTACCTGTATCGGCAACAGTGGTCCGCTACCCGAGCCGGTGGCCGGGGCGGTGCAGAAGGAGAACCTGGTGGTGGCCGCCGTCCTGAGCGGCAACCGTAACTTCGAAGGCCGCATCAATTCGCTGGTTAAGGCCAACTACCTGGCGTCCCCGCCGCTGGTGGTGGCCTATGCGCTGGCGGGAACCATGGATATCGACCTGGTGAACGATCCGTTGGGCCACGACCCCAGTGGCAATCCCGTGTACCTGCGCGACATCTGGCCCTCCAACGAGGAGGTGCAGCGCACCGTGCGCGATTCCGTCAACCAAGGCATGTTCGAGCACGAATATGCGCACGCTTTCGATGGCGACGATAACTGGAAGGGGATGCCCGTGCCCACCGGCGGCACTTTCCAATGGGACGAGCGCTCCACCTATATTAAGAAGCCCCCCTATTTCGACCAGATGGTGGACCCGGAAACGTCGGGGACGGACCTTCACGGCATGCGCGTTCTGGCGCTGCTGGGCGATTCGGTGACCACCGATCACATCTCTCCGGCGAGGTCGATTCCCAAGGACAGCCCGGCGGGCCGCTATCTGATTTCGCAGGGCGTGGCTCCGGGGGACTTCAACTCCTATGGCGCCCGCCGCGGCAATCGCGAGGTGATGGTGCGCGGGACGCTGGCCAACATCCGGCTCCGCAACCAGTTGGCGCCGGGCACCGAGGGTGGCTGGAGCGTCCACCTGCCGGATGGCAAGCAGATGTCCATCTACGAAACCTCGATGCAATACCAGGGCGACGGTGTGCCGCTGATGATCCTGGCGGGCAAGGAATACGGCTCTGGTTCGTCGCGCGACTGGGCGGCCAAGGGCGTGGCGCTGCTGGGCGTGCGCGCGGTGATCGCCGAGAGCTTCGAACGAATCCACCGCACCAACCTGGTGGGGATGGGCGTACTGCCGTTACAGTTCGATCCCGGTGAAAGCGCCGCCAGCCTGCGGCTTACCGGCAAGGAGACGTTCCATATTGAGGGAGTGTGCGCGTCGCTGAATGGCGGAGGGCGCAAAGCTTCCGTGCGGGCCGTGGCGGATGACGGGACGGAGACGGCCTTCCGAGTGGACGTTCGTGTAGACACGCCGCAGGAGGTGGAGTACTACCGCAATGGCGGAATACTGCCGTATGTTTTGCGGCAGTTGGCGGGGGGTAAGCGGGGGGCAGGCCGAACTGCTCGTCGGGAAGCACCCGCGCTTGGGTGGCGGAAAAGATTGTCCGCCCTTTCAGCCTCGATCCAAATCGCCACACGCCAAAGGCTCTGCTCGCGGATCGAGGCGTCGGGCGTCATTCGTCCCAAGTACCAGACAGCCTGTCGAACACCGGGAGGCTCGGCGTTGCCGTAGCCCGTTGCTTGGCTCGCGCCTCCTGCTCAGAACGCCGATGATCTCGCGGTCGAACCGATCCAGTCCGCCGATCAAAACAAAGGGCCCGATGTGGCAGGTTATAGCGCATCTCACAAATGGCACATGAATGTCCCGCGGCCCATTGCGAAACCTCGGCAACCGGTCTGCGAACCATTCCAAAATGTAATAAGATTAAAGGACAATAAAATACGGATCTGGCCATGAAGCAGGAACTCTGGCGGCGAGCCGAGGATCTCTTCCACGCTGCGCTGGAGCGATCGCCGGAAGTTCGGCGAGCGTTTCTCGATGAGGCCTGCGGCGAATACGCCGAGTTGCGGCGGCTGGTCGAGATGCTCGTTTCGGCGGATGAGCATGCTGGCACCTTACTGGAAAAGCCGGTGTTTGCGGATGTGGCGGCCACGCTGGTCGCCCGCGGGTCGCTGGTGGGCCGGCAATACGGGCCGTATCGCATCCTGTCCCTGTTGGGCGCGGGCGGGATGGGCGAGGTTTATCGCGCGCACGACAGCAAGCTTGGCCGCGACGTCGCCATCAAGACTTTGCCTCCCGAGTTCGCGCGCCATCCGGATCGGTTGGCGCGCTTCCGGCGCGAGGCGCACACGCTGGCGTCGCTGAACCATCCCAACATCGCGGCGATTTACGGACTGGAGGAGTCGGCGGAAGCGGACTACCTGGTGCTCGAGCTGGTAGAGGGGGATACGCTGCACGGGCCGCTGCCCCTGGCCACCGCACTCGATCGCGCCTGCCAGGTGGCGGAGGCGCTCGAAGCGGCGCATGAGCACGGGATCATCCACCGCGATTTGAAACCCGCCAACATCAAGGCGACGCCGCAAGGCAGGGTGAAGGTGTTGGATTTCGGCCTCGCAAAAGCGATGGGGACCGAGCGGAAACAGGATCTCCCGCAGACGCCGGCAGCAGCCGGCGGCGGGACCGTGGCGGGCCATGTCGTGGGCACTCCCGGCTACATGAGTCCGGAGCAGGCGCGAGGCGCGGAGGTCGACCAGCGGACGGACATCTGGGCATTCGGATGTCTCTTATACGAGTTGCTCGCGGGAAAGCGCGCTTTCGAAGGCGAGACCCTCCCGGACACCATTACGGCCGTGCTGGAACAGGAGCCGGACTGGCAGGCTCTGCCCACCAAAACCCCAGCGAAGGTCCGCCACTTGTTGCGGCAGTGTCTCCAAAAGGACGCGAACTGCCGCCCGAATAACATCGCAGCCGCTCGCGCGACACTCGAGGAAGCACAGCGCGGACGAAATCGCTGGCCGCTCTCCGCTATCGCCCGCCATCCCCGATTCGCAATCCCGCTAGCCGCGATTCTCCTGCTTTTGGGCGTGCGCCTATACCAGCACAACTCCCGTGTCCGCTGGGTGAGACAACAGGCCCTTCCTGAGATATCCCGCTTGCTCGAATCCGGTGAATTGAAGCCTGCTTTCCGCCTCATCCGCCGGGCCGAGGCGATCCTTCCCAATGATCCCACGCTCAAACGAATTCATCACAACAGCTCCTTCGAAACGCCGTTCAGCACCAATCCGCCCGGAGCAGAGGTGTGGGCCACAGGCTACAGCCCGGACGACAACGACTGGCTGAGTCTCGGCACGACACCGTTCACCACCGAAGAACTGCTGTGGGGGTTTTATCGCTTCCGCATCGTGAAACCCGGATTCCGAACCATCCTGGCCACGGGTGAAGTCCGCGGAGGAACTTCCCTGAATTTCGATCTCGACGCGGAGGGTGCCATTCCGCCCGAGATGGTGCGCGTCCCCGCCGGCGTTGTCGGCATCCCCGGCCTGGACGCCGTGAAGCTGAGCGCATTCTTAATCGACCGTTACGAAATCACCAACCGGCAGTTCAAGGAATTCATCGGCCGCGGCGGATATCAGAAGCGGGCGTACTGGAAACAGGACTTTGTCCAGGACGGCCGCGGACTCTCCTGGGAAGATGCCATGAAGTTGTTTCGCGATTCCACCGGCCGGCCGGGCCCCTCGACATGGGAGAGCGGCGAATACCCGCCAGCCTACGATGACTATCCGGTGAACGGCGTGAGCTGGTTCGAGGCCGCGGCTTACGCGGAATTTGCGGGAAAGCAGTTGCCGACCATATACCACTGGCAGCAGGCCGCCAGTCCGGGCTTCTACGCGGATATCACAGACGTGAGCAATTTCAGCGGCGCCGCCCCGGCGCGCGTCGGTTCCTACAAGGGCATTGGCGCCTTTGGGACGCTGGATATGGCCGGCAATGTGAGGGAGTGGTGCTGGAACGATATCGGCGGCCAACGCTATCTCCGTGGCGGCGCATGGAATGAGCCGGCGTACATGTTCGCCGATCTGGATGCTCGCCTTCCCTGGGATCGCTCCCCCCAGAACGGGATCCGCTGTGTGCGCTATGACATGCGCCAGGAATCCGTGCTCCAGGCACCGGTTACCAAGTCCGTTCGTGATTTCAGCCGGGAGAAACCGGCGCCGGACGAAGTGTTCCGGGTTTATCAGACTTTCTATGCCTATGACCCTACGGACCTCGATTCGCGCGTCGAAGGCATCGACGAGGAAAACTCTCACTGGAGACGGGAGAAGGTCTCCTTCGCCGCTGCTTATGGAAACGAGCGGGTACTCGGCTATTTCTATCTACCGAAACATGCCGCGCCGCCCTATCAGACGATCATCTATGCGCACCCTGGCATGGCGTTTCGACTGTCATCGCCGCAGCCCGGAGAAGAACATTTTTTTGACTTCCTTGTTAAGAGCGGGCGGGCATTCCTGCTTCCGGTTCTCAAGGGCCAGTATCAGCGCCGGTATGCTGTCCCGGCCGCCGGCCCTTATGCGGTTCGCGACCGGCTGATTCTGGAATCCAAGGACTTCCGCCGCTCCATTGATTACCTTGTGAGCCGTCCGGATGTGGATCGCGACCGGCTGGGCGTCTTCGGTATCAGTCGCGGTGCTTGCGTGTTGCCCGTGCTCGCGGTAGGCGAGCAACGCCTGAAGGCAGCCGCGCTAGTCAGTGTCGGTTTGCCTGTCGGCTGGGACCTGCTGCCCGAATTCGATCCGTTCAACTTCGTTCCCCGCTTTCAGGTTCCCACGCTGATGGTCAATGGCCGATCCGATTTCATCTTTCCGGCCGAAACGTCACAGCGTCCGATGTTCCGGCTGCTGGGAGCACCGGAAAAAGACAAGCGCTGGGCTCTCTGGGATGCAGGCCATGCCTGGCCGAACTATCAGATACCGATCAAGGAATCGCTTGCTTGGTTCGACCGCTATCTCGGTCCGGTGAAGTAGTAGAGCAGAGGCTCTCGCCGGCGTACGTATCGACCAGCGCGTCCTGATACATACCGTTCCGGATGTACAGTTTGAGCCGCAACCCGAGCCGGTTGTGGCTCCGCGAGCATCGTACGGCCGCCTTCGAAGCTCGCATTCATAGGCCTGTCCCTGAGGCCATGGGATGTCGATGGCGTGAGTCACTCACGCCATGACTTCGATTATATCGGGCGGCGTCGGGTCAGAATTGTTGCATCGAGATGCGATGGATTACATTCAGATTGAGCCCAGCGCCGGCGGGCCCTACAGCGGGTCTGCCTATGGCGTGCGAGTGGATCTCCAGCCCCCCCGGCTTCGGCACTATCACGCCGATTCTCGTGAAGGTGAGCGTAGTACCCAGTTCCTTGAAGTTGAGGGTATAGGTTACCCGGACAGTACAGTCTGCCTGCATGGAATAGCTGTACGCGGTGAATTCAGGATTGAACTGGGTCCCCCCGACGTTCATAGAAACCCAACTCGTGGCACCGCCAGCGCCGTTATAGACATGGCCGATCACAAGGGACATCGGGGTCAATCCCGATGGAAAGCCTTTCCCCGGGAATAGCTTTGACAGGTCCAGGTAGCCGGTGCCGCTCCCCAGGTAAGTGCCGCGAAGATCCCAATTGGTCCAATTACTGCAATCCTGTGCGCTGATGACCGGCGATGCCGCCAGAAAAGAGATGGCGAGCAACGTCGCCGAAATAAACCGTTTCATAGAATTCAGCTCCTTTCTCCAACTTGTACTCCGCGAACGGGAGCAGGAAGGGTTAACGGGAGGCGGTAGTATTGTGGCAGGACTCGAAAAACATGGCGAACCCCCGCCAGCCGGATATCACCGCAATGCTGGCTGCGTGGAACTGCGGCGATCGGGACGCGCTGGACCGCTTGACGGATATTGTGTATCCGGAGCTGCGGCGGATGGCGCACCAGCACCTCGCGCACCGGCGCGCCGGCGAGAGCCTTGAATCCGCCGCACTGGCCAATGAGGCATATCTCAAGCTGGTGCGCGCCGGGGGAATTCGCTGCGAAAACCGGGTGCATTTCCTGGCGCTGTGCGCCCAGATCATGCGGCGCATCCTGGTGGACCATGCGCGCCGGCGCGGCTTCGCCAAGCGTGGAGGAAATGCGCTGCGCGTGCCCCTCGATGAAGTGCTGCTGGTGGCGCAGGCGCGCGGTATTGAAGTGCTCGCCCTGAATGAGGCGCTCGATGCACTCGCCCGCATCGACGGCCGCAAAAGCCGCGTTGTGGAGTTGCGCTACTTCGGTGGATTGAACATTGAGGAAGCGGCGGAAGTCCTGGGGGTTTCCGTGGATACCGCGAAACGCGATTGGAGGATGGCCAGGGCGTGGCTCCTCGCTGAGCTTACCCGAAAACACGACACCGCCGGGTCGTAGGCCGCGATGCCTGCATTCTGAGCATTCCGGAGAACAAGTCCGCTGGTGGTGGCATATGCGCTGGCGGGCACCATGGAGATCGACCTGGTGAACGATCCGCTGGGCCACGACCCCAGCGGGAATCCCGTGTACCTGCGCGACATCTGGCCCTCCAACGAGGAGGTGCAGCGCACCGTGCGCGATTCCGTCAACCAAGGCATGTTCGAGCACGAATATGCGCACGCTTTCGATGGTGACGAGAACTGGAAGGGGATGCCCGTGCCCACCGGCGGCACCTTCCAATGGGACGAGCGCTCCACCTATATTAAGAAGCCCCCCTATTTCGACCAGATGGTGGACCCGGAAACGTCGGTGACGGACCTCCACGGCATGCGTGTTCTGGCGCTGCTGGGCGATTCGGTGACCACCGACCACATCTCTCCGGCGGGGTCGATTCCCCAGGACAGCCCGGCGGGCCGCTACCTGATTTCGCAGGGCGTGGCTCCGGGGGACTTCAACTCCTATGGCGCGCGCCGCGGAAATCACGAGGTGATGGTGCGGGGGACGCTGGCCAACATCCGGCTCCGCAACCAACTGGCGCCGGGGACCGAGGGTGGCTGGAGCGTCCACCTGCCGGATGGCAGGCAGATGTCCATCTATGACACGTCCATGCAGTACCAGGGTGAAAGCGTGCCGCTGATGATCCTTGCGGGCAAGGAATACGGTTCCGGTTCGTCGCGCGACTGGGCGGCCAAAGGTGTGGCGCTGCTGGGCGTGCGCGCGGTGATCGCCGAAAGCTTCGAGCGCATCCACCGCACCAACCTGGTGGGGATGGGCGTACTGCCGTTACAGTTCGAGCCCGGTGAAAGCGCCGTCAGCCTGCGGCTTACCGGCAAGGAGACGTTCCATATTGAGGGAGTGCGCGCCTCGCTGAATGGCGGCGGGCGTAAAGCTTCCGTGCGGGCGGTGGCGGATGACGGGACGGAGACGGTGTTCCGAGTGGACGTTCGCGTGGATACGCCGCAGGAGGTGGAGTACTACCGCAATGGCGGAATTCTACCGTATGTTCTGCGGCTGTTGGCGGGAGCGTAGCCGGGGAGCAGAGCCCTGTCATCAGCTTGAGGCTGGCTGTCGTTGATGGATGCTGTGCGAAAGTGTTCGCTTGAACCGGCGAAGCGACTCGAGCAGGTCTGCCCCGAATTGCGCAAAAAGGGGCGGCTACGGGCCGGAGCCGATGCCGACATCTCGGTCTTTGATCCCGAACGGGTGATCGACCGAGCAACGTATGAAAAGCCCGCCCAGTACTCCGAGGGATTTCGTTAGGTACTGGTGGACGGTACCTTCGTCGTCCGCGACGGGGAGTTGCGGGATGGCGTTGCACCCGGTCAGGCGATCCACGCGAAATAAGGGGATTCGGCGCGCGCCATTCCGGGGTACGAATCCTGCTCAACCTACAATTGCTTGTCGCCCGGAAATCTCTGGAGCTCGAAATTTCCAGAGCTCGAAATTTCCACTTGCTTACCGAGAGGAGTCGATGTATTATAGCTCGGTAACCGATAGGAGGGGCATGAGCAAACCATCCGACCTCGTCCAGGGAACCCTGGACCTGCTTCTGCTAAAGATCTTGGCGTTGGAACCTCTCAATGGCTGGGCCATTGGACAACGCCTGAAACAGGTCTCGGGCGATGTTTTGCAGGTAAGCGATGGATCACTCTATCCTGCCCTGCACAAGCTTGAACAGGAGGGCTGGATCACGGCCGAGTGGAAGCCCAGTGAGAACAACCGGCGAGCGAAATTCTACTCGCTGACCCGATTGGGGCGCAGGCATCTCCAAAAGGAGTCGGAAAACTGGACCCGACTCTCGGATGCCATCACGCAAGTGGTGCGCCTGGAGGAGGCGTGAGATGCGCATGAAACATTGGTTCTACACCGTGCCGCTGCGCTTTCGATCTCTTTTTCGCAGTCAGCAGGTCGAGAACGAGCTCGACGAAGAGCTGCAGTATCATCTGGAAAAAAAGGTCGAAGAATACATCGGGCAGGGTCTGACACCCGAGCAATCGCGACAGGCCGCCCTGCGCGCCATGGATGGCCTCACACAACGAAAGGAAGAATGCCGTGATATGCGGGGCGTGAACGGAATCGAGAATGTGCTGCAGGATACCCGCTACGGCTTGCGGATGCTGGCGAAATCTCCCGGTTTTACGGCGGTGGCGGTGCTGACGCTGGCGTTGGGGATCGGCGCCAACACGGCAATCTTCAGCGTGATCAATACGGTGCTGCTCGAACCGCTGCAATATCCCGACCCGGACCGGATCGTCCAGCTCATGCTGTTCTCCCCCGCCTGGGCGGCCGGCAAAAACGCGAATACTGCCTCCGTCACCGAGTTCAACGTTCTTCGCGAGCAACGCCAGTCGTTCGACGAGATCGCCGCCTACGATACCGCGAGGGGCGTCAATCTCACCGGTGTCGAATCGCCCGAACAACTCCGGGCGATCCATGTTACGGCCAGTTACTTTCCGCTCTTTGGCGCGCATGTCGTGATGGGACGGGCCTTCACGGCAGATGAAGACCGTCCGGGAGGGCCGCATCTGGCCCTCATCACCGACGGCCTGTGGCATCGCCGGTTTGCGGGAGACCGCAGCCCCGTGGGCAAGGCCCTTTTGCTCGGCGGCGCAGCCTACACGGTGATCGGGGTACTCGATCCCACTTTCGCCGCGGAGGACGCGCCAGAGATCCTGCTACCGCTCCAGGCCGACCCGGAAAGCACGAATGGGGGACACACTCTTCGTGTGGCAGCCCGCTTGAGGCCCGGAATCACGCTGGCTCAAGCGAAGGTCCAACTGAAGCTTGCGTACGATCAGTTCTTGCACAAGTTCCCGAACAGGGTGGACACTGCCACACGCTCCGAGAGCTTCACGGCGGAGCCCTTGTGGGATACCACGGTCGGGGAAGTGCGGCGCCCGCTGCTGGTGCTGGCCGGCGCCGTCGGCTTCGTCCTTCTGATTGCGTGCACCAACGTTGCCAACCTGCTGCTGGCCAGGGCCACCGGCCGACGGCGCGAAATGACCATCCGCGCTGCGCTGGGAGCCAGCCGCGGGAGAATCGTCTCGCAGCTTCTCATCGAAAGCGTGCTCTTGTCGCTGGCCGGCGGCGCGGTGGGTCTGCTGTTTGGCGACATCGGAGTGCGGGCCCTGATGGCCATCCGTCCCGGCGGGATGCCGCGCATCGGCAGCGCCATCACGCTGGATGCGCCGGTGCTGGCCTTCACGCTGCTCCTCTCGATCTCGACCGGAATTCTCTTTGGGATCCTGCCGGCGTTCGGCAGCGCCTCGCAATTGGGAGCCGGCGCGGGTCTCCCCGGGAGCGGCACGCGTGCCGGCACGGGCATCGGTCAAAGCAGAACACGCTCGCTGCTGGTGATTGCCGAGGTGGCGCTGGCCCTGATTCTATTGACCGGCGCCGGGCTGCTGATTCGCACGTTCTGGGCTTTGCGCACCGTGGACCCCGGCTTCGACGCGCATAACATCCTCACCCTGGAGATGTCGCTCGCCGGAACCGATTTTGAGGCCGCCCCGGTGCTGGCCGAAATGATCCGCGACGCCGAACGCCGCATCGAGAGCCTGCCGGGAGTGGTCGCCGCGGCCGCTACCTACTCGCTGCCCCTCGAATTCCAACTCGGCGGACCCGTGGCCATCGAGGGTCTTCCCAACGACCGGTATGGCGCGAATATGGCGCTGGTATCGCGGCACTACTTCGACGTGTTTCGCATTCCGCTACGCCAGGGACGCAGCTTCACGGATCGGGACGACGAACACGCGCCCGCGGTGACGCTGATCAACCAGGCGATGGCGGAAGGGCGCAGTGAAGGAATGCGTTGGTCCAGCACGTTCCCCTGGCGGAATGCTAACCCGCTCGAAGAGCGAGTCACCATGGCCAAGGGAAATGGACCTCCGTTTGAGGATCGCACGCGGCAGATTGTGGGCGTGGTTGGCGAGGTCAGAGACGCGGGACTCAACCGGAAACCAATCCCGATGTTGTACATGCCGATCGCTCAGTTGACCGATGGCAATGCAAAGATGAGCAGCCGGGGGCTTCCCCTCCGGTGGGCCATCCGCACCAGGGCGGAGCCTCTCTCACTCCGCGCCGACATCGAGCGGGAGCTTCGCGCCGCCAGTGGCGGATTGCCGGTCGCGCATATCCGTTCGATGGAGCAAGTGGTGGGTGAGGCCACCTCCCGCGATCGCTTCAATATGATTCTGCTGAGCGTCTTCGCCGGCATTGCGCTGCTGCTCGGGGCCATCGGCGTTTACGGCCTGATGGCGTATGCGGTGCAGCATCGGACGCAGGAGATCGGGATTCGCATCGCACTCGGCGCACGTCCGCGCGACGTCCGCCTGATGGTGGTGCTGGAAGGCATGCGCCTGGCGCTCAGCGGAGTCGTGCTGGGCGTGGCCGGCGCCCTGGAACTCACGCCCTTGATGGGCAGCCTGCTCTTTGGTGTCCATGCTTCAGATCCGGTGGTGCTCGCGTCCACGGCGTTTGTGCTGAGCACGGCTGCATTCCTGGCGACCTATATCCCTGCTCATCGGGCCACACGCGTAGACCCCGTGCTCGCGTTGCGCTGGGAATGAACAGGCTGAACCGCTTGCGGGGAAGCTCGGCCTTCGGACCGGTGACACATGAGGAAGGAGATCGATATGAGAGTCATTTGCGTTTTTCTGGCCGTTTCAGCCGTGCTGTGTGTAGCTGCGGAGAAAGGCACGCCTGAAGATGAGGTCGCGATCCGCCAGGTGATTGCCGATTGGAAGGCGGCTTTCAATCGGCACGAAGTGAATCCGGATGCCGTCGCATTCGCATTCTCCGGCGATTTCGATATGGTCAACCCAGCCGGCGCCTACGTTAAACGCAAACCGGACCTGCGAGAAGCGTTCAAAACATTTCTAAAAAACGCCCGCAAGATCGAAACCGTTGACCGAATCCGCTTTGTCCGGCCGGATGTCGCTCTGGTTGACGGGAGTTACGAATTCACCGGAACGGAGCTCAAGCCGTATCCGAAAGGTGTTCAAACCTGGGTATTGACAAAAGAGAACGGCCGCTGGCTGATCACGGCGCTCCGAATGATGATCCCTCCGGAGCCAGCGGGCGCGCCGCCGCCGAAGCGCTAACGATCGTCGATGCGGTTCGCGCCGCCGACCGCGTCCTTCGCCTGGGGCACGTTGTGATCCTGCACCGCCGGCGGGGTTCAACAGCGTGCTGTTGAACTTAAGGAGTCCCTTTTGGAGATTGCAGCGGTGGCAGGCTAATGCCAGGTTCTCCATATCATCGGCCCCGCCGTGTTGCTTCGCGACAATATGCTCGATGTGGTGTGTCCGACGGCTGTACTTTTGCGAGAGCCGACAATATTCGCAGCGGTCGCCCGCCCGCTGGCGAATCCTGTTTCGCGCGGCGGCATCTATCACGCCGGTTGGTTCGAACCCAAGGCGCGCATGGCCTTGAGCTGAAGGATCGCGATGAGGTCCGATGTATTCACGAAGGCCTCATATTCATCCCGTTCTTCCGGTGTAAGAAGGCCCTCATTTGCCCGCTCTGCGAGCACATCCACCCTCTCTTGGACGTGTGGATTGAGACGAAAGTCAGCGACACGCCGAGCCGACTCCGCGTCCAGACATCTACTTAGGGATTCCAGCAGGCCATCAAGAACACCCGAAGCGCTCCCGTCGCTCATGGCTCTAACCGCTCTAACCATACCATGGCAAGTGTATGCGAGGGCGAGCGCGTAGCACGGCGAGCCGCTCCCCACGACCCTCAGGAGTTGTCCACCCGCTTGATTCTCTGGATTCGCAGTTCGTATTCGTCAACGAGCTCGTCCACCAAGGACCTCGAGACCCGAAAGTTGGTGGCCACCACACGAGCCAGAACCACTGGAAGCGCGATGAATCCTTGAAGTGACGCGGCTCGAAGTACTTCGAGTGTCCCCATCGTATCCCACGCTTGACCGCCTCCGCGCGGCCGGGGGCATCGTCAACCAGAAGCAAAACCTCGGCCTGTTGCTGAGCCAGCAGAATCGCTGCGCTCTCGCCTTCATCGAGCCCTTCCAAGGACGAATCCTCTGAGAGTGGAGTGGCCTGTACCTCAATCCATTCGGGCCGCCTTGTGGCCCGCCCAGCGACTTCTTCCGGTGCATCTTCGTCGGTTAGTTCCCTCAGCACAACGTCAGGTATTGTGACCCGCCCGTATAGCCGCGGGAGTATCTCGACGGCGCCCACCAGAATCAGGTAGTTGAGGGGTGATGTATCCTATCCGCAATGACGACCTTCATCTGCTGAAAGCGAGGGCCGTATCGCTGTCACGCCGGACGTCCTCGATCGTCATCGCGATCAGAATGCCGTGCGCCTTCAGAAAGCCATCCATTTCGTACCGAGACCTGATTCCGAGCAGCCGCCGCGCTTGAGCCGTTGAGAGCTTGCCGGAACGTACCCCTTCGAGCGCCAAGGCCTCCAGGGCAGCCCGCGACAGACCGCTCGCATCCCCAGCGAAGCGCCGCGCCACGTCCTCAGGAAGTTCCAACGTTACTTGCATCATGTGTCTCTCATTCCATTATGCCCGACGGGACCTCTCAACGGAGAGCCCAAATTCCGCTGCTCTGGGACGGACCTCCACGGCATGCGGGTTCTGGCGCTGCTGGGCGATTCGGTGACCACCGACCACATTTCTCCCGCGGGATCGATTCCCAAGGACAGCCCGGCGGGCCGCTATCTGATTTCGCAGGGCGTCCAACCGGGGGACTTCAACTCCTATGGCGCGCGCCGCGGCAATCACGAGGTGATGGTGCGCGGGACGCTGGTCAACATCCGGCTGCGCAACCAACTGGCGCCGGGCACCGAGGGTGTCGCCGACGACTGGGCCGACTTGGGCAGACCGGAAGAGGTGGGGTACATTTTCGTCGGCTTCCAGAAGTATCTCTACCAGCCAGGCGTGTAATATTTGAGGCTCTGTGAGGAAAGCCGCCGTGCGGGCCATGGCGGATGACGGCTGGGAGACGGCGTTCAAGTAGACGTTCGTGTGGATACGCCGCCGGAAGTGGAGTACTACCGCAACGGCGGAATTCTACCGTATGTTCTGCGGCAGTTGGCGGGGGGTAGGATAGAACTGGGCTTGGCGCGGCCATCGCTGGACTGAACCGTCAAAGCAATGCCATCATCAGTGCACCAAGAGCGGCCATCCGGTCAGGGGAATCTGTTATATTCGTACTATTGCAACCGGGAGGGTGAGCCGTTCATGGGTAGGATTGAGACTTTTCTGGGCAAGGAGTTGTTCAATTTTCTATTCTCCCCTGCTGTTTTCTTCTCTCTGCTGTTTCTCGGTAGGGCGGTTTTCTTTACGACGCTTGAAATGGTCCGGCCTGCCCGCAAGGTTTCCTACCGATCCGTCATTTGGAATGATCTTGTCGCATGCGGGTTATATATATTTGTCGTTATTCCGGCGGCCAGGTATCTGAGCCGTTTTGTGCCAGGCTATCACCCATTTCCAGCGAGCGTTTCTCATTTGCCACTCGCTCTGAGAGTGGCGCTTTATTTCATCCTGGCCGACTTCGGTCACTACTGGGTACACAGGCTCCACCATACTCGATACTTCTGGCAGATGCATAAGTGGCACCATTCGCCTACGTATATGTATTGGCTCGGCGGCGTGCGGGCTACAATCCCTCAACAGTTCATGGTTAATGTCCCGTACATCCTGGCTTATCCCTTCGTAGACATCTCGCCCTGGTGGATGGGTCTGGCGATTGCGGTGAGCAGCACCGTTCAGAATGACTGGATGCACATGAACGTCACCTGGCGATCGAACTGGCTGGAATGGGTTTTTGTCACTCCGCGGTACCATCACATCCATCACAGCGATAACCCGCAACACTACACGGTGAACATGGCCAACCTGTTGACAGTCTGGGATCGCCTGTTCGGGACCTATATCAATCCCGACAAAGTGGACGGAAAGCTCTCTTTTGGAATAGGCGAGCAGCAGAATCCGGTTCGGCTAGTGTTAGGGATCTAGACTCCAGACCCGGCGCATTCGCACTGAACCACCAGGTCACTGATTGTAAATGAACGGGATACGGGTACGTTTTTGTTACCCGTACCATTTTTCACAAAGCGCTAGTACCAGTCGAAGGGGACGAGTAACCGCAGGCGTCTCAGGGAACAGGATAATGGAGGAGGCCTATTTCGGAGGTTTTCGGAGGTCTCTATGGCCCATCGCAGTTTCCTCAGCCTCTTGTTTCTCGCAGCGCTTCCCATTTGGGCGCAGCCTTGCGATGCTCCTTCCAACGTCAAAGCCGCGATCGAGGCGGCCACCCTTCCCGGCAAGCCGATGGACGACCGGATCGCCGCGGCGAAGGAGGTCCGCGATCGGTTCCCGTCGGACTACTTCGCGCATCGCTTCTACCAGGAACTGTTCGTGAACCAACAGGGGCTGTTTTCACAGCCGGTACGGGAAGAGTACCACGCGCTTCTGAATGCAAATCCGGATGACCTGATGTACCTGATGCTGTATGCCCGCACGCTGAAGGGCACCAATACCCCCGAAGCCATCAAGCTGTTGGACAGGATACTGGAACGCCAGCCGGACCATGCCATGGCACGGTTGAAGCTGGTGGAGATCTACTCCGCTCCCGCGTTCCGCGATGCCCAGAAGTTGCTCACGAACCTTGTGGAGTACCGGAAGGCTTGCCCGGACGCGCTGGAAGGCTATTTTCCCCAATACATCAACCCGATTGGCGATCCCGAGTTTATCAGCCAGAGCGCGGTCAGCCTGCGGAAGCTGCTGGAGGGACGGACCGACGAGCAGGCCCTCCGATCCTACAATACGCTCTGGTCGCTGGAATTCAAGTCCACGCCGTTGTCCGCGCAGGAACCGGTTCGCGAGCGGATCCGACAGGACGTGGTGCGGCTGCGCGCCGCGGACTGGGCGAAGATCGGGTCCTTGCTGACCGAACTTCGCGACGCGTACAAAATGCTGGGTGACGCGGAGGGGTCCAAGTGGGTGGACGAGCACATGGCCAAGAGCGGCTCTCCCCACCCCAGTGGTGCCGCCGAAGCGATCAACGAGTGGCGCCGGACCCATCCCTACAAGACCGGCTCGGAGCGCGAGGCCTTCCAGGAAACCCTGCTCAAACAGACCGAGGAGTGGATTCGCGAGTGGCCCGACGATCCTCAGCCGCGCAATGAGCGCTTCATGGCGATGCAGATGATGCAGGATGCGCCGCTTGAGGACACCGTCAAAGCCGCGGAAGATTGGATCCGCGTTTATGAGGCACATCCCGGCGCTGCTTCTCCGTATGCTTCCCCCTACCTCACCGTGGCGGGATTCTATTCCCGGCACAATATGCGGTACGGCGAACTCCCCGATCTTCTGGAGAAGGGTGTGAAACAGTTGCCGGCGCTGGAGTCGCCCAAGGAGGCCGCGCCGGTGTCGGATCTGTACCTGGTCAATAGCCAGGCGAGACGGACGCCGCCGCCCTATGCGTGGTCCCAACTGAACTCGGCGGCGGGCATCTATCTCAAGATCAAGAAATACGACAAGGCTCACGAGTTGCTGGCTAAGCTGGGTCCCTCGCTGATGAAGGAAAAGCCCGCGGACTCCGCGCCGGAATTCGAGAAGCGCCAGTTCGAGCAGACCGAATACATGTACTGGAACAACATGGCGAGGTGGGCGCGCGCGGAAGGCCACAGGCTCGAGGCCCTGACCTACGAGCGCAACGCCATGCTGGCCGATCCCAATACCAGGATGAACGCATCGATGGAGCAGTACCGCACGTCGTCTCTGCGCGAGCTTTGGAAAGAGATCAACGGCAGCGAGGAAGGATTTGAGGCGTGGATGGCAAAGACGGGCGCAGCCTCTCCGCATCCAGTGCCGGCTGCGGCTCCCAAAGCCCCCGCGCCCATCGTTGCCAGCACGCAAATGGGTTGGGCCCCAATGGACAAGCCGCTGCCCGATTTTCAAATCTCGGACGCCGAAGGAAAGACCTGGCGCCTCGCGGACCTGAAGGGCAAGGTCGCGCTGGTGAACCTCTGGGCCACGTGGTGCGGGCCGTGCCGCAATGAGCTTCCCTACCTGCAGAAGCTCTTCAACAAAGTGCGCGAACGGAAGGACCTGGTGGTCATCACGCTGAACACGGACGACAACCCCGGCCTGATCCTGCCTTTCCTGGCCGAGAACAAGTACACCTTCCCGGTTCTGCCGGCCAGCGCATACGTAGCCAAACTGGTTCCGGAGTTGAGCATTCCCCGCAACTGGATCGTGGATGCCGGTGGCGTGCTCAAGATGGAGCGAATTGGTTTCGGCTCGGGCGACGACCAGTGGGTCGACGAGATGGTCGGCGTCATGGAGAAGGCCCGGCCCAAGTAGCCGTTACCTCTCCTCTGCCCGTTGTCGGTTCGCCGATAAATTCGCAGCTTTCGCCGGTGAAAAGCGCAGCTTGTCCTCCCAAAACGGCGACTGGTCGGCCTACCCTTGAACTCTGAACCACTTACATGCGTAAACTGGATATATGCTTCGCTATCTTCCGCTGATCCTGAGGAACTCCTGGCGAAACCGGCGCAGGACCATCCTGACGGTCGCGAGCATCGGCGTGTCCATGTGCCTGCTGGGCGTCATGATCGCCATGTTCCACGCGCTGTACTTGAGCGACGCCACGCCGGACCAGGCGTTGCGCCTGGTAACCCGCAACCGCATCTCCCTGACGGTGTCTATCCCGGAATCGTACGAAAACAGCATCAAGCAGGTGGCGGGCGTGAGGGAAGTCATGATTTCGAGCTGGTTCGGCGGCACCTACATCGATGCCAAGCACTTCTTCGCCCGCTTCATCGTGGACACCGACAAGCTGTTCACCGTCTATAGCGAACTGCGTATTCCCGAGGACCAGCGCCGCGCCTTTGTTCGGGACCGCACGGCCTGCGTCATCGGGCGCGATTTGGCCGACAAATACAACCTGCACGTGGGCGAGCGCATTCACCTGGTGGGAGACATTTATCCCGGCGACTATGAATTCGCCATCGCCGGCATCTTCGATAGCCCGCGCCCCAGCGAGGTCATGTACATCAGCCGCGAGTACCTGGAACAAAGCTTGCCCGAACGGCGGCGCGGCAACGCCGGCACTTTCGTGACCGTAATCGACCGCCCGGAGTCGGCGACCCGCATCGCCCAGACGATCGACAACGAATTCCACAACTCCACCGCGCAAACCAAGACCGAATCGGAGCAGGCCTACGTGCTGGGCTTCGTCTCCCTCCTCGGGAACGTCAAGATGTTTCTGGTGGGCATCTCGGGGGCGGTGATGTTCACGATCCTGTTAGTTTCAGCCAACACCATGGCGATGTCGGTGCGCGAGCGCGTGCGCGAAGTCGGCGTGCTCAAGACGCTGGGCTTCACACCGGGGACGATCCTCGGCATGATCCTCGGCGAAGCCTGCGCCATCTCCCTGGTGGGGGGGACCATCGGTTTTGTGTTGTCCACCATGCTGACGGGGGGCGTGGGTAAGAGTCCCGCTGGGGCGTTTCTGCCGCCCGTTCCGCCGTTCCAGCCCGCTGTCGCGGTAGCCTGTATTCTGACGGCTGTGGCTATCGGCTTCCTGAGCTCCCTGGTACCGGCCATCGGGGCGTCGCGCACACCGATCGTGGAAGCCCTGCGCAGCACGGACTAGCGGCCATGGCCATCCCTATCGCTTACAATCTGCGGAATCTGGTCGTGCGGAAGACCACCACCATTATGACGGCACTCGGAATCGCGCTGACGGTGGCTGTTCTGTTGGCGATTCTCGCGATGGTGAACGGACTTGCGGCCACGCTTGCGAGTTCCGGCGACCCGCTCCACCTGTTGGTGCTTCGGAAGGGTTCCGAGTCCGAGATCGTGAGCAACTTCGCCCGCGAACAGTTTCAGGACTTGAAATTCAAGCCCGGCATCGCAATCGGAAAGGACGGCCAGCCGCTGGCCTCGCTCGAAGTG
The DNA here is from genome assembly GCA_020073365.1 of Terriglobia bacterium. Lineage (GTDB taxonomy): Bacteria > Acidobacteriota > Terriglobia > Bryobacterales > Bryobacteraceae > JAIQFL01. The sequence continues at coordinate 30,324 of JAIQFL010000013.1, read as the reverse complement.
GTAACGGTCATCAATCTCTCCGCCTCGGAGAACCAGGAAGGCATTAACGTGACCATGCGCGGTCTGCCCCCGGCGGGTATTGAGATGCGGCATGGCATCCACATCGCCGCCGGTCGATGGTTTCAGCAGGGCCGGCGCGAAGTGGTGGTGGGCAAGCCCATCGCAGCGCGCTATCCGGAGGCGGAAATTGGCAAGAAGATTCGTTTTGGCCGAGGGGATTGGGACGTGGTTGGCGTGATGGATGCCGGCCGTGGTGAGCAGGGCAGCGAGATCTGGGGCGATCTGAACCAGGTGAGCGCAGATCTCCAGCGCGAGTCGGTGCTGAGCTCCGCGCTGGTAGAGGCCACCGATGCGGTGACCGCCAAGGCCCTGGTCAACGACATCAACAACGACCAGCGGCTTAACATGAACGCCCAGTCCGAGCAGCAGTACTATGAGGCGCAAACCAGCTCGGCGGCGCCCATCGAATACACGGGAATCTTCGTCGCCATCATCATGGCGGTGGGCAGCAGTTTCGCGGCCATGAATACGATGTATGCCGCGGTGTCCCGCAGGGCGCGCGAGATCGGTACGTTACGGGTCCTGGGGTTCTCCCAAGGCAGCATCCTGTTCAGCTTCTTCTTGGAATCGGTGCTGCTTTCCGGGCTGGGCGGAGTGCTGGGCTGTCTGCTGGTGATGCCGCTCAACGGCATTACGACGGGGATCGGAAACTCCAACTTCTCCGAGACGGCTTTCAATTTTCACGTGACACCCGGGATCATGCTCGGCGGCATCGCCTTCGCCGTGGTTCTGGGCTGCCTGGGCGGGCTCTTTCCAGCGCGGATGGCTTCGAGGAAGGAGATCCTCACCGCCCTGCGGGAGGTCTGACACTGGTGGGGCGGCGCACTGCCCGCTGAGTATTTTATGGATGCGGAACTCAAGAATCTTCAGATCGATCGCACCAAGCGACGCTCCACGGAGCCCTCGAAATGGGCCACGCGCTGGATCGTCGCCGGTGTGTTGGTGTTCCTGCTACTCGGCGCCTGGCGGCTGCTGTCTGAAAGGCTGAACACCGCGCCAGTGGTGGAGGTCGCGCGCGTGAAATCGGTCAGCGCCGCCAGCGCGCCGCAGGGCGTGATCCTCAATGCCACCGGCTACATCGTGGCCGCGCACAAGATCGAGGTGGCCGCCAAGGTGGTCGGCAAGGTCATGTGGATCGGAGTGGACAAGGGCGACCATGTCAAGGAGGGCCAGGTGGTGGTGCGGCTGGAAGACGACGAGTACCAGGCGCAGCTTGAACAGGCCAGGGGCCAACTGGCGACCCTGCAGGCCAAGCTGGATGAAGGGCTGCACGGCTCGCGTCCCGAGGAGATCGCACAGGCGCAGGCCAACCTGGATGCGGCCAAGGCCGATCTGGTGAACGCCAAAGTCACGCTCGACCGCACCCAGCCGCTCGTGCGCGATGGCGTCATGTCCAGACAGGCGCTGGATGACGCCCAGGCCCGTCACGACTCCGCCATCCACAAAGTGAATTCGCTGCAGAAGGGTTACGACCTGGTGAAGCTGGGGCCGCGGCAGGAGGAGATCGATTCGATGCGCGGCCAGGTGCAGCAGGCCAAGGGCACGGTGGCCTACGCCGAGACCAACCTGGCCAACACCATTATCCGCGCGCCAGTCACGGGGACGATCCTGGAGCGCGCCGTGGAAAAGGGCGAGTTCGTCACCACCAGCTTCGTGGGTGATCGCGGCGCCAAGGGATACGTGGTTTCGCTGGCCGATCTCGACGATCTGGAAGTGGAACTGGACATCAGCCAGAACGATTTCGCCAAGCTGCGCCTGGGGCAGCGCGGCATCGTCACCACCGACGCGTTCCAGGACCGCAAGTACGAGGGCTTCATTAAAGAGCTTTCGCCCGAAGCCAACCGTCAGAAGGCCACCGTGCAGATCAAGGTGAAGATCGTGAAGCCGGACGAGTATCTGCGGCCGGAGATGAACTCCAGCGTGGCGTTCCTCTCGGACGAGAAGCCAGCCGCTACGGGCAACGTGGTTGCCAAGCCCGTGGTGATCGTGCCGTCGGCGGCCGTGCGCGATGGTGCGGTGTTTGTGTTCCTCGACGGCAAGGCTGTGCGCCGGGTCGTTAAGACCGGGGCTACCAGCGGATCGGGCATCCGGATTGAAGAAGGGCTGATCGGGGGAGAGGATCTGATCGTGACTCCACCGGCGGCCTTGAAGGACGGAGATAGAGTTCGCCAGAAGGCCTGAAACGTTATGAGCGAAGTCGTCATTGAAACACGCAATCTCACCAAGGAGTACGTGCGCGATGAGTTCCACGTGATCGCGTTGAAGGATGTGAGCCTGGAGATCCACAAAGGCGAGTTCATGGCGCTGATGGGGCCGTCGGGCTCGGGAAAATCCACGCTGCTGCACCTGGCGGCGGCCATGGACCGGCCCACCAGCGGCGATATCCGCGTGCTGGGCCACAATCTGCGGGAGCTGAGCGATCGCGAGATTGCGCACTGGCGGAACGAAAATGTCGGCTTCATCTTCCAGCAATTCAACCTGATTCCGGTGCTGACCGCGCTGGAGAACGTGGAACTGCCTTTGAAGCTTACCAATCTCAAGAAGGCGGAGCGGATCGAGCATGCCGCGACCGCGCTGAAGCTGGTGGGATTGGGCGACCGGCTTCACCATTTCCCACGGCAACTTTCCGGCGGCCAGGAGCAGCGTGTGGCGATCGCGCGTGCCATCGTGACCGACCCGGCCCTGATTCTCGCTGACGAGCCTACGGGCAACCTGGACGCGGCCTCGGCGCTGGAGGTGCTGACCATCCTCTCCAAGCTGAACAAGGATTTCGGCAAGACCGTGGTGATGGTGACTCACGACCCGCACGCCGCGCAGTTCGCCAGCAAGGTGCAGCACCTCGAAAAAGGCGAGTTGGTGGAAGAAAACGCCAAGCCGGCGTAGGCAAGGCCAGCGTAAACGCGTGCGCCGCCATCGTCTTCTGCTATACAATAGCTTGCGGGGGCGGTTTGTGAACTCCGCCCGAGGGAGCTGAAACGACGGGCTATGTCGGATCGCGGATTCTTGTTTCTCTTCAGTATCTTGATGATCGTGGGCGGAGTGGGCTCAGCAGTATGGCTGGTGCTCACCGGCCAGGCCGGGACCGTCGACGGTCTCTTCCTGTTCTTGACCGCCCTGCTGACGGCGCTGGTATTTGGGCTGTACGTAATGTACGCCATCCGGCGCGCCATGGAAGCGGCCCAGCCGGCGAAGGCGCCCGCTAAGGCGGCCTCCGCGGCTTCCCCTGCGAAACCCGCTCCGGCGCCGGTCGGGCAGCCGTAGCGTGGCGCAGGCGCATCCGCCTGCGTTCCTGGATTTTTGCATTACGCCAGCGTGAGATTGGCCTGGGCAGCGGTATCCAGCGACGCAAATTCCTTTCGCACCAGCTTCGGGAACGCAGCCGCGGCGATCATGGCTGCGTTGTCGGTGGATAGCCCGGGGGAAGGGAAGTAAACCGGGTAGGGAAGTCGCGCGGATTGGGCCGCCGCGCGCAGCCCCGAATTGCAGGCTACGCCACCCGAAACGATCAAGCTGCGGGCCTGGATGCTCTCGGCCGCAGCGCCGGCGCGCGTGAGCAGTTCCACGATCACGGCGTGCTGGAAAGAGGCCAACAGGTCCAGCGTGCGCTGAGGGGTCGCGGGCAGCCATTGCTCCGGCAACGGCGTCGGGTTTTCGCGCCTCAGCGCGCGCCGCGCTTCGATTTCCGCCTCCATATCGTGCGCTTCCACCCAGCGGAGCACCGCCGTCTTCAGGCCGCTGAAGCTGAAGTCCAGCGTGTTGCCCTTCATTTTGGCGAAGGTGAACCGCACAGCCGACTGATCCCCGTGGGGCGCCAGCCGGTCGATCACCGGGCCGCCCGGATATCCAAAGCCCAGAAGCTTGGCGACCTTGTCGAAGGCCTCGCCGGCCGCATCGTCACGCGTCTTGCCGAGCAGACGATACTGGAATCCTTCCCGGACCTCGAACAAGTGCGTGTGGCCGCCCGACACTACCAGGGCCGCGGCTGGGAACTCCACCGGCGTTCCAGCCCGTTTGGATTCCAGAATGACCGCATGGATATGCCCCTCGATGTGGTTCACCGCGATCAGAGGCAGGCCACGCGCGAAGCTCAGGGACTTGGCATAAGTGAGTCCCACCAGGAGCGAGCCCACCAGTCCCGGCCCCACCGTGGCCGCGATGGCGCTCAGGTCTTCGAGTTTCGTGCCGGCCTGCTCGAGGGCTTCCCGCACCACCGGCACGATGGCGCGCAAGTGTTCGCGCGACGCCAGTTCCGGAACCACGCCACCGTACTTGCCATGCGTGCTCATCTGCGAAGCCACCACGGAGGAAAGGACGGTCTCGCCGTCTTCCACCACGGAGGCCGCGGTTTCGTCGCAGGAGGATTCGATGCCAAGGATGCGCATGGAAGGCTAGCCTATCCGTTTCCGCCGGCTTTGGGCGGCGGAGCGGACTCCAAGTCCTTCCGCAGCGCCTCGACCGCGGCAGTGAGTACGTCCGGGCCTACCACGTTCATCAAATGCAAGCCCAGAATGCGCACCTTGATGGCGAGATCCATTTGCGTCGCGTCGAGCAACTGCGCCGCCTTCAGCATTTTTTGCTGATCGTCATCGGACACATTCTGCATAAGGACCAGGCAATATGGCATCAGTCCATCGGCGGCCTTCCTGTGATCGATGCCTTCCATCAGCTTTGCGACGCGCATGCTGCGGGACTGGGCACGTAGCCGATCCACCTCGCGGTCCGCCGCATCCCGGAAGATCTGCAGGAACGCGCCCGGGCCGACTCCCACGTCCTTGTCGCCGGCACGCACCGTGAATAGCGAGGTGCGGAACAGACCCATCGCTCCAACTCCTGCGACCAGCACCCGGGTCCAACGCCCGGAACCCGCGGCCGCACCAAAAGTCCAGCCATAGCCGTGAATCAGCGCCAGCGCCAATGCCGAAGCCGCGCCATTCAGCAGCAGGTATAGCACTGCGGGCCAGGTGTAGAGAGCTTGCTTTGGGGCATCCCGGTAGCGGGACACCAATTCGGCTAATCCCACCAGGATGCCGAGCAGCAGGACCGCTGCGAAGTCCGGCGCGTTGGCCATCACTTCACGCGGGGCGGGCCAACTCCGCCACCTCTTCGCCAAGCTTGGTGATCAGCACGCTTTCGTGGCCGGGTTCACCTTTGACCGTGAGATACCCTGTATCCACCAGGCGTTTGAGGGCCTGCGAAAAGTCGAGGAAGCTCATACCGCTGGCCTGCTGTAAGTCGCTGAGCAACATCACGCCTTGTCCATCTGACGCTAGTGCGGCCAGAACGGTAAGCGCAGTCCCACCGCCTGACCGAGGGGCAGCGCGCGTTACCCGCTCCGATTTCTGCTTAGCTTCCAGATACGCGGTGAAGCTTTCCGCCTTGGAGCGTTCCATATGCAGTTATTATATAGCTCATGCCCGTCCTGCGCCTGCGCCAGACTACCGAGGGCGAGCACCGCTACAAGGTGTTGCTGGAACTGGAAGAGGGCGGCGTGCGGCGTGAAGATACTCGGAGCTTCACCTTCGAGTTGACTCCGCGCGACCAGGAGGACTTGCGCTGGTACCTGGAAGACTATCTCCAGTATCCGCTCGACCCGGCGCCTAAGATCGCTAAACGGATCGAGGAGCGCATGGACCAGATCGGGAACGACCTGTTTCACAGAGTCCTGGAGGGGACTTCGGTCTGGGGCGAAGTGCGGAACCTCCGCAGTGACACGCGAGTCGAAGTCGTCACTGAGGTGAAGGAGGCCACGGCCATACCGTGGGAGTTGCTCCGCGATCCCGAAGCCGGCGTGCCTTTGGCGCTCCAGGTACGGGCTTTTGTGCGAGCTACGCACAACGCAGTCCAGAGGGCCAAGCTGCCGCAAACTGCGGAGGGGCCGGTGCGGGTGCTGCTCGCGATCTGCCGTCCGCAGGGTGGCGGCGACGTGCCGTTCCGCTCCGTGGCGCGCCGCCTGGTGGAAGGCTTTCGTGGAATTGACGCCGTACGACTCACAGTCCTGCGGCCGCCCACCTTCGAGCGGCTCTCTGCCGTACTGCATGACGCCAAGGCCAAAGGGGAGCCGTTCCACCTGGTCCACTTCGATGGTCACGGGGTATGGTCCGAAGAAGGTCCGCGGAAGGGTGGGCACGGCTACCTGCTGTTTGAAAACCCGGATCGGGAGGAGAACCGGGAACTGATCGACGGGCCGAAACTGGGGGCACTGCTGATCCGCGAAGGGGCAGGTGTGCTGGTGGTGAACGCGTGCCAGTCCGCCTATGCGATGCCCCCACGCGAACCGGTGGCGGCGGTTCCGGCGAACGTCCACGAAGAGACTCGCACCATCGGTTCACTGGCGCAGGAAGTGATGGATGCGGGGGCCACCGGCGTGGTGGCCATGCGGTACAGCGTCCTCGTCGAAACTGCGGCACGGTTCATGAAGGACCTGTACGAACGGCTGATGCGCGGCGAAACGCTGGGCGAAGCGGTTACCTACGGCCGATTCCAACTCGATACGGATCCGCGACGCGACGTCGGCTTCGGCCCGATTCCGCTGCGGGATTGGGCGGTGCCGGTGGTCTTCGAGGCCGCCCCGTTGGTGCTGTTTCCCAAGCGCGCGGGGGCGGCGAAGCTGGAGTTTCAGACCGGCGGCGTTGTCGCTTTGGAAGGACTGCCGTCGCGCCCGGACGCGGGCTTCTTCGGACGCGACGAGACCCTGTTGGCGCTCGACCGCGCTTTCGATCGACAGCGCATCGTACTCCTGCACGCCTATGCAGGAAGCGGCAAGACGGCGGCCGTCGCCGAGTTCGCCAGGTGGTACCACGAGACTGGTGGGATACTAGGCCCGGTGCTGTTCACGTCCTTCGAGCAGCACAAACCGCTGGCGCGCGTGCTGGACCAGGTCGGGCAGGCGTTCGGGAAAGGGCTGGAGCAGGCGGGAGTCAACTGGCTCGCTAAAAACGATCAGGAGCGCCGCGAAATCGCGTTGGATGTGTTGCGGCAGGTGCCGGTTCTGTGGATCTGGGACAACGTGGAGCCGGTGGCCGGATTCCCGACGGGCACGGAATCGCAGTGGACGCCTGAGGAGCAACGCGAACTCGCCGATTTCCTGCGCGCGGCCCGCGAGACACAGGCAAGGTTCCTGCTCACCTCGCGGCGCGATGAGCGCGGCTGGTTGGGCGATTTGCCGGTGCGGGTCGCCTTGCCACCCATGCCGTTTCAGGAGCGGCTCGAGATGGCCCGCGGCCTGGCCGAAAAGCAGAGCCGGCGCCTCACGGAGGTGGAGGATTGGCGCCCGCTACTGGAATTCACGCAGGGGAACCCGCTCACCGTCACCGTGCTGGTGAGGCAGGCGCTGCGCGATGGTCTGAGGACGCGTCAGCAGATCGAGGCATTCGTAGCCCGTCTGAGGGCGGGTGAAGCAGCGTTTGAGGACGAAGTCTCGGAAGGCCGCACGAAGTCGCTGGCCGCGTCGTTGAATTACGGCTTCGAGCACGCCTTCAATGAGGCCGAACGTAAGCAACTGTCGCTGCTGCACCTGTTCCAGGGCTTTGTGCAGGTGGGTTCGCTTCGCACTATGGGCAATCCTAAGGCGGAATGGCACCTCTCTGAGCTGCGCGGGCTGACACAGGAGGATAGTATCCGCCTACTGGATCGTGCTGCCGAAGTGGGGCTGCTCACCGCACTCGGCCACGTCAGCTATTCGATTCACCCAGCGGTGCCCTGGTTCTTCCGCAGGCTCTTCGAGGAGCGCGATGCGGAGGCCCGGGAGCGCGCGCTACGGGCCTATGTAGAGGCCGTGGGGGAGTTGGGGAATTACTACATTCGCCAGTACGTGGAGGGTGACCGCGGCGTGATTGAGGTGTTGCGCTCTGAAGAGCCGAACCTGCTCCGCGCACTTGGGATTGCCCGGCGGCAGGGATGGTGGAACTCGGTGATGGGTGTGATGCAGGGCTTGTACAGCCTTTACGATCACACCGGGCGACAAACGGAGTGGAGGCACCTAGTGGAGGAGATTGTCCCGGATTTCGTCGACACAACCACCGAAGGACCTTTACCCGGACGCGAAGAACGGTGGAGCGTCCTGACCGAGTACCGGGTCGGCCTGAAGCGGCGTGCCCGGCAGTGGGCTGAAGCTGAGCGCCTGCAACGGTTGCGTGTGGAATGGGACCGCCAGCGTGCCCAGGATGACGATCCGAGCACCGTGCGGTCGCTGGCGGCCTCCCTGCACGCGCTCGGTCAGATCCAAAGAGAAACGAGCCGGCTGGATTGCGTCAAGTCATACAAGGAGAGCTTCGACTTGGCCCAACAGATCGGGGACAGTTCGTTCGCCTCAATCGCTGCTTTCAACCTGGGCAACGCTCACATTGATCTCCGCGACATGCGTGATCTCGCGGACGCCGAGAAATGGTGCCGCAAGGGTCTGGAACTCGTGCCTGAGACCGACCGCATGGGTCGCGCGGCTTCCCTCGGTCAACTTGGCAGAGTGGCCTATGAGCGTTTTCTTGAGGGGCGGGAGGCAGGCCAACCCGAAGCCGCCCTCGTGCGCCATCTCCGGAACGCTCAACAGTCTTATCACCAGGCTCTGGAGATGACTTCGCCTGACGCCCCGCAATACTTGGCCGTCGGACACGGCCAACTGGGTATCCTGTACGCTGATGCGAGCCAACTTGACCGCGCGCTGCACCACTTCCGCGAGTCTATCCGCTTCCACGAGTCGACGGACAATCTCTACGGGGTCGCAGAGACCGGCCGCAACATCGCTATTACGCTCCTGAAAGCCGGCCGCTTCGCCGACGCCAAAGACTACGCCCTCGCCGCCCTGCACAATTACCAGACCTACGGTGACAGCGCCCAGGAGAAGGTTCAGCTAACCCTCGACCTGATCGCACTCATCGAGCAGGCTGCTTCGTCCCAATCATGAAACTCGCCTTCATCGGTTACGGCAACGTGGGGCGCGCGCTGGCCCGCCTCCTCCGGCAAAAGCGGCGTGAGTTCCCCTTCACCATCACCGGTATCCACACCCTGCGTCACGGTACTGCGGTGGACCCCGCGGGCCTGTCCCACAGTCAACTCGAAGCCCCGCACTTCGGCCCGCGCATGACCTCCATCGACGAATTCCTGGATGCCGCTTGCGCCGATATCGCCGTCGAGTTGACCACGCTCGATCCCTCCCATGGCGAGCCGGCGATTTCGCACATCCGCGCTGCCTTCGCGCGGCGCATGCATGTCGCCACCGCCAACAAAGGCCCCATCGCCCACGCCTACGCCGCCCTGCGCGACGAGGCGGCCCGCGCCGGCTTGGGCTTCCGCTTCGAGTCCGCCGTGATGGATGGCGCTCCGGTGTTCAATCTGTGGAATCACTGCCTGCCGGGTGTGAAAGTGTTGGGGTTCACCGGCGTGCTGAACTCCACGTCGAAGGTGGTGATCGATACTATGGAGCGCGGCGGATCGTTCGAAGACGGACTGGCTGCCGCGCGCGCCATGGGGATCACGGAGGCCGATGGCGCGTTCGACGTCGAGGGCTGGGACTCCGCCGCCAAGACCGCCGCATTGGCCAATGTGCTCATGGACGCGGGCACCACCCCGCAGCAGGTCTCGACCCGCGGCATCACGCGCCTCACGCCCGCGCGGCTTCAGGAAATGGCTCGCCAGGGCAAAACCGTGCGGCTGATCAGCCGGGGGCGGCGCACCAGATCGGGCGTCTCTCTACGCGTGCGCGCCGAAGTGCTGGACCGGTGCGACATCCTGGCCGCCACGCCGGGAACGTCGAACCTGATTCTCTTCCACACCGACCTGATGGGAACTTTCGGAACGGTCTCGATCGAGCCGGGCGTGGAACAGACGGCTTATGGGGTGTTCAGCGACCTGGTGAATCTCGGCCAGTTTCGCGTGGCAAAACCCGAAGGTTAGTTTCTCTCACAGTGAGTTTGGGCAACCGCTCCCTGACGGTCGCGGCTCCGAAGGTCTCAGGGTTGGTATCGCAAGCACTTCCGGCCCCTTCGGAGCCGCGACCGTCAGGGAGCGGTTGCACCGTAGTTTCACATTGCAAAACCGGTCTCGACTGCCAGTTTTGACTTGACCGGCGCCCGCTCAGAGCTACTTTGTCAACACCGCGAATTTGGAGGGAGAGTTCACGTGAAACTCATGCGCCTGGTCGTCTCGCTTCTTGCGTTTTTCGTCCTGCTCACAGGGCAGACCAATCGGGGTGGCATCTCCGGCACGGTCTTCGATCCCAGCGGATCGATCGTGCCCAACGCCACCGTCATCGTCACCAATCTGGGCACCAACCAACAGATCAAAGTGAAGACTTCCGCCTCGGACGCCTTCACCGTACTATCGCTGGAACCGGTGACCTACAGCGTGGCCGTGGAGGCCGCCGGTTTCAAGAAGACCACCGTGGATAACGTCAAGGTGGATACTGCCAACACGGCCGGCGTGAATGTGACTCTAGAGACCGGCGCTGTTTCAACCCAGGTGACTGTCTCGGCAGAGGCGGCCGCCATCAATACCGAATCCGGCACGTCCAGCACCACGGTCAATGAACGTCAGATTCAAGACGTTCCCCTGCTCAATCGCAGCGTGCTCGACCTGGCGCTGTCACAGCCCAACGTGATGGGCGATGCCGGCAGCGAAAATCCGGGGCTCACCTCAGGCTCGACCGTGCCCGGCTATAACCTGAGCATCAATGGAGGCCGGCCGGGCAGCTCCAATCTCCTGGCCGATGGCGTCAACAACACGGGCGTCAGTTATGGCCGCACGATGGTCAGTTTCACGCCTGAGACCGTGCAGGAGTTCACCGTCCAGACCTCGGCCTATTCCGCCGAGTACAGCCAGACGGGCGGCGGCGTGATCAACGTCACTACCAAGTCGGGAACCAACCAACTGCACGGCACCGCCTTGTGGTACAATCGCAACCCGGCGTTCGCCGCCGCGCCGTTCACGCTGGCTACCGTCAACCGCTCGCAGCCCACCTTGAAGTACAACCAGTTCTCGCTCTCCGCGGGTGGCCCGCTGGTGATCCCCAAGATCTACGACGGCCGGAATAAGACGTTCTGGTTCGCCGCTTTCGAGCCGCAATACCGACGCGACTTTCTGGCACAGGACTCACTGAACCCGACGCCCGCGATGATCGCGGGCGATTTCAGCAACACCGTGGTCACTTCCAGTGGAACGCTGCCCGCCGACGTCGCCAAACAGTTTGGCTTGGCCAGCACCGGTGATGCCACCATCTACGACCAGTACAACCTGGTAAACGGCAACCAGTTTGTTCAGGCTACGGCCCCGGCGGCCGGACAGACCTACCAGCCGTTTCCCGGAAACATCATCCCGAAGAGTATGATGGACGCGACCTATCTCAAGTCCGTGAAGTATATCGTCCCGGGCGCCAACTATTATGTCGGCGCGAACGGAAATGTCTTCAATTTATACAATCCACGGCTGCTAACCCAAGACGATAAGCGATTCACCCTTCGGGTGGATCAGTCGTTGGGTGACAAGCACCGCCTCACGGCTCGCTTCACCTCCACACCCGTGATCAAGACCCAAGTCACTCCCTCGGACCCGACCGGCGCCAGCGCCGAGTATAGCTGGGCCAAGCAGGCGATGCTGATTCACACCTGGACCATCTCGTCCAACAAGCTGAACGAACTGCGGCTCAACTACACGCGGGGCAGATTCAGCAGCACCACGTCGCCCGAGTACGATCCCTTCACCGGGAAGAACCTGAACACCGAACTGGGTCTCCCGAGTCTTTTGCCGGGAGGCGTTCCTTCGCTGCCATTCATTGGCGGGCAGGCTTCGACGTCCAATAACGACGCGGAGGAGCGTTACACCATCTCCGACGTCTTTTATTGGAACAAAGGAAAAATGAGCTGGAAGTTCGGCGTGGATCTGAACCACGCGCTGCAAAATGTCACACCGCTATACGGGGCCATCGGCGGCGCCTACGGCTTCAATGCAGCCCAGACCAACTCCACGGGCGGGACCAATGCCACCGGCGGGAATTCGTTTGCCAGCTTCGAGCTCGGAGTCATCAATACCAATAGCGGCGCTACCCCGGGGTTGACCATCCGGAGCGTTCTGGTTCCCTACTACTACCGGTGGAATTCGGGCGCCGGCTTTGTACAGAACGATTGGAAGGTGCGGCCGAACCTCACTTTCAACCTCGGCGTGCGCTACGCTGTGCAACTTCCCCGCACGGAAAAGTACGATCACCAGGGAGTGTTTCTGCCGAACCTGGCCCAGTCGTATCCGCTGTCTACCCCACTGACCCTGACCGATGGCGAGGTCATCAGCTCGGCGCTGGTGCCGCCGTTCGGCTTCGCGGGGAAGGGCGGGCGCTCGCGATATCTCTACCCCGCGGACTACAAGGATTTCGAGCCGCGCTTCGGCTTCGCCTGGAGCCCCCGTTTCCTGGAGCAGCGTCACGTAACATTGCGCGGCGGCTACGGCCTGTCGCACGCCCCGGTGACCGGCTTCAAGCGGTTGCCTATCCCCGATTTCGGCGCCAACTCGAGCAACTACGGTCCCACTACCGGGCAGAAGGATCCGGCCTATGTGATGCGGCTCGGTGAGAATCCTCCGGTGCTCAATTTGCTCACGCCCGATCAGGCCATCTTCGGCACGAGTGTTCCGCCGGACGGACTGGTCTACCAGGGCAGCCTGTATTACCAGCAGGGGCTGGGCGGGTACGCGGTGTCCAACAACGTACATACTCCTTGCCAGAACTGGAATTTCACCGTCTCCTGGCAGGCTAACCGCACGACCACCGTGGAGGTCGCCTATGTCGGCAACAAGGGCACTCACCTGTTCATGCCGAATGAGAACATCAACCCCAAGGATGTGCCCCTGGTTGAGGCGCAGGACGCCGCGGGGGTGAACACGGCGGGGACGATTAACGATCCGCTGGGCCGGCTCAATCCCGCAACGGGCAAGCTGATGACGGTGCAGAACGGCACATTGGGCAGCCCGTTCCTGGGTTTCTCGAGCCTGACGATGCTGTATGACGCCTCCGCCAACAGCATCCGGCATGCGGGATATGTCAACGTGATCCACCGGGTGGCCCAAGGGCTGACGTTCACTTCGAACTACACCTACGGGAAGTCGATCGACGACGCCTCCGATTCCGGGACCGAAAAGAGCGTAGCCAGCACGGGGCGCACCGACGGGCAGGTGGCCCTGGGAGGAACCCGCAAGAACGACCGCTCGGTTTCGCTTTTCGACCAGCGCCACGTGATCAACGGCACAGCGATTTACGACTGGCCGTTCGGTTATGGCCGAAGATTTCTGTCTCACACGTGGAAGCCGCTGGATTACGTCGTGGGCGGCTGGACCACTACCGGGATTGTGCGGCTGAACAGCGGAATGCCGGCCACGGTCACTATGGGAGATGCCAATCAGCTCGGCGACCTGACTCACACGGTGCGTCCGGACATCGTTCCCGGTGTGCCGCTGCTGAACCCGTTGTACAGCAGCAGTTGCCCGGTGGGCGCCGGTTGCCAGCCGTATCTCAATCCATCGGCGTTCATGCGCCCGTCCTTTGGGCAATTGGGAACCGCCCCGAGATCGCTCGACGGCGCCCGCGGCCCGTGGGCGGATTACTTCGATGGGTCCATTCAGAAGAACTTCCGGATCGGCGAGAAGCGGCGGCTTCAGTTCCGCATGGATCTGATCAATGCGCTCAACCACCCGGTATTCCGGGTGTTCCCCAACAATGCGGGCGGCACCGACCTGGTGGGCAATACGCCGACCACCGGCGCCCTGAACGCGGCGGACTATGACACCTGGGCGAAGGCCAACAGTCAGCCGTTGTCCTCGACTACGGCCGGAACCGCGCAGTTGGCCCAGATTAACAGCATGGTGAATGCGGTCAGGAGCAACGGAACCGCCAGCGGCGTCCTTCCGGTCGATTTTTTCCATGTCAGGCTGCCGGCCAATTTCTATGGCACGCCCGCGTCGGCATTCGACATCACCACGATGAACGGCTTCAAGCTGTTTCGCATGAGACAGGCGTACAATACCGCGTTCGGAGATCTGTATTCATTCGGACAGCCGCGCTATGTGCAGTTTGGATTGAAGCTGTATTTCTGAGAGGAATCAGAGAGAGGCGTCAATGGTGCGGACGTCGTAGGCTGAGATCTTTGGATCGGCGGTTACCAGAGTCAGTCCTTCGCTTTGGGCTTGCGCGACGAGCATGCGGTCGAAAGGATCTTTGTGAATCAGGGGCAAATCTTGTACGGCCAAAGCGTGTTCAATGGTGATCGGCAAAGAACGCCAACCTTCCTTGAAGAAGATCGCGATGATTTCCTGCAGAGAGAGGTCCAATTCCAAATGTCCCTTCCCCGTCTTGATTGCCATTTCCCAGACAGAAACAGCGCTGACCCACAGGACCGCGGTGCGATGCGACATCGTGTTTCTTACTTTTCGGCTGAGCTGTTCGCTTCCTGTAAACCACCAGATCAGGACGTGAGTGTCCGCAAGAAAGTTCATTCTTCCACGCCGAAAGCCTTCAGCAGGTCCGGAGGAAGGGGATCATCGAATTTGTCATCGTCAATCCAGATTCTGCCCTTCAGCGCCCCAAATCCCCTCCGGAATTCCGGCTCAGGCTTTTCCAGCGGCATCAGGCGCGCCATTGGCTTCCCGGCCTTCGCGATGATGATTTCCTCACCAGCGGCAGCCTCTTCCACCAGGACGGAAAGGTCGGCATCTTGAATGTTGACCGTCTTCATGACTGAGCCTAAGTTAAGTTTACCTCAGTGGAAATTGTGCGATTCCGCTGTGGCCCCTGCCCGCAGCCCATCGATGCGCGCGGCTTTCACCGAAATTACGCCGTCCAGATTTTGCAGCACGCCGTCGATTAACAGGAAGCGCTCGCCCAGCACCTGGAATTTGTAGCGGTCGAAGGTGTCGGGCGTGACGATCGCGTTCATGATGCCGGTTTCGTCTTCCATGCTGAGGAAGACGAAGCCTTTGGCCGTGCCGGGCCGCTGCCGCACGATCACCGATCCGGCGATGCGCACCATGCGGCCGTTGGGAATCCGTTCCAGGTCGATGGCGCGTTTTACGCCCAGCGCGTTCATTTCGGCGCGGCGGTGCGCCATGGGGTGCTTGCCCACCGTCAGGCCCGTGCCGCGGTAATCGGCCCATAGGCGTTCTTCCGTGCTCATGGGGGAAAGCGGCGAAGGCTCGCCCTTCTCTTCGAGCGGCGCCAGCAACGGGCCCACCGGCAGAATGGCGCGCTGGGTCTGCCAGAGGGCGTCGCGGCGGTGGGTTCTGGGAACGCTCTGGTCGAGCGAGTTCAATGCGCCGATTTCGGCCAGCCGGTTGATTTCGTCTTTGCGCAGTGCGGGAACGCGGAGGGCCAGGTCATCGATGCTGCCGAACGGCCGGGCCAGCAGGATGGCGCGTGCGGAGGCTTCGCGGAGGCCCTTGGCATAGCGCAGTCCGAGGAGAAGACAGGGGTTGGGGGTTGGGGGTTGGGGGCTGGGAGGAGCAACGATCGTGCACTCCCACTCCGAGCGCGTCACATCCACCGGCAGCACGCGCAACCCGTGCCGCTGCGCGTCCTTAATCAGAATCGCCGGCGCATAGAACCCCATCGGCTGGTTGTTCAGCATGGCGCAGGTGAAGGCGGCCAGGTAGTGGCACTTCAAATACGCGCTGGCATAGGCCAGCAGCGCAAAACTGGCGGCGTGCGATTCCGGAAACCCGTACAACGCAAACGCCGTGATCGAGTGCACGATATCGTCCTGCACCTTCCCGCAGATGCCGTTGCGCTGCATGCCCGCGCGGAGGTTCACCTCGATCTCGGCCATGCGTTTTTCCGAGCGCTTGAAGCCCATGGCGCGGCGCAGTTCCTCGGCCTGCCCGCCGGTGAAACCGGCCGCGATCATCGCCATGCGCAGCAATTGTTCCTGGAACAGCGGCACTCCCAGGGTCCGCCTGAGCACCGGTTCGAGCGAGGGGTGCAGGCAGTCCGGCGCTTCCCGGCCCTGCCGGCGGTTCAGGTACGGATGCACCATCTTGCCCACGATGGGGCCGGGGCGGATGATGGCCACCTGCACCACGATATCGTAGAAGCGCCGCGGCATCATGCGCGGGAGCGACGACATCTGCGCGCGGCTTTCCACCTGGAACATGCCGATGGTGTCGGCCTTTTGCAGGGCTGCGAAAACCGCGGGGTCGGCGGGCGGCAGATGCGCCAGGCTCACCTCCTCGCCATAGATTTCGGGAATCAGCTTGAGGGTGTCTTCGATTACAGCCATCATGCCCAGGCCCAGCAGGTCCACTTTGATGATCCCCATGTCGGCGCAGTCTTCCTTGTCCCACTGCACCACCACGCGGCCGGGCATGGTGGCCGGTTCGAGCGGAACCACGGAATCGAGCTGTCCCTGGCAGATCACCATGCCGCCGGAGTGCTGGCCGAGGTGGCGCGGCAGATCCTGCGCCATCCGGTAGAGCTCGCAAAACTTGCGCACGCGCGGATGGTTGAGGTCGAAGCCGGCTTCCCGGAACTGGCGTTCGGTAGTGTCTTTGGGGTCCTTCCATTCCCACGTGCGAACCAGAGAGGAGAGGCGTTCGAGCGTGGTGATTTCGAAGCCCAGGGCCTTTCCCACTTCGCGCGCGGCGGAGCGCCCGCGGTAGGTGATCACGTTGGCGGTCATGGCGGCGCCCAGCTTTCCGAACCGCTGGTAGACGTACTGGATGGCGCGCTCGCGCTTATCGCCGCTGGGCAGGTCGATATCGATGTCGGGCCACTCGCCGCGCTCTTCGGAAAGGAAGCGCTCGAAGAGCAGCTCCATGCCCACCGGATCCACCGCCGTGATCCGCAGCGCGTAGCACACCGCGCTGTTGGCGGCCGAGCCGCGGCCCTGGCACAGAATGTCGTTCTCGCGGCAGAACCGCACGATGTCCCAGACGATGAGGAAATAGCCCGGCAGCCCGAGCTTTTCGATGAGCGCCAGCTCGCGCTCGATCTGCAGGCGGGCCTTTTCGTGATACGGCCGGTAACGGAGGCGCGCGCCCTCATCCGCGAGTTGACGCAGAAAAGACATTTGCGTGTGGCCTTCGGGGACGGGGTATCGCGGGAATTCGTAGCCCAGGTCGGCCAGCGTGAACTGGAGCCGCGAGGAGATTTCGAGTGTGTGGGCCAGGGCCTCGGGAAGATCGGCGAACAGGCGCTCCATTTCTGCGGGGGTCTTGACGTGGCGTTCGGAGTTGCGCTCCAGCAGGCGGCCGGCGGCCGCGAGCGTCACATGGTTGCGAACGCAGGTGAAGACGTCGAGCAACTCGCGCTGCGGGGGGGTGGCGTAGGCGACACCATTGGTGGCCACGATCGGGATGCCGAGCCGTCGCGCGCGCTCCACGATGGCCTGGTTGCCCGCCTCCTCTTCGCGACTGTAGTGGCGCTGGAGTTCGGCATAGACGTTGGAACGGCCGAAGATATCGAGCAGGCGCTCGTCGGGATGGCGCGTGATCGAGATCAGGCCGCGGGCGAATTCCGCGAGTTCCTCCAGCGTGGCCGCGCCTTCGCCTTTGGGGGCGCGCAGTTTCATGCGGGTGACCAGGCGGCACAGGTTTTGATAGCCCTCTCGCGTTTCCACCAGCAGGGGATAAGTGACGCCGTTGGTGCAGGTGATCTCCGACCCGATGTGCGCGCGGATGCCGGCCTTCTTGGCGGCCATATGGAAGCGCGGCGCCCCGTAGACCCCGTTGCGGTCCATGATGGCCATGGCGGGCATGCCAAACTCCGCGCAGGCTCCCGCTAGTTCCTCGGGGACGGAAGCGCCTTCCAGGAAGCTGAAGCCCGAGCGGGTGTGGAGTTCGACGTACATAGAGGACTACTGACTCACCGCGGAGGCGCGGAAGATAACGGAGGAAGCGGGGTTCCACCGGGCAATCGTCTTCGCCATTTATTCGCCTGTACTCTATTTTTACAGGATACTGGCGCAGGATGTCAATGGGGAATGCCGAGGGGGTCGCCACCGGTTAGTGGCGCCTATCTGATCAATGAAGCGATTCGCGCTATCTGGCGTGTGTCGAAATTCCGTCACCGCAAATCATCTTCGGAACGATCGTTCCGTTTTGCGGACTGTTAACCTGCTTCTTTTCAACAAACGCACCCACTTTTCCGGAACGATTGTTCCGCCGGCTAAACCCCACAGCCTCTACTGGTACACTCCCGCCGCTCTAAAGTCTCCTGCCTTGACGATCGAAAGCGCCGCCGCGTCGATGTGTTTGCGGAAGGCCGCGCTGATCTGCTCGGCCGTGAGCGCCTGGATCTTCTGCTCCAGTTGCTCATCCCATTTCATGGTACGGCCAAGCTGTTCGTGCGATGCCAGCAGGGTCAGCAGTGCGCCGTCCTGGGCACGCGAGACCATCCGCGAATCCAGGTAGGCCTTCTTGGCCTCGGCGACTTCCGTCGTGCTGAAGCCCTCCTTCAACGTCTTGGCCAATTCGTCCTTGAAGCTGAATTCCACCTTGGGACCGTTCACCGGGTTCAGGCTGACGGTGCCCGAGAGCGTCGCGGCATCCCCTTCCGAAGGAACCGCCACCCGCGCGTTAGCCCCATAGCTCAACCCTTCGCGGTTGCGGATGCGGTCGGACACATGCGACGTAATAGGCCCGCCGAACAGATAGCCGGCCAGCAGCATGGCCGGATAGTCGGGATCGTTCTCCGACATCTGGAACCGCAGGGAGGCCTCGAACTGCGCGTTGGCCTTGTCCGGCGTTTCGATCTTGTTATTGATGGGAGCTGGCGGCTTCTTGTAGCTGGCCACAATGGGCTTGTATGCCATGGAAGTGTTCCAGTTCCCCAGCAGTTCCGCGGCAACCTTCTGCACAGCCGCCTGGTCTACCGGACCGACCACCGCAAACACGCCGTAGTTGGCCCCATAGAACTGGTCGTGGAATTTCCTGACGTCGTCGAGCGTGACCTTTTTCAGCTCCGCGGTCTGCTCCTCGCGCGTTGGCGAATACCGCACGTCGCCCTTCGTATACGGGCTCAGGTGGCGCTGCAACATCTCCGTAGCAAGCTGGTTGGGCTCGGTCGGGACATTCTCCAGGGCCTTGATCCGTTGCGCGATCACGCGGTCGAACTCGGCCTGCGGATAGGCCGGTTCTCGCAACATCTCGACGGCCAACCGCAGTGCTGCCTCGAAATTCCGGGCCGGCGCCGAGATATTGGCGTTGGCGCTGGAGATTCCGCCGCCACCGCCACCCGCGCCCCCACGGCCGCCACCGCCGCGACCACCGCCGAAACCGCCGCCTCCACCGCCGCTGACGGCGATCCGCGCGTTCAGCTTCTGCATCTCGTCGTTAAGCTGCTGGCGCGTCTTGCTCCTGGTCCCGCTCCCCATCAGGCTGCCGGCGAATTGCGCGGCTGTGTTCTTTTCCTTCAGAGTGCTCTCGTTGCCGAACCGCAGCTCGATCACCGCCGAAACCATATCGTTCTCGGTCCTCTTGGGCAACATCACCACCTTCATGCCGTTGGCGAGTCTGGCGCGCACCGTGCGGCTCTCGATGTTGGCCGGCGTGGGGTCGAATGCTTCGCCATGGGAAATGGTCACGGTGCTCTTGTAGTCTTTGAGTAGGACTGCCAGGTCCGGCGTGGCCGGGACCACGGTGCGATCCGGGGCGGGGTCGGGAATGTAGTACCCCACCGTTCGGTTCGAGGCTTTCAGGTACAGCTTGGCGACCCGAACCAGGTCCGCGGGGCTGACGTCCTTGAGCCGGTCGTGCTGGAGGAACATGAGCCGCCAGTCGCCTTGGGCGATGGCCTCGTTCAGGGCTCCCGTAGCGATGGATTGCGGATCGGACAGGCTGTTTTCCAGGTTGCGGAGCATGCCGGTAGTGACACGATCCACCTCGGTCTTGGTGGGCGGATCCTTAACCACGTCTTCCAGTGTCTGGATCAGAAGCCTGCGCACCTCATCGAGCGATTGATCCTTATTGAGAGAGGCTGAAGCGGTGATCAGGCCGGGATCGTGGAGTGCCCGCATGCCCATGTTGGCCGATTCGGCCTTCTTGGTCTCCACCAGGGCCTTGTAGAGCCGGCCTTCGTTGGCACCTCCACCGCCGCCACCACGACCCCCGCGGCCGCCACCGCCACCGCCGGAGCCGTTCATGACGCCGGCCAGGACCTGCAGCGCCGCCGAATCGGGATGTCCGGCGGCCGGACCATGGTACGCCACGATGACTTGCTGACCCTCGCCTACTCGCCGCAGTTCCACGAACCTCTCGCCATCCTGCGCCGGCTCCACCGTGTAGGTCTGCTCCAGTTGCCGGGTGGGCCGCGGAAGCTTACCCATCGTATCGGTGACGAACCCCAGCGTCTTGGCTTCGTCCAGCCGCCCGGTGATCACCAGCACGGCGTTGTCGGGCTGATAGAACTTGTGATAGAAGGCGGCCAACCGCTCCACCGGTACTTTCTCCAGATCGTCCTTCGACCCGATGGTCGACTTGCCGTAGTTGTGCCACAGGTAGGCGGTGGCTTCCACGCGCTCCCGGAGGATGCTCTGGGGGCTGTTCTCGCCGCGCTCGAACTCGTTGCGGACCACGGTCATCTCGGTGTCCAGGATTGGCTTGGTGAACTTGACGTTGACCATGCGGTCGGCCTCGAGGCCAAGCGCCCATTTCAGGTTCTCGTCGGTGGCCGGAACGGTTTCGTAGTAGTTGGTGCGGTCGAATGAAGTGGTCCCATTCCAGGCGGCGCCCCTGGAGACGATTTCGTTCTTGATCTGCCGGCCGTTGGTGGTCTCGATGAAATCCATATGCTCCAGAAGGTGCGCCATGCCGGTCTCACCGTAGCCTTCATGGCGGGAACCCACCAGGTAAGTGACGTTGATGGTCACCTTCGGATTGGCCTCATCGGGGTATAACAACACCCGCAAGCCGTTGGGGAAGTCGTATTCGGTGATGCCTCCCACGGAGGCCTTTTTCTCGACGCCTGGTGGCAGGGTCTGGGCGAAGCCGCTCATTGCCAGCATCAGGGCGATCGCCGGGACGGCGGACAGAACTCTCAAACGCATCGTGAGGCTACCTCTTTTCGGACAAAATGGACCGGATTCTAACAAGGCGCGACCCGGTGCATGGGGGTTACAGGTAGGCGATCCCCGTTGGCTCTCCCAGCAATCCTTCCGCGCCGTCGAGGGTGGTTTTCTCTGCGCTCTCCGCTGCCTCGGCGCCCTCAGGTTTTGACTTTGGTTTTCCCCGCTTACTCCGCGCCTCGGCGTCTCGGCGGTGAGCTTGGTTTTTCCCTGTCTGGCTCCGGTTGTGCCGGGTTGCCGGCCTGTCCTACATCTCCACGTTCCCGCAGATGGCCACCTCCAGGCCCATCTCGCGGAACATGGCGGCCTTCGCCGCCAGCGCCAGGCCAGCCGATGGCTTGTCTGGCGCATAGGCCACCTGCACGTGATTGGACTTGTGCCGCGTCATCAACTGATCGCGCGCGATGCCGTCCATCACGACGTGCATAATAGGCCACTGCGGGGTTGTGATGCGCCACCGCCGTTCGGTTTCCTCCGGCGGCAGCTCCACCACCCGCGCCTGGCCGACGTCCGCCTTCAACTTGCCGCCATCCACAAAGACCCGGCTCCAGACGATCTCGCCCGGCTTGCTGATGCCCTTCAGACTGCCGCCTCCCAACCGGAAGTACATGGGGGGCTGCCGCTCGCTCACCGCCCCGGCATACCCGCCGATCAGGTGCGCCGGGGGAACCGCGCCCGAAATCTCGAGCACCCACACGAACTCCTCCCGGCCGTTCACCGCGTAGGATTCGCCGTAGCGCACGTCGTGCAGCGTGGTCTCGGGCTCGTACCCCAGCTCGGTCCAGATGCGGTTGGTCACCAGGGCGTCCAGGCCGGCGCACTCGTCCACTTCGTTGAAGTGCGGCACGGCGCGCCCTTCATATAGCACCCGGCCGTTGCCGCGGGCCGTCACGGGAGGACGATCCACGTTGTTCAACAGGCCCTCGGCCAGGTCCGACGCCGGCGCCAGGTCCTTCAGACCCTGCTGGTATTGAATTCCGATGGTGTCGCAGCCGAAATCGTCGGCGATCCGCAGCGCCGCGATGTACATTTTGCACTGACCGAGTACCTGCTCGTCGGTCAGGTCCGTCTCCGGATTGGGCCCGGTATGGAAACGCATACATTTTCGGTCGAGCCACTGGCGCACCGCCAAGGCCTCTTCGTCGCTCACCTGCTGCATTTCGGCAAACAGGGCCGATTGGCTGAGCCGCTCCTTGAACACGCCCGTGGGGTGCAGGAGCTCATCCGGGATGATGGCGTTATACATCCCCATGCAGCCTTCGTCGAACACCCCCAGGATGGCCTTGTTGCGCCGCAGCTCCCGGGCCAGCCGCGAGCCCACCTCCTCCGCCTTCGCGGGCAGGCGGAACTCCCGCAGCGGATGCACATGGCTGAGGTCGTGTTGAAGGGTTTCACCCGCCAGCCAACGCCGCAAACCGTTCAGGAAAAACTCGTCCGTGAAATCCTCGCTCCACAGCGAACTGTAAGCGACTCCAGCCTTGGTCATAGAAGCGTTGAGGTTGAGCAGCCCGACCAATCCGGGCCACTCTCCGCTCCAGTTGGCCACCGTCAGAATGGGTCCTTCGTGGGTATAGAGTCCATGCAGAATGTGGTGGCTGTATTGCCAAACAGCCTCTACCACTACCAGGGGAGCCGCGGGCGGAATCTGGCGGAAAACCTCCATCCCGTGCTTCTGACTATCGATGAATCCGTGGCCTTTGGCCGGGTCACAGGGATGGCCTCGCCGGACGTCATGCCCCTGCCGGCGGATGGCGTTCATGACGGCTTCCTCGACCCGCGCCTGGGCCGGCCAGCATTTCTGGTTGGCGGAGAGGCGCAGGTCCCCGCTGGCTATGAGAATTACGGTGTCCCGCATGTTCACATTCTGACATCCCGCGCAACCCGCCGTCCACTGAAATTCGCCGCCTTTTAGCGATAAAGGCTATCCAGGTGGCACGGGCATTCCCGCCTGTGTGGAATTTTGGGGACAGCAGCACAGGAGAGCCACACAGCCAAGAATGCCTGTGCCGCTTCAGGGATGCGACTCGGTAAGAACGGCGATGCGTGAGAACCCCTCGGACGCGCTCGGCGGCACCAGCTTCGCGGCCATCCTGGCCAGCGCGTCGTCAGGCACCACCCGGCCACGCTGCGCGTTGCGCTCCCGGCATACTTCCAGTGGCAGATCGAAAAATACCGCCTCCACTTCGCAACCGTAGGATCTTCCTATCCCGATATAGGGAGCGCGATCCTGCGGCGTGAGATTGGTGGCGTCGATGTACGTCACCGGCCGGCCGAGGGCCAGACGCTGCCGTAACACGTAACGCAAGGTCTGGAACACGCGGTCGTGAATCGTCTGGTCGGTCTCATCATCCGCCAACCATCGGCGAAGGGTGTCCGACGACAATCCGACCGCGTACTTCCGCTCCAGATATGTGGACTTCCCCGAGCCCGGCAGCCCGACCAGCACCACGATCCGCATCAGCGACCATGATAGCTCGGCTCCGGCTGCCGGAGCCCCGTTGTCTCTCTACTAGCTCTGCGACTGGCCGCCGTCTCCGGCAGAGCCGCCCGACGGCGGTTGCTCGGTGGGCGGAACCTCCGGCGGAGGAGGAGGCTGGGGGGGTGGAGCCGAGGGCGGATTCGGACTCGGTTTCGGTTTAGGTTTCGGTTTCGGTTTCGGTTTTGGCGCCGGCTTGGGCGCCGGTTTCTGAACCGCCTTCTTGACCGCCTTCTGGGGTGCCTTCTTCGCGACCTTCTTGGCCGCAGGCTTGACGGCCTTCTTCGCGGCCTTCTTTACCGCCTTCTTTGCTGCTTTCTTTGCCGGCTTTTTCTTAGTCGCCATTTTGCGTTTCCTCGAGTATTGTGAATCCTCAGGAGAGTCACATCATCTTACACCGAATTCTCCGAATTACCAATCGTCATCTTTGGAGAACTTCGGAGAAGGTCACGGAGGTGCGATTTGCCGGCAACCAGACAGACAGGAGTGAGAACTCCCAGCATGGCCGAACGGGGCGCAGCGACTGAGGTCAAATGGCAGCCCCTGGCCAGTAAGTGGGCAGGCGGAACCGACAGGCGGAACCGCCTGTCCGACCCTCTTTTCACGTCATTCCGACCGTAGCGCCGCCACCGGATCGATCCTCGAGGCGCGCCGGGCCGGCAGGTATCCCGCGAGCAGCACCACGCCCAGCAGGACTACGGCAGCGCCGGCCAGGCTTCCCACATCTGTGGGCTTCACGCCAAATAGCAGCGACGCCAGGTACTTCGACAGGTATCGTCCCGCCCCCCCGCCGATGGCGATGCCCGCGACCGCCAACCCCAGGCCACGCCGCATGACCATGCGCAGCACATCCGGCGCCTGAGCGCCCAGCGCCATGCGCAGCCCGATTTCGCGGGTGCGCTGGTTCACCACTTCGGAAACCACGCCATATATGCCGACAGCCGCCAGCAGCAACGCCAGCACGGCGAACGAAGTGAGCAGCAGCGTCTCCAAGGTACGCCCGGCTCCGGACCTCGACATACGTTCTTCCATGGTGGCGATGTCGTCCACAGGCAGATCCTTGTCAATCGACCAGACCGCGGACCGCAGACCCCTGGCCAGTGCCAGAGGATGGTTCCTGCTGCGGATCGCGAGGTGGAGGTTCCGCCCGGGCCTCTGCGACTCGGGTACGTACAATTCGGCGGTGGGTGGCGCCTCGGCTCCATCCTGGCGGACATTCCCCACCACTCCCACAATGGTGGTCCAGGGAGCGTTGTCGCCCAGTTGGAACCACTGCACGTGTTTGCCAACCACGTTCGCGGCGTGAAAGAACTTCTGGGCGAACCGGACGTTCACGATGGCAACCGGCGGCGAGGTGGCCGTGTCCCGGGTCTCGAAGGGCCGGCCGGCTTCGAGAGGAATGCCCATCGCGCGGAAATAGTCCGTGGTCACACACACGGTAGGAGCGTGAGGTTCTCGGCCCCGTTGGGGAACCGGCTGTCCCTCCGCGCGGAGGGCGCTCACGAATGAGTAGCCCGCCAGCGGGAGCCCATTCGTGACCGCCACCGTCTCCACGCCGGGGAATGCGCTCACGCGCTCCACCAGCGATTGCACGAAGGCGTGCTGCTGCGGATCCGAGCCGTAGCGCGAATCCGGCAGCCGCACTCCAGCCGTCAAAACGCCCTCGGGCCGAAAGCCCGGGTCCACCGCCAGAACCGCCCCCAGGCTGCGTAGCAACAGGCCCGAGCCGATCAACAGAACCAGCGCCAGCGCCACCTGGCTCAGCACTAGCGCGGACCGCACCCAGGCTCCCCGGCCACCCATCACCGAAAGCGCGCCGCTCTTCAAGACCTCGTTGAGATTCAGCCTGGGGGCAAGCACTGCCGGTACCAGCCCGATCAGCAAGCCAGCCGCCGTGGACAACGCAAACGCGGCACTTCCCAAGACCCAGCCCACCTGCAAATCGCGTGGATCGCGCAACGGAAGGCCGGACGAGACCGCCAGCAGGTCCACCAGGACCGA
Organism: Terriglobia bacterium; assembly: GCA_020073365.1. Taxonomy (GTDB): domain Bacteria; phylum Acidobacteriota; class Terriglobia; order Bryobacterales; family Bryobacteraceae; genus JAIQFL01. Next base: position 4,764 of record JAIQFL010000013.1, on the reverse strand, counting down.
AGCCACCAGGAGACCGGCCAGCCCTGCAAATATCGCGAGCACCAGATTCTCGATTACGAGCAACCGCGCCAGGCGGCCGCGGCTGGCTCCCAAGGCCGCGCGCAGTCCGATTTCGCGGGCGCGGACGGCCGCACGGCCCAGTTGCAGGCTGGCGACGTTGACGCAGGCGATCAGCAGCAGGAGGAACACGGCGCCCAGCAGCATGGCGAGCGCCGGGCGGGTGTTGCCCACCAACCGCTGGTGCAGCGGAACCACTTGCACCGTGGAGCTTTTTCCGCCGAACAGCTCGATAAATCCCTGCGCCGCTTCGCTGGAGCTGATGGCTGCCAGGTCGGATGCGGCCTGCCCGGCGCCTACGCCAGCCCGCAATCGGCCGATGGCGTTGAACCCCTCGACCAGGTTCGCTTTCCAATCCGGTTGGGCCGGCAAGCGCGAAGCCACCAGGGCGTCAAGACGAAGGTCGCCCGGAAACCGGAAGCTGTCCGGAAGCACTCCCAGTACGGCGGAGGGTACGTCATTCAGCAGGACGATGCGGCCCACCACGGTCGGGTCGGAATTGAAGTGCCTGCGCCAGAAATCGGGCACCAGAAGAATAGCTCCCGGGGCGCCGGGATGGCCGTCCTCGGCCGCAAAGCCGCGTCCCAGGGTCGGCTGAACGCCCAAAACGTCCAGGAAATTCGAGGTGACGGAGGCTGTGGCGATGCGCTCGGGCGTGCCGGCTCCGGTCAGGTTCAGATGCTCATCATCCCAGGCTGCCAGGCCCTCGAAAGCCCGATTGCCGGCGCGCCATGCCACCAACTCGGGCGTCATGACGCCGCCCACGTGCTCGCCTGGCGCGACCCTTCCCACGGAGACCAGCCGCTCCGGATTCCGATAGGGAAGCGGCCGGAGCAAGACGCCGTAGAACACCGAGAAAATCGTGGCGTTGGCGCCGATTCCGAGAGCCAGGGACAGCACAGCTACGGACGTGAAGCCGAGGTTCTTCCGCAAGTTGCGAACTGCGTAGCGCGTATCCTGCCACAGCGAATCCAGCCATGCCAGGGCGCGGACGTCGCGGACCTGTTCCTTCACAAGCTCGACGCCGCCAGTATCGATCAGCGCCGTGCGACGCGCCTTCTTGGGATTCATCCCGGCACGGATCTTCTCGTCCGTGAGCAGTTCGACGTAGGCGCGGATTTCACGGTCGAGGTCTTCTTCCACGCGTTCCTTCTGGAAGAGATACCGTTTCAGATGAGAAAGCCGGGTGAACAGCGACATGAGATCCCCTCGTATAGTAATTCTATATGAAGCGTAAAGCCATTCCTATAGAATGTCAATAGCACAGGCCCAGGCATCCCCGAATTCGATGCAAATGAGCGCACCGGGTTCTTGCCGGTCAAGCAGCAGGGCCTCGCTCAACGATGGATTAACGGGCCACAGCCGGCGCGTGGATGCTAGCATCGATCCATTGCCGCATGCGACGGAAGTGTCCGCCCTTCCAGTAAGCGCGGCCGCAATCCGGGCAGCGCAGGAACTCATCGTGCAGGAGGGCAATCTGGGCAGGAAGCTGATGGCGCACCTGGTCTTTGTCTGCCTGCTCCAGCAGCGTGTTGCATCGCAGACAGCGCGAGAAGGGTTTTGCCATGCGCCCCAAATCAAAACGCCCGACCACTTCCGCGAGCTGCTGCCGCGGTTGGGTTGCCCGGAGGTAGTACCCGTGCGTCACGGAGCCGCGTTTGAGGAGACCCACATCGCGCGTCAACAGAATCCGGCGCTCGTGGCGTGAGATCTCCGCCAGGCGCTCGTCGGCGCAATGGTTCTGGTAGAGAGTGTCAAATCCCAACATCCGCAGGTAGGCGGCTAGGCGGCCGAGGTGCACATCGAGGACGAACCGTGTATCACGGAGCGGTTCCGGCCGCAATCGGGTCAGTCCGGCGATGTCGAACGCCTCGAAGACCGGGTAAACACTGATCCGGTCGCCGTCCTGAACCCGGTAGGCGAAATCCACCGATTGTCCATTGACCAGGATGAGATCGACCTCCGTGTGGGGCACGCCGAATGACTCGATGCGGTCCTTGACGGTGGCGACATCCAGGAAGCCATGGGCGAACTCCTGGAAACGGCGCTCCGGCGGTAGAAAGTCGTTGAGTTCCGCGTAGAAACGGAAGTTCGCAAGAGGCATGGTCAAGAAGTCCGTTAAGGCAGTCAACCTCCCCAACCTGCTCCCGCTCTTATTCCAGCGGGATCGCCTTCCCTTTGGCCGCCGGCAACGCAACACCCAGCAGTTTCGCGATAGTCGGGGCGATGTCTATATTGGCCACCTTGTCCAGTTTCGCGCCGCCGCGCACTCCGTAGCCGCTGGCGATGAAGATCGCGTCCATTTCCGGGTCGCTGGCCAGGTATCCGTGACTGCCGCCTTGCTGGGGAACCGCGGCCGTCACCGGGCCCCCGGCGGCTCCCGAGAAGGAGTAGCCGTCTTTGGCGGTGAGAAGCAGTTGGTACATCTGTGGCTCCCGGTCGGGTTGCGGCAGGCCCAGCGCCCGAAACCCATCCGGACCGATGACCTTGTCGATGCCTTCGACGCCTGCGAGCGCCTGAATCACTTTGGGGGTCAGTTCCGCGGCCTGGGATTTGTCGAAGTAGACGTACGCCGTGCCGCCTTCGGAGAGCACGTACGCCTTGCCGGAGAGGCCCGCTGCCGCCAAGGCCACCGCAGGACGAATCTGCCTCGTGTACCGTTTGAAGCCGTGGTCCGAAACCACGATGAAGGTGGTGCGTGCGCCCATTCCGGCCGCGCGAACCGCTTCCACCATGTGTTCCACGCAGCTATCCAGAAAGGCGATCGCGGCAGTGGCGGCCAGGGTCTTCGGCCCGAACTGGTGGTGCACCGAATCGAGCGAAAGCAGGTGGAACAGCAGCAGGTTGGGCTTGTGCTCGCGGATCAGGTGCACTGCGGCTTTGGTCCAGATCTGGTCGCGGAACAGGATGTTGGACTTCTCAAAGCCTTCGATATCCGAGGCGGCGATCACTCCCTTGCCAATCATTTCGCGCTCCACAGGCCCCTCTGCCGACGTCCATTCGGTGAACGCCCAGGTGATCGTAGGCGCCTGGTTGATGGCCACCCAGTCCACCTGCGCAGTGGTGAGCCCGGCTTTGTAGGCCGAGTCGTAGACCGTGGGGACGTGGACCATCTTCTCCTCCCCAATCATCGGCTCCACTTTCACCGGCGGCCATGCGCCAGTCTGCAAGATGGTTCCGTTAGCCAGCAGGCCGTGCTCATCCGCGCGGACGCCGGTCACCATGGTGGTGTGGTTAGGCCACGTCACGGTCGGATTCACGGTAGCCATCCGTGCGCTCGCGCCATTCTGCATCAGCCGGCGCAGCGCAGGAATCGGAAGCTTCGGGTCGTCCAGGGAATAGGCGGGAAAGCCGTCGAGGCTGATGACGATCACCATGCGCTCTTTGGCGGGCGCCTGCGCGAAAGCCGGACCGCACAGACCCGCGAGTACGGCCAGTGTGATTGCGAGTTTCATAAGCCAAAGAGAATTCTACAACGTGGCACGCGTGTTCGTGCTGTTCAAGGGCGCCCACGTGTGCGGGATCAACCAGCCGTTGTCCGCGCACCTGCCATGAGGGATGATAAGCGAGGAAACCATGCGCTCTCTCCGATTCGTTTTTGCATTCCTGTTCCTGGTCGGCGCAGTCGGCGCCGCACTGAGGCCGATCGAGGCTGATCTCCATCCCATCGGCAACAAAGCTCTGGTCGTCTACAAGGCGACACCGCAGGGCGATCTGAAAATCAATCTCTACTTTCCGTCGGACTGGAAGGCAGCCGACCGGCGGCCCGCGATCGTCTTCTTCTTTGGTGGCGGCTGCGCCACCGGCAGTCCAGCGCAGTTCGCAACAACGTCGGAATACTTCGCCACTCGCGGCTTGGTCGCGGCCTCGGCGGAGTACCGCATCGAAAGCGTCTACCACACGCCTCCGGGCGCTGCGTCGAAGACGGTAAAAGCGCCATCCGTTGGTTGCGTGTGAATGAGCGGCATCTGGGGATCGATGCGGGGCGCCTGATTGCCGGCGGCGGCTCATCGGGCGGCAGCATCGCCGCCTTTGCCGCATACAACACCACGTTCGAGCCGGATGATGAAGACGGTTCCATCTCGTCCAAACCGGACGCCCTGGTGCTCATCAACCCGGCATTCGGTTTCTCGGACGACCGCAGCCGCCTGACGCCGGAACAAAGGCAGGCCGCCGAAGGTCCGCTCGGCGCGTTCATCACAAGTTGGAAGGTAACCAAGGGTGGCCCTCCCGCAATCCTGTTTTTCGGAACCGAGGACCCGTTCCAGGATAAGGCGCGCGATTTCGCCCGGCAATTGATTGCCGCCGGAACCCGCGCCGAATTCTATACCGCTGAGGGTCAGAGGCACGCGTTTTTCAACCGCAGCGACAGCTCGCCTTGGCAAACGCTGGTGCTCCGGCAGATCGATTTGTTTCTGGCCTCGCTCGGCTACTTACGGGGTGATCCCGTGATTGGGATTCCAGCCGATACTACCGTCACGTTACAGAGGGTCCGCCTCTAGATCCACTTGGGGGCCAAAAAGTTCACAAACCGGTCAAGTTTCACGGAGCGGTCAATTGGGCCTGAATGAAATCATCAAGGTTCCGCTCGAAGCAGCGCCAAGCGCTGCTGACCCCGCTGCGTGCCGCGACGTCTTCAGGTAGGCCGGGATCGAGGGCGCTTATGCCCGGTGCGAGCACGCGGCCGTACGTCTTGGTGAAGAGTAC